>USDK01000001.1 GCA_900553355.1 uncultured Lachnospiraceae bacterium
GTTAAAATAATATAACATATATATAATTATTGGTATTTGAATATATTATAGAATGGCGTTACCATAAATGTAAAGAAAAAACCGGGGAGGAAGAAAAAATGGAAGTATTGAGAAAAGCAAACCGAATGGAACATGTACATTCAGATATCCGCGGCCCTTTATATTTAGAAGCGCTGGACATGCAGAAAAAAGGAATAGACGTTTTAAAACTGAACACAGGAAATCCGGCTGTTTTTGGATTTGAAGTGCCAGACAGCATAAAGAATGCGATGAAAAACTGTGCCCAGGAGGGAATGGCCTACTGCGATTTCAGGGGAATGCCAGAGGCCCGGGAAGCAATCTGCACGTATGAGAAGAGCAAAGGAATAGAAGGACTGACACCGGATGATATCTTTATCGGAAATGGCGTCAGCGAAGTGGTATCTTTTGCCCTGCTTCCGCTGTTAAATGCAGGAGACGAAGTTCTGGTTCCGAGTCCCAGCTATTCTCTGTGGGGAAATTCCGTATATATTGCCGGAGGAAAGCCTGTGTTCTATACCTGTGACGAACAGGCGGACTGGTCTCCGGATCTTGCGGATATCCGCTCAAAGATCACGGCAAGAACAAAGGCCATCGTCATTATTAATCCTAACAATCCCACAGGAATGCTGTATCCAGTAGAGATCCTGCGTCAGATTGCAGATCTTGCACGGGAGAAAGGCCTTATGATCTTTTCAGATGAGATCTATGACCGGCTTGTGATGGACGGAAAGAAACATGTATCCATCGCGTCTCTGGCCTCGGATATACCGGTGGTTACCTTAAACGGACTTTCCAAGTCTCACTGCCTGTGCGGCTATCGGTGCGGATGGATGGCAATCAGCGGGCCACGGCAGCTGACTGGAGAGTACCGGGAAGGGATCGTCCAGATGACATCTATGCGTCTGTGTGCAAATGCGCTGGCGCAGGTAGCAATCCCGGCTGCGCTTCAGGATATGGAGACACCGGCGTCTATGGTAAGACCCGGAGGACGTCTGTATGAACAGAGAGAGGCTGCGGTAAAAGCGTTAGAACAGATTGATGGAATCACCTTTGTGAAAAATGACAGTGCGTTCTATATTTTCCCAAAGCTGGATGTAAGGAAATTCCAGATTACTGACGATAAGCAGTTTGTCAGAGATCTGCTTCATGCCACACACATCCTTCTTGTTCCAGGCAGTGGATTCGACTGGCAGGATCCAGACCATTTCCGGATTGTCATGCTGCCAAGAGCAGAGGAACTCTCGGATGCCATTCACAGGATGGGAGAATTCCTGGATGGTTATCATCAAGATGTACGGAAATACGCATAATAAAAAGCGATAGAAAAAAACTGCAGGAATCATATCCTGCAGTTTTTTTAAAAATCTTAGTAGTTTTCCACTTTTCTTTCGAAGTAAGCTCTCGGATGTGCGCAGACCGGACATACTTCAGGAGCCTCGTCTCCCATGTAAATAAATCCACAGTTGTTGCATTTCCATCCAAGAGGAGCGTCATCTTTAAAGGTCTTTCCTGCCTTGTAGCTTTCCAGCAGTTTGCGGTAGCGCTTTTCATGAGCAGCCTCTACCTGAGCAACGCCTTCAAACTTCGCAGCCAGCTCTTCAAAGCCTTCCTCTCTTGCTTCTTCTGCCATACGTTTGTACATATCTGTCCACTCGTAGTTTTCCCCGGCAGCTGCGTCTTCCAGATTAGCATCTACATCTCCGATTCCATGGAATTCTTTGAACCACATCTTAGCATGCTCTTTTTCCTGGTTTGCAGTCTCTTCGAAAATATTTGCCATCTGTACGAATCCAGCCTTTTTTGCAGCGGAAGCGTAGAAAGTGTATTTATTACGTGCCTGGGATTCACCGGAAAAAGCTTCCATCAGGTTCTGTTCGGTTTTTGTTCCTGCATATTTTGACATGTCGAAAACCTCCTTTTAAGATTAGTGTTTACCAAACTTCATATTTTAACCGAAGTATCTCTTTAAAAGTCCCTCAAATGCTTTTCCGTGACGAGCTTCGTCTCTTGCCATCTCATGAACAGTATCATGGATTGCATCCAGGTTAGCTGCTTTTGCACGTTTTGCAAGATCGAACTTACCAGCAGTTGCTCCGTTCTCAGCCTCTACACGCATCTCCAGGTTTTTCTTTGTGCTGTCTGTTACAACTTCACCAAGCAGCTCTGCAAATTTTGCAGCATGCTCTGCTTCTTCATATGCAGCTTTTTCCCAGTACAGGCCGATCTCCGGATATCCTTCTCTGTGAGCAACTCTTGCCATTGCAAGATACATACCTACTTCAGAGCACTCTCCTTCAAAGTTTGCTCTTAAATCAGCAAGGATGTCTTCGCTGACGCCCTGAGCAACACCTACAACATGCTCAGCAGCCCATTCTCTCTCACCAGTCTGCTCTTTGAACTTTTCAGCCGGAGCATGACAGACCGGACATTCAGCCGGAGCAGCTTCTCCTTCATAAACATAACCACATACTGTACATACAAATTTTTTCATGTCTTTTCTCTCCTTTTTATGAATTATATATTTTAATATTAGTAACGATTACTAATATTAAGTTACCATAACTTATACTGCTTGTCAATCTTTATTTTAAACTTTTTTTATTCATATTACTACAACAGTTTGAACATTTTCCGTAAAATAATATGTTATGTGAGTCTATGGCTCCGTCAAATCTTTCGCCGGCAGTCTTGTCGATGAACTGATCAAAGGAGGGATCCAGTTCCAGATCAAAAACATTTCCGCAGCTGCTGCAGACAACATGATAATGAGAATCCGTCCGTCCGTCAAATCGATCGCCGCCGTCTGGTGTAGGAATCTTGATGATCTCGCCAATATCCGCCAGAAGATTTAAATTTCGGTAAACGGTTCCCAGGCTGATATTAGGAAATTCTTCCTTCACATGCATATATACCATGTCAGCAGTCGGATGAGAATTAGTGCTGGACAGATATTGAAGAATGGAAGCCCGCTGCTTACTGTACTTTAAATTTGCCATTCCAGTCCTCCTTTCGATAATGATAATAATTACTATAATCAGTATATAAAATAGGAATTATTCTGTCAACAATTTTTTTCAAAATATAACATTTTGTAATATTTTAGATGAAATCAAAGTATGATTTTCGTGATAAAGTGCATAATATGACGAGAGAATGCCGCTGAATTCAGTTGACAACAGAGCGGCAGGTGATATAATAATACCGTAACATATGTAACAATTCTGTAACATTTACAAAAGATAAGAAAACATAAAGGAGGGAGTTTATGGGTTCTGATCTTAAGAAAGGATTGTTCTTAGTTACTATAACAGGTGCAGTCATGGCATTCCCTTATACGGTACAAGCTGCTGATACGGCAGCAGAGCAGGCGCTGCCGCAGGCAGGAATCGGGGAAGTATTAAATGACTGTTATCTGTCAGATAAAGAGATTCAAGTGGAAGATTATCTTGTACCGACAGAGAAGGGTGAGTATTTAGATATGGCATTTGCCAATGTCCAGACGTTTCTGTATATCAGAAGCGAACCGACAACACAAAGTGAGTGGCTGGGGAAGCTGTATCCTGACAATGCGGCGAAGATCATCGGTCCGGTAGGCGAGTGGACGAAGATCCAGTCCGGAACGGTAACCGGCTATGTGTATTCTGACTATATTATAATAGGAAAGAATGCAGAAGAAAAGGCAGAGGAAATGGTAAGTCAGACGGAAAACCAGCAGGCAGAAGAAGCCTTCGTCTATGCAGAGTCCAAGGAAGAAGAGGCTGCAAGGCTTCAGAAAGAAGCGGAAGAGGCTGCCCAAAGGGCGGCAGAGGAAGCCGCAGCAAAAGCCCAGACCGGGCAGGCGATCGTCGACTACGCGTGCCAGTTTATCGGCAATCCCTATGTATGGGGAGGGACAAGCCTTACGGAAGGAGCCGACTGCTCCGGGTTCGTCCAGTCCGTATTTGCACATTTTGGTATCAGCCTTCCGCGCACAACCTGGGATATGGAGAATGTAGGGACACCGGTGAGCTACGATCAGGCGGCGCCCGGAGATATCATTCTGTATGACGGTCATGTAGGAATCTATATGGGAAATGGAGAGATCGTCAACGCCATTAACAGCCAGAGAGGGATCGGCATCCTCCCGGCCACTTACACAAACATTCTGACAGTCCGCAGGCTGATCTGAGTGTAAACAGATAAAAACAGTTTGTTAAAGTTCAGGTAAAATGTGAAATGAAAAGAAATGTACAAAATGTACAAAAATGTAAAAATTTGTAAAAAACTGGAAATTGGAGTTTTCCAAGTTATCCACATCGAAAACCTAAAAAAAGGTGGAAAAATCGATGTTTTCAAAAAATTATCCACATTATCCACATTAAAAGAGTAAAAAACGGTGGATTATTCGGGGGAAATAAAAGAACGAACGTTTTGTGTAGATATGATAAAAATGTGTTTTTGTCGAAAAAAAACGAAATAGTTATTGACTTTTGAGAAATCAAATTAAAGGATTAATTTAAATAAAATGTTTACACAATGACGAAAAGAGATTATAATGAAAACACTGAAATGAAAAGGAGGTGTCATGATGGCACAGGTAACAAAAGATATGACCTTTGGTGAACTGCTTACAAAGTATTATAATACATGCCCAAAGATCGTGGATGATCTGATGGAAGCCGGCATGGGATGCATCGGCTGCCCGCATTCTCAGATGGAGACCATCGAGCAGGGTGCAATGGGACACGGGATTGACCCGGATCTTTTGATCGCAAAGTTAAATGCGACACTGACTGCACATGGTGTAGAGGCTTAAGAACGAAAAGACCTCAGACAGTTTTGATGTCTGAGGTCTTTTTATACATATGATTATGAAATCGAGGCTAATGTCCGGACTGCATCTGCAGAAATAATGGTCTTGCAGTGTTCCTCCAGAAATGCCAGCGCAGCACCGGAAGTTTTTTCCAGTGATCCGTATTCTGACAGCATATTGCAGATACGGTTAAAGTCCAGATCGGTATGTCCGGACTGTGACAGGGCAAGAATATAGACATTTTCGCCCTCATCCTTGTACAGAGTGTTGGAACCTGAGTACATGCTGCTTAAAAGTCCGGCGGCCTTCTGTACGTTATCAAGCGTGGAGAAGGAAAACAGGCGAAGAGCCGGTCTGCCGGATGCGGTCGACTTTTCATCAGACGAAGACTCGTTGTCCTGGGGAGTCATTTTCTCCTTGACCTTGTCAAGAAGGTCGATCAATGCGTCTGCCCCCTCAAGTTTGCTCGGCGGATTCTTCTGGAAATCAGTCTCTGCACCGGAGGCCGGCGCAAACTTTGAAAAACGAGTGTCGAGTTCCTCTGGATCCTCGACTTTAGTAATTATCAGCACAATGGAATCTGCAGAAGAGGGGATGGCTTCGATCATCAGAGGGATGTCGTCCGCCTCAAATCCAAATTCAAAGGCTGCCTGTTGCATCATATCGCGGAAAAGTGACTTAGCTTTTTCGGTTCCATATGCCAGTTCGCTTAAATGAAGCTGGCGCGCAGCAAGATCGGCACGTGTAAGCGTGCAGCGGATCTGGTTGTCGCTTAGTTTTTCAATCTTCATATTCATCACTTCCTTCTAGTTTAGTATAGCACAGCAAAGAAAAGATGTTAAATAAAATATATATAAAATGAATAGAAATTCAAAAAGCACTTGCGCAGGGGAAGTCTATCGGATATAATAAACGATACTAGAAGATAGTTTTCCCGGATAACTACGTTCTTAGAACAAAGGAGGGAGAATTTTAGTCATTTATATTATTTAATTTTTTTATTTCATTTCTCAATGTAAATTTCTGAATCTATCAGCAATCAATCAGAAACTGCCATTTCAGGCAAAATATCACAAATTTTAAAGAGAAAAGAAGAAAGAAATAATGCTGAGGGCTGTCTTCCTAGTATGATTTAGCCGTAGCATATAAGTTCATGTATCACAGCCTTTTCTGGTAATATTATATGCAGCCGCGGCCGTAGTTATCATTTCGGCATTAACAGAGGAAATAAGGATGGAGCAAAAGGAAGAGCTTCGCGATATGTTTATGGAACTGACGAAGTACGAGAAGCAGAAAATCAATCTTGGGATTGACGGGATCCCTGCAAGTCCCATGCAGATTGTACAGGCTCATCTTATGTGTGAGGACATGGTCTATATGAGAGACTATGAGCTGGATGAAGACGGCGATATCAAAGCGTTGTGGTTCGATAAGGTAGAACTGTGATCTCAGGAATTGTAAATACCCTGCAGACCGTAAGCTGGTCAAAAAAATGTCGAAATAATTAATGACGTGTGTCAGAGCTTTTGCTATAATAAGGTCTAGTAGGAGGTGCAGCATGGAAGAAAAGGAAAGAAAAAGCCGCACGAGTTCGTCCCGTACGGGCAGCGCAGGCCGGAGGAATACCAGGCAGCGCAGTGCTGCAGACAGGACCAGTGGCAGAAGGACGAGTCAGAGACGGCCGGAAAGTAGACGGCCGGAGAACAGGCGGCCGGTGAGAAAGCCACAGTCAAAGCGCAGAAGAAAGAGAAATCTGGGGATTAAGATTGCCCTGTTGATAATATTGGTAATTGCAGCAGTCGTCGGTGCATTTTTGTGGAAGAGGTATAGCCCTTCCGATGAAGAATATGACAGAAATGCGTATTTTGGGATAGAGAAGGAAGGACAGCTGGCGATCACTGTGGATGATCAGGTGGTGGATCCCCAGGGCATGATTCTGGACGGCAAAGCATACATCCAGTATGAGACGGTGAGGGACTATATCAACAGCCGGTTCTACTGGGATCCAAATGAAAACATTCTTTTGTATACTCTGCCGACGGATATGGTGTCAGTGGAGGTCGGAAGCCAGGATTACTCTGTGTCCAATGAAAGAAAAAGCGAAGACTATGTCATTCTGAGAACAGAAGGAAGCACAGCATATATTGCCCTGGATTTTATCCAGCAGTATACCAATATTGATTATGAAGTGTATGATAATCCAAGCCGTGTGATGATCGTAACGGACTGGGGCAAGACGACCGTGGCCAAAGTGCGGCGGGATACGCAGGTTCGTTACCAGGGCGGAGTCAAGAGTCCGATCCTGACGCAGATCAGTAAAGGTGACGAAGTGACAGTCATAGAGAGCGAAGAACACTGGAAGAAAGTCCGCACTGTCGACGGATTTATCGGCTATGTGAAAAACAGCGCATTACGCAAAGAAGAGACAAAGACGATCTCCAGGGACTTTGAAGAGCAGGAATTTACCAGTATCTCCAAAGATTACACGATCAATATGGCGTGGCATAACGTAACTAACAGTGACGCCAATTCCGGCGTGCTGGAGATGATCGCTCAGACAAAAGGGCTGACAACGATTGCGCCCACCTGGTTCCATGTTGCAGATACAGATGCGAATCTTACATCCATCGCGTCTGCAGAGTATGTGAATTATGCACATCAGTCCAACATAGAGGTGTGGGCGGCCGTTCGGGATTTTGACGGAGGAATTGATTCCAATGATGAATCCTATGAGGTTCTGAGTCATACTTCCAAGCGGCAGAAGCTGATCAATCAGCTTATTTCAGAGGCACTTCGGGTAGGTATCGACGGAATCAACGTGGATTTTGAGAGAATATCCGAGGACTGTGGAGAACATTTCATTCAGTTTATCCGGGAATTATCCGTAAGATGCCGGCAGAACGGACTGGTTTTGTCTGTAGACAATTATGTTCCAATGTCATTTAACACGCAGTATGACCGTAAAGAGCAGGGAATCGTAGCAGATTATGTAGTGATCATGGGTTATGATGAGCATTATGCAGGCTCTCCGGAGGCGGGACCGGTATCCTCCTATAACTATGTTAAGGATGGAATTGAGGCCACGCTCAAGGAAGTGCCGGCAGAGAAGGTGATCAGCGGTATTCCATTCTTTACCAGGCTATGGCAGGAGACGCCGAAGACGGAAGAGGAAATCGCGGCGGCTGCCGGAACAGATGAAGCAGAATATACGATGAATGTGACCAGCGAGGCACTTGGTATGACAGCGGCTGAAAATACCGTGGCGCAGGCAGGTGTGTCTGTGATCTGGGATGAGGATGCGCAGCAGAATTATGCGACCTGGGAAGCCGATGGAGTTACCTATGAGATCTGGCTGGAGGACGAGCAGTCCATCGAGCTCAAGCTCAAGCTCATGAAGGATAACGGGCTTGCAGGTACAGCGGCGTGGGCGCTGGGACAGGAAGATCCGGATATCTGGACACTGATCCAACAGTATGTAAATTAAATATAGAATCCCTCCTGTGATCATATAATAAAGAAAGGAATGATCACAGGAGGGATTTTTTTGAAAAAATTTCTGAAACTGGCAATAATGCTGGCATTTCTTGCCGCTTTGGCACTGGCAGGCCGGGAGGTGGCCAGACAGGCGTCCGCGGCCGGAACGGCAGAGGGAAAAAAGAAAGTGGTCCTGGATCCGGGACATGGGGGAAGAGATCCAGGGAAAGTGGGATCCGGCGAGATACTGGAAAAGGATCTGAACCTTAAGATTGCCGAAAAAGTCGGAGAAGAGCTGGAAAAAGCAGATGTGCAGGTAATCTATACAAGAATCGGGGATCAGGAACTGGATCCGGGAGAAGAAGGCAGCAGAAAGCTCTCGGACATGAAAGCCAGAGTGGAACTGATCAATCGGGAGGCGCCGGATCTGGCGGTCAGCATCCACCAGAACAGTTATTCGGATCCAACGGTAAACGGGATCCAGGTGTTCTATTATACCGGCTCTCTGGAAGGGGAACAGATGGCCCTTCAGATGGAAAAAGAATTTGAAAGGATAGAAGAAACGCAGGTCAGAGAGTCTAAGGCCAATCGTGATTATTATCTGCTGAAGAATACACAGGTTCCTACACTGATCGTAGAATGTGGATTCTTAAGCTGCCCTGAAGAACTTGCGCTTCTTGTGGATGAGTCCTATCAACAGCGGCTTGCAACGGCTATTGCCGGGGGAATCCTGGCTTGTATGGGTGATTAGAGTGTAGTATAATGAAAAATATGGAAACCAGGATTGAAAAAGTAAATGAAAACTACATAAATGAACAGACGATACGACAGGCAGGAGAGATTTTAAAGCAGGGAGGGCTGGTTGCCTTTCCGACAGAGACGGTCTATGGACTGGGGGCAGATGCGCTGAATGAGGAGGCGGCAAAAAAGATTTATGCAGCAAAAGGACGCCCGTCTGATAATCCTCTGATCGTTCATATTACTAACATGAAAGCGTTGGAAAAGATCGTAAAGGAGATTCCGGAGACAGCCTGGAAGGTGGCAGAGGCATACTGGCCCGGGCCGCTTACTATGATTTTTTTCAAGTCAGACATCGTGCCCTATGGTACTACCGGAGGTCTTGAGACGGTAGCGGTACGGATGCCCAGCCATCCGGTGGCAAGAGCAGTCATTGATGCCGGAGGAGGCTATATCGCGGCGCCGAGTGCCAATACATCCGGACGGCCAAGCCCTACGACCGCAGAGCATGTGGCTGAGGATCTGAGCGGACGTATTGAGATGATCGTGGATGGCGGCGCGGTGGAGATCGGCGTAGAATCTACGATTCTTGATATGACAGTGGAGCCGCCCATGATCCTGCGCCCTGGTGCGGTGACAAGGGAAATGCTGGAGGACCTGATCGGGGAAGTGGCTGTTGACCGGACCCTGCTGGATGCAGACAGTAAGATAAAGCCGAAGGCTCCGGGGATGAAGTACCGCCATTATGCACCGAAGGCAAGTCTTGTTATCGTAGAAGGAAAGATGGAGCATGTGACTGCCTGGATTGGCCAGAAGGCCAGAGAAGGCAGGAAAGAAGGAAAGAAGATTGGGATTATAGCCACAGAAGAGACCAGATCCCGTTATCCGGAAGGGGATGTAAAGGTGGCGGGGACCCGGGAAGATGAAGGGACGATTGCCAGCCGTCTGTATGGAATCCTGAGAGAGTTTGATGCGGACAAAGTAGACGAGATCTACAGCGAGTCCTTTGATTCAGACGGAATCGGGAGCGCTGTCATGAACCGCCTTTTAAAGGCAGCAGGACACCATGTGATAAAAGTATAAGGAGGAGACTATGTCAAAGGTACAGATTATGGATCATCCGCTGATCCAGCACAAGATTACTTACATCCGCAGGGAGGAAGTCGGTTCCAAAGAATTCCGGGAGATCGTCAGTGAGATAGCGGCGCTCATGTGTTATGAAGCGACCAGGGATCTGAAGCTTCAGGATGTGAAGATCAAGACGCCGATATGCGAAATGACCGGAAAGGAACTGAGTGGGAAGAAGATGGCGGTGGTGCCGGTGCTCCGGGCGGGACTTGGCATGGTAGACGGCATTTTAAGTCTGATCCCTGCGGCAAAGGTGGGGCATATCGGACTGTACCGGGATCCGGACACCTTCCGGCCGGTAGAATATTTCTGCAAGCTTCCGGCGGACTGTGAAGAAAGAGAAGTCTTTGTGGTAGATCCGATGCTCGCCACGGGAGGCTCTCTGGCGGCGGCAGTACAGATGCTGAAAGAAAAAGGTGTCCGCCATATGCGTGTGATGTGTATCATTGCAGCGCCGGAAGGCGTGGAACGGATGCAGAAGGAACATCCGGATGTGGATCTGTATATCGGTGCGCTGGATGAGCGGCTCAATGAACATAAGTATATTGTGCCGGGGCTTGGAGACGCCGGAGACCGTATCTTCGGGACAAAGTAGAACAGAGAAAGGGAAGGGAAGAAGCATGGGAACAAAGAGAAAAGACTATATCAGCTGGGATGAGTATTTTATGGGAGTAGCCATCCTTTCCGGGATGCGTTCCAAAGATCCTAATACACAGGTGGGATGCTGCATCGTAAGCCAGGACAATAAGATCCTGTCCATGGGCTACAATGGTCTTCCGGTAGGCTGCTCAGACGACGAATTCCCATGGGTCAGAGAAGGAGAAGATCCACTGGAGACCAAATATGTATACACTGTCCACAGCGAGCTCAACGCAATCTTAAACTACCGCGGCGGCAGCCTGGAAGGAGCAAAACTCTATGTATCCCTCTTCCCCTGCAACGAGTGCGCCAAAGCAATCATCCAGAGTGGGATCAAAGAAGTCATCTACGACTGCAATAAATACGAAGACACCCCGTCGGTACAGGCATCTATGCGGATGTTTGACGCCGCAGGTGTGAATTACCATCAATATCACCGGACAGACAGAGAGATCACAATCCGGCTGTAGATTCATCGGGGACAGGGTAAAACGCAGATGGGGACGTAGACCTTTTGCAAAGGTCTACGTCCCCATCTGCGTTGTTTTTGCCTGGCGCAGTAGGAACTGATAGCGTTTCCAGGCTGCATTTCCTTTATAAATACAGCAGTCGATCAGATCGGGATCGGATGCGTTCTGAAAATGATTATATGCATCATCCATTTCCTGCTTCACCTGGGCAATCTCTTCCATCAGACTGTTTCCGTCCGGATCCAGGGCAAGGCGGTGGTAAACGTCTTCGTCTGCTGTCCGGCCGCGGCTAAATAGCTGCATAATCTCACCTCCGTTATAGAAACGAAACTCCTGTTTAGCAATAGTATGTCAGGAATCCGGAATAAAATACCAGAATTGAGGATATATATGGAATAAAGATGAAAGAGAGGAAAATCTATGATGGAGAAAGGAATGCGTATAGCAGTAAACATTTTTGTGAGGATGGTTCTTGGGATAGCTATTATTTTCTTTGTAAACGAATTTCTGTCTTCTCAGGATATTTCTGTTCAGGTAGGAATCAATCCGATCACGATTTTGACATCGGGAATCCTCGGTATTCCGGGCGTTGCACTGTTGTATGGGATTGGTTTTTATGGAATCTTATAAAATATGCACAAAGATTTTCAATTTTTAAAAACGGGATGGACAAGAAGAGATCCCGGGAGTATAATCGTCCTACAAGCTGACAGAACAGCTTGCATCTGTTTGATTCTGATGATAGATTCAAGAGTTTCATAAGAGTTTCATGATTCTATGCCATTTCGGCAGACATTCAAGACAAGCATTCATAATGTTTCACACAAGAAAAGTACATAGGAGGGAGTGATACTATGTGGGCAGCAGCTTTGTAATCTGTGACAGGGAGAGTGGTTATGCTGCAGCGCTTGCCGCATTTCTGATGAGAAAAAAAGAACTTGCTTTTCAGATCCAGGTGTGCAGTACGGCAAAACAGGCAGAGGCAATTGCAAATGACCGTCCGGTGGATATCCTTCTGATCAGTGAGGATTGTCCCTTTCAGGAGAGGAAAAGGATCAGCGCCGAAAATGTTTTTGTATTGACGGAGTCAGGACAGACCAGAACAGAGGAGGGGGAGATCCCGCTTTACCGGTATCAGTCAGGAGAAGCGCTTCTTGCGGAAGTCATACAAAACTGTGGTCAGGAGCTTAAGACGGCAGGGGAGTTATTTTTACAGAAAAAGAGACAGAATGTACGGGTGATTGGAATCTACTCGCCAGTACACCGGACCGGACGGACCAGCTATGCGCTCCGGCTGGGACAGGAGATGGGGGCGGCGGCAAATACACTTTATCTGAATATGGAGCTGTACGCCGGTATTGGAGGCCATTTTCCAGAAGAAGGCAGTACAGTGGCGGATGCATTGTACTATTCCCGGATGGAAGGAAAGGATCTGGGGTGGATGCTGACATCTATGGTCAGCCATATGGGTGCGCTGGATTATCTTCTGCCAGCCCGGGTCTCAGAGGATATCAAGGGAGTCCCGGCAAAGGACTGGGTAAATCTTCTGCGGCAGGTTCTGACAGAAGGATCCTATGAAGTGGTGATCCTGGATCTGGATGAGGGAATCCAGGGCGTTTATGAACTGCTCCGTATGTGTACGGAGATTCATATGCCGGCCGGAACGGACAGGATCGCCGCGGCCAAGGTCTTTCAGTTTGAAGAAGAACTGCACCTGCTTGGATATGATGATGTAAAGCAGAAGATAGAGAAAAAGGAGTTCTCAAGGTGATCCGGGCGGAACAGCTTCATGCCAGGATCATGGATGAACTGGACATGACAAGAGAAGTGGAGGACGAGGAACTGACACAGCTTATTTACCAGGTGCTCAGGGAAGCGTCCATGGAAGAACATTTATCTCTGGAAGAAAAGACAGCACTTGGAAAGGAATTATTCAATGCCTTTCGCAAGCTGGATCTTCTGCAGGAATTTCTGGAAGACGAGGAAATCACCGAGATCATGATCAACGGCACGGAGCATATTTTTTACGAAAAGGGAGGCAGGCTTTATCAGTCAGACCGTAGATTTGTCTCCAGAGAGAAACTGGAAGATGTGATCCAGCAGATTGTCGCAGGAGCAAACCGGCTGGTCAATGAGGCGTCTCCTATTGTAGACGCAAGACTGGCTGACGGCTCACGTGTCAATGTGGTGCTGGCCCCGGTGGCGCTCAATGGTCCGATTGTGACCATTCGTAAATTCTCAAAAGAGGCAGCATCGATGGAACAATTGGTGGCCTGGGGGTCTGTCAGTCAGGAAATGTCCAGTTTTCTGGGCCTTCTGGTGGCGTCGGGATATAATATCTTTATCAGTGGAGGTACCGGTTCCGGGAAGACCACATTCTTAAATGCGCTGTCGCAGTATATTCCAAAAGACGAAAGAATCATCACGATTGAAGATAATGCAGAGCTGAAGATCCGCGGCATTCCCAATCTGGTCAGCCTAGAGGCGAGAAACGCCAATGTAGAAGGAACCGGGGCGGTGACCATCCGGGATCTGATCAAAGCGGCTCTCAGAATGCGGCCGACCCGTATCATCGTAGGCGAGGTGCGTTCCGCGGAAGCGATTGACATGCTGCAGGCGTTAAATACAGGGCATGACGGCAGTTTAAGCACCGGACATGCCAATAGCCCAAGAGATATGCTTTCCCGACTGGAGACGATGGTGCTGATGGGAATGGAGCTTCCGCTCCCGGCAATCCAAAGGCAGATTGCATCAGGGATCGATCTGATCGTACACCTGGGGAGGCTGAGGGATAAGAGCCGGAAGGTTCTGGAGGTAACGGAGGTCCTGGGGTATATCGATGGAGAGATCCGGCTGCAGACCTTGTATCAGTTTGAAGAGAAAGGCGTAGAACATGGCAGGATTCAAGGCGTTTGGAAGAAGTGTCAGGAGCTTACTCATCGAGACAAGCTGCTGGCAGCAGGATATGACGAAGCGGGAGTGGGTGTGGATCGCAGTTAAGGCCGGAGGAATTACCGGTGTGACGGCCTGGCTTTATTATCGTTCTGTCTGGGCAGTGATATGTTTGATCCCGTTATGGATCTGGCATTGGAGGCTGATGGTGAAGAGCGCTTATCAGAAAAAGGAAAATGAATTTGCACTTCAGTTTAAAGAAGCGATTCTGGCGGTCTCTTCAGCGCTAAATACCGGTTATTCTGTGGAAAATGCCTTCCGGGAGGCGCAAAAGGAGCTGAGGCTGATCTACCCTGACGAGGCCAGGATATCGAAAGAACTGCAGATTGTCGTAAGGCAGCTGCGGCTTCAGGTGCCTGTAGAACAGGCGCTGGAAGAATTCGCAGAACGAGTAGAGATGGAGGATATCAGGAGTTTTGCAGCAGTATTTATTTCTGCAAAAAGAAGTGGAGGAGACATGATGGCGATCATTAAGGATACGGCCAGACAGATCGGAGATAAGATCGATGTAAAAAGAGAGATCGACACGATTCTGGCCGCAAAGCAGTATGAGTTCCGGGTGATGTCGGCGGTGCCGTATGTGATCATCGGCTATATGACAGTCAGTTTTCCGGAATTTATGGGAAGTTTGTATGGAAATGTGGCAGGAACAGGGGTGATGACCGTATGTCTCATGATTTATCTGGGCGCTTATTATCTTGGGCTAAAGATCATAAGGATCGAAGTCTGATCGCCGGTATGGCAGGCGGACTGTTGCTGACTGGAATTATTTTGCTGGCGGCCGACTATATGGCATCACAGACGCAGATAGAAGGAGGAATTGTCAGAAACGCCTATGGGCAGGGAAGCAGGATGGAGTCTGTGGATGTTGTGATGGAAGATTCTGACGAAAGGATTCCGGTGGAGGTAGAAGTAGCGGAACAAAAGTATACGTCAGATGAGATTCAGGAAATGTTCGACCGGGTGACGAGAAAGCTGGATTCATTCATCCTGAACGGGAATGAAAGCCTGGACCGGGTAGAAACAGATCTGGATCTTATGACTCAGATTCCGGAGGAACCGGTGGACATTTCCTGGGAGCTGGACCGCTATGATGTGATGAATATTCAGGGGGAGATTCAGGAAGATGCATTGCAGGAGGACGGAACGCTAGTAGACTTAAGCGCTGTACTGACCTACCGGGAGGACGAGACAAAACAGGCCAGATATCAGTGTACGGCCTGCCTGTATCCCCGGACTCTGACAAGGCAGGAGGCCCGGCAAAAAGAGGTCAAAGAAGAACTTACAAAGGCAGAAGCAGGAAGCAGGGAAAAGAAACAATGGATTTTGCCAGAGACAATCCGCGGAAAGGCGGCAGATTACTACCGGCAGATGGACAGCCGGGGAGCGATTCTGATCGGAATGGCTTTGCTGATCGGAATATTGCTTATAGCACAGAGAAAGCAGACGGAAATACAGGATGAGAATGAAAGAAGCCGTCAGATGATCCGGGATTATCCAGAGATTGTGGGGAAGCTTACCCTGTATCTGGGAGCAGGGATGACGGTCAGACGGGCGTTTCGAAAGGTGGTGGACGAATATGAGCGGCAGAAGGAAAAGACAGGGGTGCGCTATGCCTATGAGGAGATGCAGAAAACCTGCCGGGAGATGGAAAGCGGACATACCGAGGCAGAGAGCTATGAAAATTTTGGACGCAGGTGCAGGATTCAGGCGTATCTAAGGTTTGGAGCGCTGCTGTCTCAGAATCTGAGAAAAGGAACCAAAGGGCTGACACAGCTTCTTAAGATGGAGTCTGTTCAGGCTTTTGAGGAACGGAAGGCCAGGGCCAGAAGGCTGGGAGAGGAGGCCGGAACAAAGCTGCTGCTGCCGATGTTCCTTATGCTGGCAGTAGTGCTGGTGATCGTGATTGTACCGGCATTTCTGTCCATGCAGATTATATAAAAACAGGAGAGAGGAGAATGGTTATGTGGAGAATCCGATATTTGTTACATATGCTAAGAAGAGACGATGGGATCGGCGTGGTGGAAATTATCCTGATTCTGGTGGTACTGATCGGACTGGTCATTATCTTCAAGTCTCAGCTGACCAGTCTGGTACAGACGATTTTCGAAAAAATTACCAGCGAAAGCGCGGGAATCTGACGGAAGTTCGAGGGGAAATCACGGTATTTCTGAGCCTGATCTTTATCCTGCTGATCTCATTTATCGGGGCAGTGATGGAAAGTGCCTCGATTCAGATGGCGAAAAATTACCGGAGGGCGGACATGAACCGGGCGATAGAAAGTGTATTTGCAGAATACCAGAAGGAGCTTCTGGAAGAGTATGAAATTTTTGCCCTGGACGGAAGTTATGAAACAGGGCAGTATTCAGAGCAGAATCTCATAGATCGCCTGGAATACTATGGAGCCGGCAGCATGGAGCAAAAGATCCTGAGGATCCAGTTTCTGACTGATGATGGGTGTCAGGCATTCTGGGAACAGGTGTCATCTTACATGGAGCAAAAATATGGACTGGATATTGTAAAAGAATGGACAGGCATGACTTCCGTGTGGGGGCAGCAGGAGGATCAGGCAGGAAAGTATCAGGCGGAGGAACAGGAAAAGGAACAGAATCTGGAGGATTTGCTTGCGGCCAATGAAGGAGAACTTCCTAAGGAGGAGAATCCCATTGACCATGTGGGAGAACTTCAAAGCTCGCCGATTCTTGAGCTGGTCATGCCTAAGGATAAAGAAGTGTCGAACAAGCAGACAGATGCGTCAGAACTTCTTGAAAATCGGGAGCTCAACGAGGGATATGGTGATTTTTCCGACGTGGCAGAAGAAGGAGGAACGTTGTCATCGCTTTTGTTCGGAGAATATCTGCTGGAGCATTTTTCCATGTTTACCGACGAGGAAAAGACCGGCACACTAGACTATGAGCTGGAATATATCCTGGAAGGGAAATCCAGCGACAGGGAGAATCTGGAGGCTGTTGTGACAAAGCTGATGCTGCTTCGCTTCGTTCCAAACTATGCCTATATTCAGACGGACGCGGCTATGAAGGCCGAGGCTGAGGCGATGGCCTTAACACTTTGTTCGCTTCTGGCGGTGCCGGCTATTACAGCGGCAGCAGCGCAGGTGATTCTTCTTGCCTGGGCCTATGGAGAAACGGTAATGGATCTGCGGTCGCTGTTAAATGGAAGCCGGGTGCCGCTGGTGAAATCAAAAGAAAGCTGGCAGCTTAGCCTTTCATCCCTTTTAAAGCTGGGGACAGACGAGGATCAGAGCGAAGGGATGGATACAGAAGGAGGTCTTTTATACCGGGAATATCTGAGGATGCTGCTTTTTCTGGAATCCCGGGAAACTAGCGCCATACGGACCCTTGGGATGATAGAGCAGAATCTAAAAGGTGAACATGGACAGAGTTATTTTCGTGCAGACCTTTGTATCAGCCGGGTTGAGTTTCAGTCAGAAGTCAATTTAAGAAGAGGAATCCGGTTCACGTTCCCCACGTATTTTGGATATCAGTAAGAGGCAGATGCGGATGCCCTTCCGGGCGTCTTGAAAATTCCCACACTCAAATCTCTGGCTGAAAAGCCAATGTCAATTCTAATAGAAAGGAGAAGGATTCGTGTGATTTATACAGAAAATACTCCCCTTCAAAAAGTCTGTTTTATCAAGTCTGGGAGGGCATCCGCATCTGCCTCTGTGACAGTGGAAGCCGCCATGGCGGTTCCGATCTTTTTCCTGGCAGTTGTCTGCCTGATCTATCTCCTGGAGCTGATGGCGGTGGGGACGGCGGTGCGCTCCGGACTCCAGTATGCCGGAAAAAGGGCTGCCCAGGAGGCTGCCATGGCACCTGTTATTATGCCCTCCCGGCTGGAGGCGGATGTGGTGAAAAGTATCGGGGCAGGGCGGCTGGAGAGAAGCCTTGTGGAAGGAGGCAGCAGTGGGATTCACTGCGACCAGTCTTATATGTCTCCGGGAACCGGGATCGGCCAGATTACGGCCAGGTATCAGATCCGGATTCCGATACCGATGTTTTCTGTCTCGTTGATCCCATATGAAGAGACGATGCGGATCAAAGGATGGACCGGTTATGAAAAAGGAGTCTTCGGGGGAACAGATGAGGAGACTGTGTATGTGACAGAGACAGGACTGGTCTATCATAAGGATTATCATTGCAGCCATCTGGATCTGTCTGTCCGGATGGTGTCCGGCGAGGATCTTCCGGGGCTTCGGAACGAGAGCGGGGGGAAGTACTATGCATGTGAACACTGTAAAGGAGTATCAGGCGGCGCTGTATATATTACAGATACCGGAGATCGTTATCATACTTCGCTGTCCTGCAGCGGATTGAAACGAACAGTTTATGCGGTGCCGTTGTCAGAAGTCGCAGGAAAGGGGGCCTGTTCCAGATGTGGACATTAAGTCAGATGATCGGTATGGGGATTCTGGGGGTTCTTTCGGTCATCGATATTCAGTTTCGGAAAATTCCCGTTGAGATCTTAGGGATGGCAAACCTGGCAGTCATTCTCTATCAGCTGACTGTCAGAAAGGAGGACCTTTGGCTGATTGCAGGAGGTGCAGCCGTGGGGATAGCCTTTCTTTTCTTCAGCCGTGCGACAAGAGAAAGAATGGGTTATGGAGACAGCTGGGCAATCCTGATCCTTGGCATCTTTCTGGGCCTTTGGGGATTGCTGGAAGTGCTGGCGTCGGCCTTTGTCCTGCTGACGATCGTATCTGTCATCCTTCTGGCCAGAAAGAAAATGTCCAGGAGATGTGCTGTGCCATTTTATCCCTTCCTTGCCGCCGGATATCTGATCAGCGTATGGGGAGGAGGATATGTATGAGTCGGCAGGCAAGAAGCCTGAAAGCCTCTTTTACAGTAGAAATGTCGGTCATTGTCCCGCTGGCGCTGTTTTTGGTTATGGCTGCTGTACTGGTGATTTTTTACTATCATGATAAAAATATATTGTCAGCGGCTGCCTATGAAACTGCGGTGGCAGGGAGTACAAAAGCCAGAGAAAAGGACGGGGCAGATGCAGGGGAGCTGGAAGCATTGTTTGCAGAACGAATCTACGGGAAATGCATCTTGTTCGCAGGAGCGGATGTGGGAGTTTCCGTCAGTGATGATGAGATTACCGTCAAGGTCAGTGCGTCCAGAAGGGGAATGCGTCTGATGGTTGAACAGCGTGCGGCTGTAACAGAGCCGGAAAAAGAGATTCGCAAATGGAGGAGGTTCTTATAACAGACCATGGAAAGAAAGATTACAATCGAAGAAAAGGAACAATACCAGGAGGATTATCAGATGCGTATGCTCAAAGTCAACACTCTGGAAAGCTTTCTGCGGGTACAAGGAAGGGGGATGGATCAAAGCAGCTATTATGATTATGATGTCAGTGGGAAAGTATCTATGAAAGCAATGTATGAAAGAGCCGGGATAGGGGAGACGGACGTTAAGCAATTTCTGACAGCCTTTCAGGCGGCGGTCCGGGAAGCGGAAACATATCTTCTGGATATACACCGAATCCTGCTGAAGCCAGAGTATATTTTTTATGAAGAGGATCGATTCTATTTCTGCTATTATCCGCCGGTTAAACAGGATCTGTGGGAGGAATTTCATCTGCTGACAGAGTATTTTGTCAAGCAGGCAGATTATCAGGATAAGGAGGCGGTCAGGATCATATTTCTTTTACATAAAGGAACAATGGAAGAGAATTACAGCATGGAAAAGCTGATGAAAGAATGTTTTCAGGAGAAAGAAAAGCCTCAAAAGGAAGAAGCAAAAGAAATCCGTTATGATACCAGGGAGCATGACTGGATCACGGAACAGGAGATGGGCAGCGCCATCCTGAGAGAGACGGACCAGATGTGGGAGCCAGTCAGGAAGTTCCTGAACAGACATAAAAAGCAAAGGTGGGGAGACTGGGACGGGCTCCACATAGAGGAGGAAGATCTATAGCGGATTTTGACGAAAAATGCCGAATCTTTTCGTAAAATGAAGTAGTGAAATAACTGCAATCTATGCTATACTAAACATACAAAAAACAGTGGTATCACATAGGACCGGAAGGTGGACAGGCAGCAGGATGAAGAAAGAAAAGGATAAGGCTTATTGTACAATCGCACTTGTGGCTGCAAATGTAATCATATTTTTCTATCTGTCTCTTGGAGGCATGACAGAAGATGCAGGATATATGCTGGAGCATGGTGCAATGTATGTACCTTACGTGCAGGAGAGTGGAGAATATTACCGGCTTTTGACCAGCATATTTCTTCATTTTGGATTTCAGCATCTGTTCAACAATATGATCATGCTTCTGATGATCGGCTGGAACCTGGAACTGGAAATGGGAAGTCTGCGGTTTTTGATCACATATCTGTTAAGCGGACTGGGAGGCAATCTGTTGTCCGGCATTCTGGATATTCAGTTTCAGGATTATACGGTATCGGCAGGAGCATCGGGTGCGATTTTTGGCATTACAGGAGCACTGCTTTATGTTGTGGTGAGAAATCACGGGAGACTTCGCAATATTTCTGGAAGAGGAATGCTGATCATGATTGCCATCAGCCTGTATTTTGGATTTTCCAGTACAGGTGTTGACAATGCCGCACATGTGGGTGGTTTGATCGTTGGTATCATATGCGGACTTTTACTGTACCGGAAGAGTGATCGTGAATACACTTCCTTTGCCTGATTCAGAAGCGGCATGGATCGTTCCGTGATGTGCACGGATGACTCGCCGGGCGATGGCAAGGCCAAGACCAGTGCCTCCCTGCTTATGAGTGACAAAAGGTTCGAAAATAGAATCCATGTCTTCCGGAGAAATGCCGCATCCGGTGTCTTCAACAGTAATCACCAGAGAATGATCTTTGACTTCAGCGGAAAGTGTAAGTGTCATCACCGTGTGGTCCGAGGCAAGAAGCGCGTCTTTTGCATTGGCCAGAAGATTTAACAGCAGCTGCCGGAATTTGACTGTGTCAATGGACAATACAGGCAGATCGGGGCCGATCTTGGAGATAAACTCTATCCTGGTATCGATTAACGATGTTGCAAAAGACAGCGCCAGAGTTCTGAGGAAGGAACTCATACCAGTATCGGTAAGGTTCAGCCGCTCTCCATTGTTATAAGAAGACAATTCCTCCAAAAGCTGTGTCATGTACTCGATATCCTGGCGCATCTCGTCCCAGTGACGGAACTGATGTACTTCGGGATGTCCGGATTCGATCAGCTGGAGGGAACTGTATACCAGAGACAGAGGATTGCGGATCTCATGACTGATGGTGCTGATCTGCATCCGGTGAGCTTCCAAAAGCCTGGTTAAAAGTTCCTTTTTCTGGGGACTTTCCTCCATAATCTGCTGTAATTTGTCGTAGTCTGTCGTTGTAAACATAGATATTACCGCCCTTTCTGACTTATCAGTTTAGCATCGGCGGTTAAAATAATCAATCAAAAATTTTACAGAAAGAAGGATGAAAGTATGAGAGACGAAAACTGTATTTTTTGTAAACTTGCCGGAGGAGAAATTCCAACCGCCACATTGTATGAGGATGATGATTTCCGTGTAATCCTGGACGCGAACCCGGCTGCAAAAGGACATGCACTGATCATACCAAAGGAGCATTATGCCAATTTATATGAGCTGGATGATGAGCTGGCTGCAAAGGTAATGGTGCTTGCCAAGAAGATAATTACGAAGCTCACAGATGTCCTGGGCTGTGACGGATATAATATTGTACAGAACAACGGTGAGGCGGCAGGCCAGACTGTATTCCATTTTCATCTGCATATGATCCCCAGATTTAAAGACGACGGAGTCGGACTGACCTGGAAGATGGGTGAGCTGACAGAAGAAGACAAAAACGACATCCTGTCGAAAATGTAATTACGGAAGTGAAGGATAAAGGCGTGAGGGCAGAGTCGCAAGGAAGAGACGCATTTGATTGCATATACGAGGCAAATGTGGAAGCGGTATATCTGACAGCGAAGAAGTACGTTAAGAATCACCATGCAGCAGAAGAGATTACGCAGGACACTTTTCTGAAACTCTTCCGGAATATGAAACATACAAATACAACGGCTGCAAAGCCATGGCTGATACTGACTGCGAAGTATGCAGCGATGAACTGGAAAAGAGATGCGCAGTGGGAATATCCGGTAGCGGAATTTACAGAGGATGAGGAACTGCTGATATCCGGATCCAATGAGAATCCGGAGGAGATACTGATCCGCAAGCTGAGGGAATCAGAATATATTGAGCTTACTGGAGATATCTTTGCAGCCTTATATCGCAAAAATGTGCGCTGGTATGACGCGATTACTTTTTCTTATGTGCTGGAAAAACCACAGACAGAAGTGGCGGAAATGATGGAAATGGATATAGAATCTTTCTACAGCATGCTTTACAGAGCAAGAAATTGGATTAAGGAAAATTATGAAAAGCGTTACAATAAGATAGTAGAAGAATGAAAGCCCCCGCAGCTGGCCAGTCCGGTCAGGCGGGGGTGGGTCTTAAGCATTTACCACAGATTCGATCAGATCAATAATGGTATCAATGGAATTTTGCTGCGGAGACTGCTTCATAGCATCTATATAAGTTTCCCTGTCTTCATACAACTTATGGATCGCATCCAGGAGAACTTTCTGATTCAGGGATTCTTCTTCCAGAACCATGCTGTAACCCTGGCGTTCAAACGAACGGGCATTTAAAATC
The DNA here is from genome assembly GCA_900553355.1 of uncultured Lachnospiraceae bacterium. Classification (GTDB taxonomy): domain Bacteria; phylum Bacillota; class Clostridia; order Lachnospirales; family Lachnospiraceae; genus Merdimonas. Next base: position 22,909 of record USDK01000001.1, read on the forward strand.
TGATCGCCCCGGCTTTGAGACGCAGGAAGAGGAATCAGAAGGTTCGGCTTATGAAGGGCAAGCAGCTCGCAGATCGCATTGGCTCCGGCGCGGGAGATCACCAGATCTGTAAGAGCAAACAAATCTTTTAATTCATCTTTGATATATTCAAACTGAGCGTAGCCATCAAGATTCTTAAGAGAATCATCGAGTTTGCCTTTTCCGCAGAGGTGTACTACCTGGAAGGACTTCAGAAGTTCAGGAAGGATGCCGCGGACCGCTTCGTTAACGGCTACGGAACCAAGGCTTCCCCCGATAACCATAATCACCGGTTTGTCGGAAGTAAAACCTAAGAATTCCCGGGCTTTATACTTGTCGCCTGACAGTAATTCCTGCCGGATGGGTGAGCCGGTCAGTATAGCCTTCCCCTCTGGAAAATGTTCCAGCGTCTCTGGGAAGTTACAGCAGACCTTAGTGGCGGATGGAAGCGCCAGTTTGTTTGCCAGACCGGGAGTCATATCGGATTCATGGATAATGACAGGCACATGCCTGCGTTTTCCGGCCAGGACTACCGGAACAGAAACAAATCCACCCTTGGAAAAGATGACGTCCGGTTTTAATATTTTGATGAGCCGTCTGGCTTCACCAAGTCCCTTCAGGACACGGAAGGGATCTGTAAAATTCTGTACACTGAAATAGCGGCGCAGTTTCCCGGAGGAAATACCATGATAAGGGATTCCGAACTGTTCAATCAGTTCTTTTTCAATACCATTGTAGGAGCCGATGTAGTGGATATCGTACTGCAGCTCCTTAAGCCGCGGCAAAAGTGCGATGTTAGGAGTGACGTGGCCGGCAGTGCCGCCACCGGTTAAGATAATACGTTTCATAAGGACCTCCCAAGCTAATATACGTATCATATGCCCCGACGGAGCATATCCTATATTTATATATTATACGTTTCTTAAGGCTCTGGTCAAGAGAAAGAAGGTCCTGTAATGGCACAAGAGGAAAGAAATATGGATAAAAAGAAAGATACGCTGGAACAGCGTCTTGCCGGGGATTTTAAAAAACTGGCAGAAGAGGAAGAACAGAATATAGAAAAATGTGAATCTGAAGATGACAGCCAGATGCCGGAGGGCAGCAAAGAGGCCATCCGCGCAAAACTGGATGAGGAGATAGAGAAGATCAGGAAAGCAGAAGAGGAAGAACTTTACAGCCGTCTTTCCGAAGAGGACCGTCGCGCCCTGGAACTGGGAAGGAAAGCGATACAGAAGAAAAAGAGGTTTAGCCGTATGCCAAAGCGGATAAAGGTTGCGTTCATTGCGGCTGTAATCATGGCATTTGCCATAGGGGCCACTGCGGTAGGTGGACCAGAGAGAGTGATCATGATGGTCAGACAGGCTGTTGGAGATAGAGAAATCGAAAAAGTTAATTCAAGCGACGAGAATTTGGTGATTGTGGAAGAAGATGAAGAAGAGGCATATCATGAATTGAAAGATGTGTTTGGGATAGATCCCGTAAGATTGTTAGTTAGACCAAATCAAATGAGATTTGAAAAAGTTGTTATTGATAAACAACTACAGACAGCAGAAATGTTTTTTGACATGGATGGAAATGAAATATTTTACCTAATAAATAGTATATATGCAGAGACATCTTTTGGAATTGATGTAGAGGATAAAATAGTTAATGACTATACAATAGAGAATAAAAGATGTGTGATTGAAGTAAAAGAATATATTACGTCAGATAATGGAGAAAAAAAATATTCAGCAAAGTATGAGTATAAGGGATTAGAATATTTCTTGATAGGCAGTTTAGAGAAAGAACAATTTGAAAATATTGTAGAAAATTTATTTTTTTAAAGAATTTGGCGTCAGTTTTTATAGATTTATGTGTTTATATAATGAGGGAGAAAAAGTGTGGCAGGAGGTGAGGAGTGAAAAAGAAGATTTTGTCAGCTTGCTGTATCGCTCTGTTGGTTTTAAGCATGCCATTTTTTTCAGCAGGGAAGGTACAAGCAGCGGCTGATGAGCCTGTTTTGGATGGTTCGGTATTGACGAAAGAAAATGAGTCTACTGGGTATGATACAAAAATCACCAGAGGAGTCGACCTGTTGACCGGTTATTCGAAGGTGGTACGTTTGGGACCGGGAAAGATATATGCAGGAGGAACGACGATTGCAGCACATGATGTCGAAAGTGTTCGTATTGGTGTGATGGTAGAGCGAGCCCAAGAAGGAGATACGGAATGGGAGTTCTATGAAGGTTGGCAGAAAGAAAATACAAACACAGATAGAGTAGGTGCCAATAGAGCTCTAGAAGTAGAAGGCGGATATTACTATCGAGTGAGGTGTTATCATGCGGCCAATGATGATGTCAGCAGTTCCTTTACCGACGGTGTCTACGTGGAAGAGCCATAACCATTTGAAACAAACAGAGAAGGAAAGTTTTTAAAGAAAAGCGATACGAATCGATATCCCGGTGGCGACGGGAATTACAAAATCCGGGGAGGTTGTGGGACGCGCCGTCTGCGGTGCATGATTTTTTTAAGCAAGTAAAAAATAAATAAATCCTTACATTGAGAAACCGTAAGGTCCACGTTACGGGCCAAAGACGTCGCTGACAGCGCGTCCCACAGCCTCCCCGGCAACAAACAAAAAGAGAACAAAGGTGCAAAAGAAAGAAAAGGATGCGGTAGTGTTCCGCATCCTTTTTCGCGCACTATTGACCAGCTGCCTGTCTCAGAGCATGAGCGAGCTGATCCGGGCAGGAAGTAGCCTTGTTCCCACAACGAATACCCTCCAGCCGGGTAATGGCATCCTGAACATTCATGCCTTTTACCAGATGAGAGATCCCCTGAGTATTTCCGCTGCATCCGCCGACAAACTCTACATTTTTAATTGTATCTCCGTCCAGATCCACATGGATCAGACGAGAACAGACGCCGTGAGGAATATATTCCATATCAGTACAGCCTCCTCTTTTGCAAGTAAGATTTGAAAAGCCATGTGGATTGTTCCGTGTTTCGCACTACAATCCGGCTCGACATTAGTTTATATTATAGCAGAAAATATTGCAGTTCACAAGGGATTCTGCTAGAGTGAAAGAATGGAAGGAGGAAGAGCATGAAGACAGGAATTATCGGAGCAATGGAAGAAGAGGTAACAGCGCTTAAAGAAGCTATGGATGTCCATAAGGTGACAGAAGCTGCATCCATGGAATTTGTAGAAGGAACACTTGAAGGAAAAGAGGTTGTAGTGGTAAGAAGCGGCGTCGGCAAGGTCAATGCAGGAGTCTGCGCACAGATCCTGGCGCAGCAGTTTCAGGTATCAGCGATCATCAATACGGGGATTGCAGGATCTCTGGATGCAGGGATCGACATCGGGGATATGGTGATCTCTACGGATGCGGTATACCACGACGTAGATGCAGGTACCTTTGGCTACGAACCAGGACAAGTTCCACGGATGGATACACTGACATTTCCGGCAGACCCGGAGCTGATCCGGAAGGCTTCCGAAGCAAACAGAAAGGCGAATCCGGATATCCAGACCTTCACGGGACGGGTAGCAAGCGGTGATCAGTTTATCGGCGACCAGGCGCGCAAGGACTGGATCAAACAGACGTTTCACGCATCCTGTGTAGAAATGGAAGGAACTGCCATAGCTCACGTGGCATACCTGAACAAAGTTTCGTATGTCATCATTCGTGCAATTTCGGACAAAGCTGACAATAGTGCGGTGATGGACTATCCTACCTTTGAAAAGCAGGCAATTGCCCACAGCGTGGCGCTGGTAAAGGAATTGATGCGGATGCTTTAAACTATCGCCGGACAAAAAAGACAATGGATCCACAATATCCGCCAGAATCTGCGCGGAATCTGTAGAACACTTTTTAAGCGCTCCTTTTGATTTTCCAGTATAATGCAGTCAAAAGGAGGGCTTTTTTATGTTAGAAATCATATTAGAGGGGCGCATTTTATATGTGCTGATGGGGATCACGACGGCAGCGGGTATCTTAAGCAAAATCGTGGTGAATCTTTCGCTGAAACGGCTGGTGTGGGCGGCGGGAAATATGAATAAGAGCAATCACCCGTTGATGCGGCTGGTAAAGGCAAAGTTTGAACATGCCTGCATGGTCAGCGATACCGTGGAAAATGTGGAAGTATTTGTGGACAAGTATCTGTATGAATACCGGGTGGCCGGGATCAAGCTGCATACCTGGCGCAGGATGGAGAAGGCAGCCGCAGCCGTGTGTCTGGTACTTGGCATTGCAGGTGCGGCCGGATGGTACATACGGCTGGACGGAATGGGGGACGCTGTGCTTCGGACAGGCGCCGTCGGAGGAGGACTTGCAGTCTTTGTATATCTTTTCCATCTGACAACAGACGAGGGATACCGGCTGAACGCAGTAAAAAATTATATGGTAGACTATCTGGAGAATGTCTGCAGACGTAAATATGAAAAAGCATATCAGAAGGAAATCCAGGTGATGGCTCCGGAGGCGCACCTGGCAGCCGACGAACCTGTAAAAGACATGGTTGCGGTACAGAAGGCAGAGGAAGAGCAGCCGGAAGTAAGGAAAGAGGAAAGTGTATTTCCGGAAAGCCGCCTGAAAGCGCCGGAGGAGAAGAAGACCACACCACAGGGAATGGTCCAGACGGCCGAGAAGGAGAAAGAAAAAGAAGTGGACAAAGATGTGCTGATCCGACAGATCCTGGAAGAGTTTATGGCCTGATGCGCTTGCGAAACGACTCCTGATTTGCTAATATAATAGATGTACGTTCCAGTAACAGAAGAGGAACGGAGTAAATGATATCTCGAAGGATTAGGAATGGAAGGAGTCACGATCATGAGTAAAGTTACATTTGACTATTCAAAGGCAAAAGCATTTATAGCAGATCATGAAATGGTATCAATGAAGAAGATCGCGGAAGCAGCAAAGGCGGAGCTTCTTGGAAGAGAAGGAGCCGGAAATGATTTCCTGGGATGGATCGATCTTCCGGTTGATTATGATAAAGAAGAGTTTGCAAGGATCAAGCAGGCAGCAGCAAAGATCCAGAATGACTCGGAGGTGCTTCTCGTTATCGGAATTGGTGGCTCTTATCTGGGCGCAAGAGCGGCGATTGAATTTCTGTGCCACAACTTTTACAATATGGTATCAAAGGAGATCCGCAAGACTCCGGAGATTTATTATGTAGGAAACAGCATCAGCAGTACATACCTGAAACATCTCATCGATGTGGTCGGAGACAGAGATTTCTCTGTAAACATCATCTCCAAATCCGGCACGACGACAGAGCCGGCAATTGCATTCCGCATTTTCAAGGAAATGCTGGAAAAGAAATATGGAAAAGAAGAGGCGGCAAAGAGAATCTATGCCACGACCGATAAGGCAAAGGGTGCGTTAAAGAACCTGGCGACAGAAGAAGGATATGAGTCCTTTGTTGTTCCGGATGATGTGGGCGGACGGTTCTCCGTACTGACAGCGGTAGGTCTTCTGCCGATCGCAGTCAGCGGAGCAGATATTGACCAGCTGATGGCCGGAGCGGCAGCAGGCAGGGAGCGTGCGCTGAATGCAGCATTTGAGGAAAACGACGCCATGCAGTATGCGGCAGTCCGCAATATCCTTTTCAGAAAAGGAAAAGCGGTGGAGATCCTGGCCAATTATGAGCCAAGCCTTCACTATGTATCCGAGTGGTGGAAGCAGCTCTACGGCGAGAGCGAAGGCAAGGATCAGAAGGGAATCTTCCCGGCATCTGTAGATCTGACCACAGATCTTCACTCCATGGGACAGTTCATCCAGGACGGAAGCCGTATCATGTATGAGACCGTCATGAATGTAGAAGAGTCACAGGAAGAGATCATCATTCAGGAAGAGCCGGTAGATCTGGACGGCCTTAACTATCTGGCAGGGAAGAGCGTGGACTTTGTAAATAAGAGTGCCATGAATGGAACAGTGCTGGCTCATACTGACGGAAATGTGCCAAACCTGATGGTTAATATCCCGAGACAGGACGAGTTCTCTCTGGGAGAATTGTTCTATTTCTTCGAATTTGCCTGCGGAGTCAGCGGATATATCCTGGGTGTGAACCCATTTAACCAGCCGGGCGTAGAGAGCTATAAGAAAAACATGTTTGCGCTGCTTGGAAAGCCTGGATATGAAAAAGAAAGAGAAGAACTTCTGAAAAGACTGTAATGCATACATTAATGGACAGGCTGACGGCATATGGAACTTCGGATTACTATGGGTTCCATATGCCGGGCCATAAACGAAACATAGATCTGTGTGGAGGGGTATCTCCCTATCAGATTGATATCACAGAAATAGACGGATTTGACGACCTGCATCACGCAGAAGGCATCTTAAAGGATGCACAGGAGCTGGCAGCAAAAGCATACTACGCACAGGAAACACATTTCCTTATTAATGGAAGTACGGTTGGAATCCTGAGTGCGATTCTTGGCACGACCAGACGTGGGGACGAGATCCTGGCGGCAAGGAACTGTCATAAATCGGTGTACCATGCCATCGAGATGCAGGAGCTTCGTCCGTTTTATATTTATCCGGGCTTTGATCCGGAAACACAGCTGAACACAGAGATTTCTGCAGATGAGATTCAGGCAGCGCTCCGGGAGCATCCCGGAATACGTGCGGTGGTGATCGTATCTCCCACCTACGACGGAATCGTCTCAGATGTAGAAGCGATCGCAGAGGCGGTCCATGCGCACGGCATCCCATTGATCGTGGATGAGGCACATGGAGCGCATTTTGGTTTTCACCCGTATTTTCCAGAAAATTCTAATACAAGAGGCGCAGATATTGTGATCCACAGCCTGCACAAGACACTGCCGTCATTGACGCAGACGGCTCTTCTTCATATAAATGGAGAGCTTGTGGACCCAAGAAGAGTGAGAAAGTATCTGCATATGCTGCAGTCCAGCAGCCCTTCCTACGTGCTGATGGCGTCGATGGACAGCTGCATCCGTCTGGTGTCGGGGCAAGGAAGAGAATTGTTTGCCCCGTATGTGGAAATGCTGAAAAGGACCCGAAGAGAACTGCAGGGACTGAAAAATCTGCGGCTGATTCACACCTCGTCTATGGAGCCCTCCAAGCTGGTCGTCTCGGTAAAGGGTGCAGAGATCTCCAGCCGGGAGCTGTACCGGAGACTGGTGGAGGAGTATCATCTCCAGCCGGAGATGTGTGCCGGAAGCTATGTCCTTTTGATGACCTCTGTGGGAGACACCAGGGAAGGGATGGACCGGCTCATAGAAGCGTTGAAAAGGATAGACAGACAGATTGGCAGCTGCAAGAAAGAAGAACGCTTCCCCGGGGCAGCAGGATATCCGCGGCAGGAGCTGGTATGGACGCCGCAGGAGGCAGAAGGCCTCAGGGAGAAAAATCCTTCCGAAATCCGGAGGATTCCGTGGGCCAAGTGTGCAGGAGAGATCTCCATGGAATACGCCTATCTCTATCCGCCGGGATGTCCTTTGATTGTTCCGGGAGAAAGGGTATCACAAGAAGCGGCAGATATGTTACAATGGTATAGGAAACAGGGATTCACAGTGGAAGGACTGGCAGATGATTCCCGGATCGAGGTGTGGCATCATGGGTAAAATCTATTATATGATGGGAAAGAGTTCCTCAGGGAAGGATACTTTATTTAAAGAAGTAAAAAATGCCCTGCCAGAGCTGAAAACGATCACGCTTTATACAACCCGGCCGATCCGAAAAGGAGAAAAAGACGGTGTAGAGTATTTTTTTGTGACAGATGAGGTGCTGGATGCGTATGAGCGGCAGGGAAAGCTGGTGGAGCAAAGAGTCTATGATACGGTCTGCGGACCATGGCGCTATGCCACCGTGGATGACGGCCAGATCGATCTTGAAAGCGGCGATTATCTGGTGATCGGTACGCTGGAATCCTATGAGAAGATGCGGACCTTTTACGGCAGGGACGCTCTGATCCCACTCTATATTGAGGTAGAGGACGGCGAAAGGCTGGAGCGGGCGCTGAAAAGAGAACGGAGCCAGAAGAAACCGGAATATGCAGAGATGTGCAGGAGGTTTCTTGCAGACACCAGAGATTTTTCTGAGGAAAACCTGGAGAGGCTCGGGATACGGAAACGGTTTATAAACCAGAAGAAAGAAAAATGTTTAGAAGAAATCATAGGGGAAATACGACATGGGAAGTTTTAAAGATGTAGTCGGACACAAGGACATCATAAAGTACATTCAGAATGCGGTAGAAAGCGGACAGGTGGGGCATGCCTATATCCTGAACGGAGAGAGAGGATCAGGAAAGAAGATGCTGGCCAGTCTGTTTGCCATGACACTTTTGTGTGAAAAAGGAGGACCGGATCCCTGTAATGTATGCCATTCCTGTAAGCAGGCAGAGAGCGGCAATCATCCGGATATCATCAAAGTGACCCATGAAAAACCAGGTACGATCAGCGTGGATGACATCCGGGAGCAGGTAAATGACACGGTGATGGTCAAACCCTATCAGGGACCTTACAAGGTGTATATTATCGACCATGCAGAGCTGATGACCCAGCAGGCGCAGAATGCACTGTTAAAGACGCTGGAAGAGCCGCCGGAATATGTGGTATTTTTTCTGCTGACGGAAAATGCGGAGGCGCTTCTGCCTACCATTACGTCCAGATGCGTCATGCTGCGGCTGCGCAATATCCGAAATACGCTGATCCGTAAATATTTGATGGAAGTGCTGCAGGTGCCGGATTATAAGGCGGACATGTGTACGGCATTTGCCCAGGGGAATCTGGGAAGAGCCATTATGCTGGCAAATTCTGAGCATTTCAACGAGATCCGGGAGGAAGCTGTCCAGCTTCTGAAGTATATTCATGAGATGGAGCTTAGCGAGATCGTACAGGCGGTGAACCGGATCACAGCTTATAAATTAGAAATCACAGACTATCTGGATATCATCATGATATGGTACCGGGACGTCTTACTATATAAAGCGACAAAAGATATGGACAAGGTTGTCTTTAAAGAGCAGATTTCCTATATAAAGGAACAGGCGAAAAAGAGCTCCTATGAAGGGATCGAGACGATCTTAAAGGCACTGGATACGGCAAAGGCGAGACTGCGCGCCAATGTCAACTTTGATCTGGTGATGGAGCTGTTGTTTTTAACGATAAAGGAGAATTAATTATATGACAAAAGTAATAGGCGTAAGGTTCCGCCGGGCAGGAAAGATCTATTTTTTTGCACCGGGGAAATATAAAGTCAGGACCGGGGACAAGGTGATCGTAGAGACGGCCCGCGGCGTAGAGTTCGGGTCAGTAGTCACAGGCCCCAAAGAGGTAGAGGACGAAAAGATCATGCAGCCCTTAAAGCAGGTGATCCGGATCGCCACAGCGGATGATGTCCGTCGGGAAGAAAAAAACCGGGAAAAGGAAAAGGAAGCCTTTGGCATCTGCCTGGAAAAGATCCGTAAGCACGGGCTGGAAATGAAATTGATCGACGCAGAGTACACCTTTGACAATAATAAAGTATTGTTTTATTTTACAGCGGATGGCCGTATCGACTTCAGAGAGCTGGTCAAGGATCTGGCCAGCGTGTTCAGGACCAGGATCGAGCTCAGACAGATCGGAGTGAGGGATGAGACAAAGATCCGCGGAGGCATCGGGATCTGTGGAAGGGAGTTATGCTGCCACACATATCTGTCAGAATTTGCGCCGGTATCGATCAAGATGGCCAAGGAGCAGAATCTGTCGCTGAATCCTTCCAAAATTTCCGGAGTCTGCGGAAGACTGATGTGCTGTCTGACCAATGAGGAACAGATTTATGAAGAACTGAACCGCCATCTTCCGTCGGCAGGGGATCATGTGACAACGCCGGAAGGGCTGAAAGGGGACGTCCAGGCAGTGAATATCCTCCGCCAGATGGTAAAAGTCGTGGTGGCTCTGGACAACGATGAAAAGGAGATCCGGGAGTATAAGGCTTCCGAACTGAAGTTTAAGCCAAGGCGAAGAAAGAAAGACATGAAGATTTCCAAAGAGGAAATGGCAGAGCTTAAAAATTTAGAGGAAAAGAATGGAGCCTCAAAATTAGACGATGAATAAAGAACAACAGAATGATTTCTTATATCCGGGCGAGAGGCTGGACGACCTGCAGATCAAGGGCTATCAGATTATCCAGAGCCCGGGCAGATTCTGCTTTGGCATGGATGCGGTGCTGTTAAGCGCTTTTGCCAGAGTAAAAAAGGGAGAGAGGGCTCTGGATCTTGGATGTGGCAACGGAATCCTGCCGATTCTGCTTGCAGCCAAGTATCCCGGAGAACATTTTACCGGACTGGAAATCCAGGAGGAAAGCGCCCGGATGGCTGCGCGGAGTGTAAAGCTTAACAGTCTGGAGGAAAAAGTCAATATTGTAACCGGAGACATCAAAGAAGCAGCTTCTGTTTTTGGAGCGGCTTCTTTTGAAGTCATTACTACAAATCCGCCCTATATGATCGGCAGTCACGGCCTTCGAAATGAAAAAGAAGCATTATATATTGCAAGGCATGAGGTGCTGTGTACGATCGATGATATCGTAAGGGAAAGTGCAAAAGTGCTGAAGTCCAAAGGCAGATTTTATATGGTACACCGTCCTTTCCGCCTGCCGGAGCTGTTTTCAAAGATGTCGTCTGCAGGCATCGAGCCTAAGCGGATGCGGCTGGTTTACCCTTATGTGGATAAGGAGCCCAATATGGTCCTGATCGAAGGGCTGAAGGGCGGCAGCCCAAGACTGCAGACAGACCCGCCGCTGATCGTGTATGAGAAGGATGGGAGTTATACGGACGAACTGAAAAGGCTGTATGGTGTGGAATAGGAAAGGAGCAGGCTATGGCAGGAACGTTATATCTATGTGCGACGCCTATCGGAAATCTGGAGGATATGACCTTCCGGTGCGTACGCGTCTTGAAAGAAGCGGATCTGATCGCAGCGGAGGATACTCGCAACAGTATCCGCCTTCTGAATCATTTCGAAATCAAGACTCCAATGACCAGTTATCATGAATACAATAAAATTGAAAAAGGCAGGAAGCTGGTGGAGCAGTTGGAGCAAGGGAAAGATATTGCCCTTATTACCGATGCCGGGACGCCGGGCATCTCTGATCCGGGAGAGGAACTGGTGAGGATGTGCCGGGAAGCCGGAATCACAGTGACAGCCGTGCCTGGTGCAGCAGCCTGTATCACTGCCCTTACCATATCAGGGCTTCCGACCAGAAGATTTGCATTTGAGGCATTTCTGCCGACAGATAAAAAGGAGCGGCAGCAGATCCTGGAAGAATTAAAACAGGAGACCAGGACCATCGTTCTGTATGAGGCGCCCCACCGGCTGGTGAAGACCCTCCTCCTGCTGGAAGAGACACTGGGGGACCGTCAGGTAAGAGTCTGCCGGGAATTGACGAAAAAGCATGAGACGGTTTTCGAATCCAGCCTGTCTGGCGCAGTCACCTATTATGAGGAACATGAGCCAAAAGGAGAATGCGTGCTGGTTGTGGAAGGACTCAGCCGGAAAGAAATTGAAAAGGAGCGAAAGGCTCGCTGGGAAGAGATCAGCCTGCAGGAGCATATGGACAGATATCTGGCAGAAGGGATGTCAAAAAAGGAGGCCATGAAACAGGTAGCACGCGACAGAGGCATCGGGAAAAGGGACGTTTATCAGGCATTGCTGGAATAGTCACCGCACTGTCGCGCTTTTGCACTGCATAATGCAGTCCTCGCCGACCCACCAACCTCATGCGCAGTCTTCGCGCTGCCGCGCTTTTGTACTGCATAAGGCAGTCCCCTCGCCGACCCACCAACCTCATGCGCAGTCTTCGCGCTGCCGCGCTTTTGTTTTGCACTTCGTGCAAAGACTGCTTATGAGATTGGTGGTTACGAGCTCCGCTCTCTCCCTGTAGACGTAAGCTGTATCTTACATGCAAGCATGACGATTCAGCTTCCGCCTCCCGGGGTCTGCGAGGCTGTAACGCACTGTGTTGGTCAAGTTGTATAGAAATGTTGGAAAAGATTGTTCAACTTGGGTATTTCGGAAATTAAAAAATTTTACTATACTCTTTAACAGAACGAAAACGAAAGCTATTTAGGAGGACGATACAATGGCAAGTTTATCATTAAAACATATCAACAAAACTTATCCAAACGGATTTGAAGCAGTAAAAGATTTCAATCTTGAGATTGAAGATAAAGAATTCATCATCTTCGTAGGACCATCCGGATGTGGAAAATCTACCACACTTCGTATGATCGCAGGTCTGGAAGACATTACTTCCGGAGAACTGAAGATCGGCGACAAGGTTGTTAATGATGTAGAGCCGAAGGACAGAGATATCGCAATGGTATTCCAGAACTACGCGCTGTATCCGCATATGACAGTATATGATAACATGGCATTCGGACTGAAGTTAAGAAAGGTTCCGAAGGACGAAATCGACAAGATGGTTCGTGAAGCTGCAAGAATCCTGGACCTGGAAGCTCTTCTGGATCGTAAGCCGAAGGCTCTTTCCGGTGGACAGAGACAGCGTGTTGCCATGGGACGTGCGATTGTACGTAATCCTAAGGTGTTCCTGATGGATGAGCCTCTTTCCAACCTGGATGCTAAGCTGCGTGGACAGATGCGTATCGAGATCTCCAAGCTGCATCAGAGACTGGGCACAACCATCATCTATGTAACACATGACCAGACAGAGGCTATGACACTGGGTACCAGAATCGTAGTTATGAACGCTGGTGTTGTTCAGCAGGTAGATACACCTCAGATACTGTACGATTATCCATGCAACCTGTTCGTAGCAGGATTTATCGGATCTCCGCAGATGAACTTTGTAGATGCTACCTGTAAAGTACAGAACGGCAAGGTATATTTGGTGGCAGGACCTTCTGAGATTGAACTGCCGGCAGAAAAAGGCCAGAAGCTGATCGATGGGGGATATGACGGAAAGACAGTTGTACTTGGTATCCGTCCGGAAGATGTTCACGACGAGCCGGAATTCCTTCAGGCTTCTCCGAATACCGTGATCGAAGCAAAGATCCGTGTATACGAGATGCTTGGTGCAGAAGTATTCCTGTACTTCGATTACGAAGGAGCAAGCATGACAGCGAGAGTGGATCCAAGAACGACAGCAAGAACAGGCGATACTGTAAAATTTGCATTGGATGCTGATAAGATCCATGTATTTGACAAAGAGACAGAGATGACAATTACGAACTAGTCTGAAGAGATATGATCAAACGGGATCCCGGATAACGGGGTCCCGTTTTTCGGTTAAGACAGGGGCGGCGTGGATTAAGCTTGTGCATCACCGCTGTCCTGTGGTAAAATAAGGTTTACATGTAGAGAACAGGAGGTTTTCCGATTGCTGTCAAATCAGTTATTGCACAAAACAGTGCAGGATATCAAGAAGATCAGCGGACTGGAGTGCGCTGTCTGGGACAAAAAAGGCGTCTGCCTGGTCATGACCAGTGAAAAGATGCTTTCCTGGGAAAATGATGTAGTTTCCTTTAGCGAGAGCGGACAAGAAGAACTGGCAGGGCAGGAGATCAGTCTGTTTCTGATCCTGGACGAGGAGGACCCGGTCTATGTGCTGGGAGTCGAGGGAGAAGGCAGGGATGCCCTGACAGCCGGAAGGTTCGGGGCCAGTCAGATCACCAATCTATTATTTGCCTATAAGGAGAAGATGGACCGGAACCGGTTTATCCAGAATCTGATCCTGGACAATATGCTGGTGGTAGATGTCTATAACCAGGCAAAAAAGATGAAGATCCCGGTAGAGCAGCGAAGAGTCGTGTTCCTGATCGAGTCCAAGTATGAAGGAGAGTCACTGATCCTGGAGACGATGCGCGGCCTGTATGCTACAGGCATGAAGGATTTCGTCACGGCGGTGGATGAGCGGCATGTGATTCTGGTAAAGGCGCTGGAAGCGGTAGACGATTATCCACAGCTGAACAGAATCGCTCATGAGATCACAGATACGCTGAATATGGAGGCCATGGTAGGCGTCCGGGTGGCGTATGGAACTATCGTGGAGGAACTTAAGGATGTGTCACGGTCCTATAAAGAAGCAGACATGGCACTGCAGGTAGGACGGGTTTTCTATGTGGAAAAAAATATTCTGGCCTATAATGAACTGGGAATCGGCCGTCTGATTCATCAGCTTCCGCCGTCCCTCTGTGAAATGTTTTTAAATGAAGTGTTTGAAAACGGCGTTGAAGAGAGGTTTGAGGAGGAAGAGCTGACGACAGTGTATACATTCTTCGATAACAATCTGAATATTTCCGAGACGGCAAGACAGCTCTATGTACACCGGAATACGCTGGTATACCGGCTGGAGAAAATCCAGAAAAAGACGGGACTGGATGTCAGAGTTTTTGAAGATGCCCTGACATTTAAGATTGCCATGATGGTGGCGGATCATATGAAGGATATGAATAATAAAGTCTAGAACAGGAGGAAAACAAAGATGATAAAATTATATGATAACGGAGTTTATCTTCTGCATGGCAGCGAGATCGTGGAAAGCGCTCAGGAAGTAAAAGCGCGCACCGGACAGGAGATCTCAGCGGAAGATGCGGCTAAAAATACCATGGCCTACGGGATTCTGAAGGATCACAATACTTCCGGAAACATGGAGAAACTCCAGATCAAGTTCGATAAACTGACCTCCCATGACATCACATTTGTGGGAATCATCCAGACAGCCAGGGCTTCGGGACTGGAAAAGTTTCCGATTCCCTATGTACTGACCAACTGTCATAATTCTCTGTGCGCGGTAGGCGGTACGATCAATGAGGATGATCATATGTTTGGCCTGACCTGTGCCAAGAAGTATGGCGGAGTCTATGTGCCGCCTCATCAGGCTGTCATTCATCAGTATGCCAGAGAAATGCTTGCAGGCGGAGGTAAGATGATCTTAGGATCTGACAGCCACACCCGGTATGGGGCGCTTGGAACCATGGCTATGGGAGAAGGCGGACCGGAGCTGGTAAAGCAGCTGCTGAATAAAACCTATGATATTAAGATGCCCCAGGTGGTAGGTATTTACCTGGACGGAGAACCGATGAAGGGAGTGGGTCCACAGGATGTGGCTCTTGCCATTATCGGCGCGACTTTCGCCAACGGGTATGTGAATAATAAAGTGATGGAATTTGTAGGACCGGGGGTAGAGAAGTTAAGTGCGGACTTCCGTATCGGCATTGACGTAATGACTACAGAGACCACCTGCCTTTCCTCTATCTGGAAGACAGATGAGAAGATCAAAGAATTCTATGAGATCCACGGACGCGTAGAGGATTATCAGGAGTTGAATCCGGGAGATGTAACCTACTATGACGGTATGGTATACGTCAACTTAAGCGAGATCAAACCGATGATCGCAATGCCGTTCCATCCGTCCAATACTTATACCATCGATGAAGTTAATGCAAACTTAGAGGATATCCTCCATGATGTAGAGAAAAAGGCGCTGGTCAGCCTGGACGGCGCAGTAGACTATTCACTCCAGGACAAGATTGTGGACGGAAAACTGTATGTAGACCAGGGAATTATCGCAGGATGTGCAGGCGGCGGATTTGAAAATATCTGTGCGGCAGCAGACATTATCCGCGGACACTATATTGGTTCGGACGAGTTTACGTTCAGCGTATATCCGGCAAGTACACCGATTTATATGGAACTGGTGAAGAACGGGGCAGTGGCTGATCTGATGGAGGCCGGAACCATTGTGAAAACAGCATTCTGCGGCCCATGTTTTGGAGCGGGCGACACGCCGGCAAACAATGCATTTTCTATCCGCCACTCCACAAGAAACTTCCCGAACCGTGAAGGATCCAAGCTGCAGAGTGGTCAGATCGCATCGGTGGCACTGATGGATGCGCGTTCCATTGCGGCAACTGCTGCAAATAAAGGATTCCTGACGCCTGCAACAGCGATGGATGTAGAATATAAAGGAAGAAAGTACCATTTCGATCAGAATATCTACGCGAACCGTGTCTTTGACAGCAAAGGCGTGGCAGATCCGTCCGTAGAGATCAAGTTCGGACCAAATATCAAAGACTGGCCGGAAATGCCGGCGCTTCCGGAGAACCTCCTTCTTAAGGTGGTGTCCGAGATCCATGATCCGGTGACGACAACGGATGAGCTGATCCCGTCCGGAGAAACATCTTCCTACCGTTCCAACCCACTGGGGCTTGCAGAGTTTGCTCTTTCAAGGAAGGATCCGGCATATGTAGGCCGTGCAAAAGAAGTTCAGAAAGCAGAAAAGGCTATCGAGGCAGGGACATGTCCGCTGGAAGTCCTGGAAGAGTTAAAACCAGTGATGAAGACGGTACAGACAAAGTTCCCGGAAGCAGGAGAAGGCAACCTTGGCATCGGAAGTACGATCTTTGCAGTGAAGCCGGGAGACGGCTCTGCCAGAGAGCAGGCTGCATCCTGCCAGAAGGTACTGGGCGGATGGGCAAATATTGCCAATGAGTATGCAACCAAGAGATACCGCTCCAACCTGATTAACTGGGGTATGCTTCCGTTTATCACGGAGGAAGAGCATGATCACTTAAGCTTCCAGAACGGAGACTATATCTTTGTACCCAAGATCCGCAAGGCCATCGAAGACAAAGCTTCTGAGGTGAAGGCTTACGTGGTCAAAGACGGAGAACTGAAAGAAGTCTCCTTTAAGCTTGGAGATATGACAGATGCAGAGCGCGAGATTATCGTGAAAGGCTGCCTGATCAATTATTATCGGGGATAAGAAATAGAGGAACATAAGAGGCATCTTTGCCAGGGCAATAAAAAAGAGCCAGGGCGAGGTGCCTCTTTTTTCGAAAAATCAGCAGGAAAATCAGGATCGGGTGCAACATTTCCGTCCCTTTTAGACTCTAATATATAGACAACAATTAAAAAGTATCGTAGGTCATATCTGACAGGGAGGAGAAGATATGAGATGTGATGAGGCCACGTTTGCGCAGATGTACGAGAGTGTTTTCCCGGATCTGTACCGTTATGCGTTCTGTATCCTGGGACATCCCCAGGATGCGGAAGATGCGGTCAGCGAGGCAGTGATGACGGCTTATGGGAATATCCGGAAGCTTAGAAAGCCTGGGTCATTCAAAAGCTGGATTTTCACAATTCTGGCGAATATCTGTAAGAAGAGACGAAGGACAATGGGAAGAGAAATACATAGTCAGGAGGATGCGGCCGCGGAGCTTCCGGATCAGGAGGTAGATCATGCAGAAGCACTGGATGTCAGAAGGGCGTTTGGAGTCCTGACGGACGAGGAAAAAGAGATCATTGGTCTGTCAGTGTTTGGCGGATACAACAGCCGGGAAATCGGACAGATGCTGGGGCAGAACGCGAATACTGTCAGATCCAGGAGAAGCCGTGCGTTGCGGAAGATGGAAGCTATGTTAAGGTGAGTCAAAGGAGGACGTATGGACAAAAAAGAGCAGGAAATGCTGGAGCGTATCCGGGAGATGGCCGGACAGATAGAAATTCCGGAAACACTAGACCCGGAAGGAATTCAAAAAAAACTGGAAAGTGAGAAAGCGGCAGGTGAGATCAGACGATATCGAAAAAGACTGTGTGTGGCTGGATCGATCGCGGCGGCCTGCGTGGTATTTGCGGCCGGGATACTGTTCTGGAACAGAGGAGATGGATCCGGGACAGATACACAGCAGAGGATGTCCTGGATGGAAGACAGGCTGGCAGACACCGGAGGAAAGATGCAGACCGCATCAGATTATCAGAAAATCTATGAATATGTGGAAAAAAGCGCAGAGGCTATCGCAAGTTCCGGGACGGAGGAGTCGGCATCGTCAGGTATGGCAGCACGGAATATGACGGCTTCAGCGGACAGCTCATCTACAGCAGAAACGGGCAGCGTGCAGGACGTGGGAGGCGTGGAATATTCCCAGACAAATGTAAGGCAGGAAGGCGTGGACGAGGGGGATGTGGTCAAGACAGACGGCAGATATCTGTACGTGCTTCAGGATGATGGCCGGACAGTGGCTGTGGTTGATACCTGTGGAGATCAGATGAAGAAAGTGGGAGCCATTGAACTGGAAAAGGGCGAGTATATTTATGAGATTTATCTGGCGGAGGGAAAGCTGGTTCTGGTGGCAGAATGTTCAGAGGACTCTGGTTTTCGGACGGAGGCGGTCACTTATGATATCCAGGATCCTTCCCATCCCAGGGAGGCCGGAAGGGTGGCCCAGAGTGGCAGCTATCAGTCATCACGGGTGTCGGACGGATATCTTTATCTTTTCAGCAGTTATTATGTAGATCTTCTAAGCGGACCAGAGCCAAGAAATCTGGACTCATATCTTCCGGAGATTAACGATAAAGTGATGAAAGAAACGGATATCTATCTTCCGCAGACAGAAAAGGCGGATATGTACGAAGTTGTCTCCTCTGTCAACCTGGATAGCCCTGATCAGATCAGTGACAGCAAGGCATTGCTGTCCAAAGGAGGAGAACTGTATGTAAGTAATCAAAACATTTATTACTATGAGACTCTTTGGCAGTCATCGGGGGCAGAGACAACAGCTATACGCAGACTGTCGTATGACAGCGGTGTGCTGAAAGGAGAGGCACAGGGGAGTTTTGAGGGCTATCTTAACGACAGCTTTTCCATTGATGAATATCATGGATTTTTAAGGCTGGTAACAACCGTGGATGATACGAATTCGGTCTATGTGCTGGATCAGGATCTGGAGAAAGTGGGAGCTATCGAGGGGCTGGCAGAAGAAGAGCGGATCTATTCCGCCAGATTTATGGGAGATACGGCTTATTTCGTTACCTTTAAGGAAACGGATCCGTTATTCAGCGTAGATCTGTCAGATCCAGAGAAGCCGACGATCCTGGGAACACTGAAAATACCGGGATTTTCTGAATATCTTCATGTATATGGAGAAGGAAAGCTTCTTGGCATCGGCATGGATGTAGAGGAGGGAACGCAGATTACAGACGGCGTGAAGCTTACAATGTTTGATATATCGGATCCTCGGAATGTGACAGAAGAAAATACGCTGGTTCTGGAACATGTCTACCATACAGATCTGTTTTACGACTATAAGGCGGTGCTGATAGATCCGCAGACAGGTTTGATCGGATTCTCCGGCTACGGGGAAGGAGGGCAGATGTACTTTGTATTTGGATATGATGAGGCGAACGGGTTTGACTGCCGCATGGAAGAAGAGATCAACGGCAGCGGCAGCAGGAGCGCAAGAGGAGTATATATCGGAGAAAGTCTGTACGTGGTGCAGGGGAATGTGATCGAGGTCTATTCTTTGGAAAATTATCAGAAAACAGGGGATATTATTTTATAGAGGGTGACAAATCAAGGGAAGTAGGATATAATATCATTATTTATTTTTACAGATCCATTGATTAAAGGAGGAAGAAGGCATGGACGACATTAGAAAACAGATACTGCTTACCCTTGAAACTGACAGCAAGATTGACCTCAGTGAACTGGCCGTTCTTCTTGGAACAGATGAGACTGTGATTGCCAATGAGGTGGCTGCGATGGAAAAAGAACATATCATCTGCGGTTATCATACGCTGATCGACTGGGACCGGGCGGGAGTCGAGCTTGTGAATGCACTGATCGAAGTGCGTGTAACACCCCAGAGAGATCAGGGATTCGACCGAGTGGCGGAACGAATATATAATTATCCGGAGGTTTCGGCAGTATATCTGATCTCCGGCGGATATGACCTGATGGTTACCATCGAGGGGAGGACGCTTCAGGAAATCTCGCGGTTTGTTTCCAGTAAACTGGCGCCTATCGAAGAGGTGATCAGCACGTCTACATACTTCATCCTGAAAAAGTATAAGGATCACGGAACAATACTCGCTAAAAAATCCAAAGGAGAAAGGATGCTGATTACACCATGAGAAGAGACCCTATATCTAAAAAAGCAGCAGCACTGGCTCCTTCGGGGATCCGTAAGTTTTTCGATATTGTAAATGAAATGGAGGACGCCATATCTCTTGGCGTCGGGGAACCAGACTTTGATACCCCTTGGAGAGTACGGGAAGAAGGAATCTATTCTCTGGAGCGAGGGCAGACATTCTATACATCCAATGCAGGATTAAAGGAACTCAAAAATGAGATCAGCCGGTATCTGGAACGGACAATAAAGGTGTCTTATGATCCGTCCGGGGAAGTGCTGGTGACGGTAGGAGGAAGCGAAGCCATTGATCTTGCCTTTCGCGCGATGCTGGATGCCGGCGATGAAGTACTGATCCCTCAGCCGAGTTATGTGTCCTATCTGCCATGCGCTGTACTGGCGGATGGAGTTCCAGTGATCATACCTCTGCGGCAGGAAAATGAATTTAAACTGACAAAGGAAGAACTGGAGGCGGCAGTTACCCCACGGACCAAGCTTCTGGTGCTGCCATTTCCAAACAATCCTACAGGAGCTGTTATGACTCGTGAGGATCTGGAGCCGATCGCAGAAACTGTGATCGAGCATGATCTTTACGTGGTTTCAGATGAAATCTATTCTGAACTGACCTATAACGGAAGCCATTGTTCGATTGCGTCTCTGCCGGGAATGAGGGAACGGACGCTGGTCATCAATGGATTTTCCAAAGGATTTGCGATGACGGGGTGGAGACTTGGATATGTATGCGGTCCGGCCCGGATCATCGGGCAGATGACAAAGATCCATCAATATGCGATCATGTGTGCCCCCACTACCAGTCAATATGCGGCAGTAGAGGCGCTCAGAAACTGCGAGAGAGATGTGGAAACAATGAGAGAATCCTATAATCAGAGGCGTCGGTTCCTTCTGCATGAATTCAAAAAGATGGGGCTGGAATGTTTTGAACCCTATGGGGCATTCTATGTGTTCCCGGGCATCAGGGAATTTGGCATGACCTCAGAAGAATTTGCCACCCGATTTCTGCAGGAGGAGAATGTGGCCGCTGTTCCGGGGACAGCCTTTGGAGAGAGTGGGGAAGGATATCTTCGTATCTCTTATGCGTATTCCATTGCAGATTTGAAGGAGGCTATTGGCAGGCTGGAGCATTTTATCAACCAGCTTCGGGGATAAGACAGAATATTCAGATAATTTAATTGAACAAAAATAATTATAGATTAATTAATAAAAAATAGAAAAATAGTGTTGACAAAAGAAAACTCCGGTGCTACTATATAATCAATCCAAAGATCAATAAGAAATGACTTCCTGACGAGAAAGGGAATCATAAAAAATACATTGATTTGGAAATACGAAGAAAAGGAGGCTTAATCCATTGGACACAGCAGCAGAATTTAAAATTCAATATGTCAGTGGTATGGCAGATTATCGTTCCTATAGAATAAGCCTTTACCAGAAAGAAAGATAATCCGGAAAATACAGAATGAAAAGAGAAGTCGGAGAAGAAGAAAAGCCGGATACAATTTTTAAGAAAGAAAATTCTATCTGCAGACATATTGAAAAAGGATACCACAATAGTTCAAAGATATTAGAAGATGTGTAAAGAAACATTACCTAATATATCAGATTTATACGAGACACTATATAAGCGAAAGGTTATAGAAGGAATAACTTAATACGATTATAGACAAATAATAAGGGCACTGGCTATAATTGGAACAGTTATAGATATTATAATAGCCATGAAAGTAGATTATATAGATACAGGAGGAGTATAGATAAGGTATCAAAGATAAAAGAGAAGAGATTCGTTTATCCGAGACTTTGAGTTATATTCTATCTATAAAATAAAACATAGATAAAAGGGACGAGAAGAATTTAAGATAAATCCTCCGATAAAAAATAAAAAGTATGATAAAATTAAATATATAACAGCCATTATGGTCACGGTGACCGTAATGGCTGTTTTCTTTTACATATATTTATCAATCGTTGCCCGGACAGCTCCCTTGCCTGCGATCATTTCGCGGAAGTAACCTTCGATTTTCTCACCGACACCATTGTCATAGAGGTTGGTAAAGAATATCTTTTCATTGGAAAGGATCGGCCTTAACTGATCTTTTAAGGTTTCCGGCTTTCCGATCACAATGTCTTTCAGAGCCTCGTTCATTTCACCTGCCAGAGGATCCGGGGCCAGGGTGTAGGAATTACCCTGATCATCTACGCCCATCATATACCGGAGAAATCCTGCGATACCCAGCGGGATGGCGGTCAGCCTCTCTGCGCTGCCGTATTTTGCGGTGTATGCCTTGATCGTTTCACCGAAGCGGATACCCAGACCCTGGGATTCGTCGGTGCAAAGCCGGATGTTGGTATCCAGAAGATACTCGTTGATAAAACGAAGCTGGAACAGTTCGTCCACGAATGCTTTCGGATCGATGATACCAGGGCTTTCAACCATTGGGAATCCTTCATCATAGGCCACCATTTTTGCCAGCTTCATCAGCTTTGGGTCGTTGTTGATCATAGTGGCAAAATATTCTTCGCCCAGCAGGACTCCGAAAGGACCAACGGCAGAGTGAACCGGATTTAACAGTGCGGTGACTTTCATCCGTTCTGATTTGTTGACCGTATCACGGCTGCCAAGATAAACGCCTTTGCCCTTTTCCAGAGGAGGACGTCCATTAGGGAAGTTATCCTCGATTACCAGGTATTGCGGATCTTCACCGTTGATAAACGGAGCAATATAAGTACGCTTAGAGGTTTCTACAGGTTCCATATCCTGAAGACCAAGCTTTTCCAGATCTGCCGCAATATCCGGATTTGGGCGAGGCGTGATCTTATCGATCATGGTCCAGGGGAAGGCGACTACAGATTCGTCGCTCACATAATCAATAAATCCCTGGTCAACGTATCCCTTTTTCTGCCACTCTTCTGCCATGGTCAGGACAGATCTGCGAAGAAGGCTGCCGTTTTTCGAACAGTTATCCATGGAAACCAGGGCAAGAGGAGTTTTGCCGCTGCGGTACCGCTCCAGAAGCATGGCAGTTACGATACCCATAGCGCCGGTAGCCTTGTCTGGTCCGTTGTCAATATCTGCCTGTACATAAGGCAGATAGCTTCCGGTGGAAGTCGTGAGAGCGTAACCCTTTTCTGTGATAGTAAAGGAAACGAGCTGGAGAGAAGGAGCGGAAAAGATTTCCTTCAGCCGTGCCCATAAAGCCGCATCGCTGCTCTGTGCCTTGATGGCCTCGCCGAAGGAAGCAAGCACCTTGTAGTCTCTGGTCCCGTCTGTGTGAAGGATGACGCTTAACCCCAGATTGTCAAAAGGATTGTAGATCTTGTCCACAACATCGTAGTCAAAGGTCTCCACACAGGTAAGGGCAGTGTCAAGATCACCATTTTCCAGCATACCGTCGGCGATACCGCCGATAAAGATACGGAAGATATTGCCGATTCCGAAGTGAGCCCAGCGGGGAGCTGCTTTTGCCTTTTCGGCCGCTGCTTCCACATCATAGCCGGGAAGAGTAATGCCCGCCGCTTCCCAGTCCGCTTTGTTTTTGATTCCGTTTAATGAAAGTTTCATGATGCGCCTCCTTATAAAAATATAGTTATATCATATCATGAAATGTGCAGTTTGTAATATTTTTGTAACAAATTTTCTCGTATATTTTGACAATATATATAGCGTATGATAAACTTATATACGTATAATTATAGAAATAACAAGCATTATAAATAAATTTTGAGGTGAGAGATTTGGATAAATATGAATATCGGGTAAAAACGGAACAGATGCTTGAATACATGGAAAACAAGCAGTATAAAAAGGCCATGGAGATCGCGGACACCATTGACTGGCACAGGGTAAAAAGCGCATCGATGCTGAATACTGTCAGTGAGATCTATGAGTATAACGGAGAGTATCAGAAGAGCCGGGACATTTTATTTGTGGCATTTGACAGATCTCCGGGAAGCAGGAAGATCGTGTATCGGTTAGGGACACTGGCACTTAAGATCAATGACGTAGAGGAAGCTTCTGACTGCTATGAGGAGTTTGTAAAGCTGGCGCCCAGGGATCCGAATCAGTACATATTAAAGTATAAGATTCTCAAGGCCCAGGGAGCGCCTCTCACAGAGCAGATTTCAGCGCTGGAAGATTTTAAGAAGGCGGAGTATGTCGAAAAATGGGCATATGAGCTGGCGGAATTATACCATAAGGCAGGTATGACAGCAGAATGTCTGGAAGAGTGTGATGATCTGATCCTGTGGTTCAGCGAGGGCAAATATGTCTATAAAGCAATGGAATTAAAGATGAAATATAAGCCGCTGACGCCGCTGCAGCAGGAAAAATATGACAGCAGGCCGGGGGCTCCTAAGAAAGAGAAGGCTGCTGCGCCGGTTGTGGAAGAAGCACCGGCGAACGACAAAGAAGAAGAAACGCTGCAGGCAGAGGAGGTCCAGGAAGAGGAACCGCCTCAGACAGAAGCAGTTGAGAGTGAAGAGGAAGAAGTCCAGGACGCAGAAGTTGTGGAGGAAGCAGAAGAAGAAGAAGTTCCTGCTTCTGCTCCGGCTGACAATCTTGCAGAAGCCGTGGAAGAAATGGAAAGAACCATGGAAGATACAGAAGACGAACCTGAGGAAAAGGCGGAGGAAGAAGAGCCGAAAAAGCATTCAGCAATCACTCAGGTGGTAAAGGGCGCGACACTGAAAGAGGCGCTGGCAAATGGCGTGGCTGTCGCAAGCGGTATTAATATCGAAAAAGAGGCTATGGAGAAAAAGGAAGAAGACTTAAGAATCACCAGCCAGATGCGGATCGATGATATTCTTCAGGAGTGGGAAGAAAAGCAGAAGGAAAATGCAGAAGCGATCGAACAGCAGAAGGCAAAGGATGAGGAAAGGCTTCAGAAAGAAAGAGAAGAAGCAAGACGCCGGCAGGAGGAAGAACGCCGGGAAGTAGAGCGCAAGGCAGCCGAAGCAGAGGCGGCAAGAAAGGCCGCTGAGGAAGAGGCAGCAAGAAAAGCGGCGGAAGAGGAAGCTGCGAGAAAGGCCGCTGAGGAAGAAGCAGCAAGGAAGGCCGCTGAGGAAGAGGCGGCAAGGAAGGCAGCAGAAGAGGCCGAGAAAGAAGCGCTTCTTGACAATGCTTTTGCGGAAGGTAAAACACAGAGGATCCCGGATGATCTTGTGAAGCTGGTTGCGGAGATGGATCAGAAGTCAGAAGAGTCAGAAGATTTCGAGGAAGACTTTGAGATCGAAGACGATTATGAAGACTTTGATGATTTGGATATAGACTTCGATGAAGATTTTGAAGAGGAGTCTGGAGAACCCGAAGAAGTCGAGGCCGAAGTCATAGAAGAAGAACCGGCTGAAGAAGACTTTGAAGAGGCCGACTTCGAAGAGGCCGATTTTGAGGAAGAGGATTTAGACGAAGACGACTTTGAGGATGACTTTGTCGATGATTTTGAGGACGATTTCGAAGAGGAAGAGGATTTTGAAGAAGCTGACTTTGAGGAAGAGGACTTAGACGAAGACGACTTTGAAGAAGAAGACCTGGACGAAGAGGACTTTGAGGAAGAGGACCTGGACGAAGAGGACTTCGAGGAAGAGGACCTGGACGAAGAAGATTTCGAGGAAGAGGACCTGGATGAAAATGACTTTGAGGCAGAGGATCTGGAGATTGAAGAGCCTTCGGAGGAAGAGATCCAGGAGAGAATTAAGAAGTCTAAGGGAAGCGGTGTTCCTTTTGATACCGGATTTGTAGTAACAGGAAGGTATGACCTGAGCGCGACCAGTGAAATCGGACTGAAGGCCGGACTTACCGAGGAGCAGAAGAAGCTGTTCTCTTACTTTGTTCCGGTCAGAGGTATGAGTGAACAGATCGTGGAAGTGCTTGACAATGACAGGAGAGCACAAAGAGAAGGAACATCCAAGACCGGCAACCTGCTGGTGGTCGGACGAAAAGGTTCCGGAAAGACGGTGCTTGCTGTAGACATTGTGAAAGCGATTCAGAAGCAGAGAAACTTAAAGCAGGGTAAAGTGGCGATCGTAACCGGAGAGTCTTTGAATAAAAAAGAACTGACGAATATTATCCAGAAGCTTCGCGGCGGCGCGATCATTATTGAAAAGGCCGGAAAGCTGAATTCCAGAACCATCAAAGAGCTGAATTATCTGATGGAGAAGAAGACCGGAGAGCTTCTGTTCGTCCTTGAGGATCAGCGGAAGCCACTGGAAAGAATGCTGGCGATCAGTCCGGAATTTAAAAAGAAGTTTACATCGAAGCTGGAGCTTCCGGTATTCATCAATGATGAGCTGGTGACTTTTGGACAGACCTATGCTAAGGAAAATGGATATAAGCTGGATGAAATGGGTATCCTGGCTCTGTACAGCAGGATTGATGTGATGCAGAGAGAGGATCATGCCGTATCTGTTGCAGAAGTCAAAGAGATCATGGATGAGGCGATCGATCATTCCCAGAAAGCAAACGTAAAGCATCTTGCAAGACGTGTTTTCGGTAAAGGAACTGACGATTCAGACAGAATTATCTTAAAAGAAGAAGATTTTAAGATTTAAGGAAAAAATTAAGGGTTTTGACAGATAGATTTGTCAAAACTCTTTTTTTTTTGAGCCATCTAAAGTATAATATGGATATATTAGGACAGAAATGTGGGGGTTCAATATGGCAAAGAAAAAAAAGAAACCATATGAAGTAGGAGAGCTGGACCAGTACCTCTATGGCCAGGGAAATCATTATGAGATTTATAATAAGCTGGGAGCCCATATTGTAAAAGACGGAAAGACAGAAGGGGCATATTTTGCAGTGTGGGCGCCTCATGCAGAAGAGGTATCCGTAGTCGGGGAGTTTAACGACTGGGATATGGAGGCAAATCCCATGGAGAGGGAAGAGCCGCTGGGAATCTACACATGCTTTATACCGGGGATCAAGCAGTATGACATGTATAAATACTGCATCAAGACGTATAAGGGAGAATATATTTTTAAGGCTGATCCCTTTGCGTTCCATGCAGAATTAAGACCGGGAACAGCATCGAAGGTCTATGACCTGTCCCGGATCAAATGGTCGGACAGTGTATGGATGGAGCATCGCGCAGGCTGGGATCACACCAAGGAGCCGATGTCTATCTATGAGGCGCATATCGGATCCTGGAAGCGGCATCCCGGACGGGAGGACGAAGGGTTCTATACTTATCGGGAGTTTGCGCGGGAAGCCGTCAAGTATATGAAATATATGGGATATACCCATATTGAACTGATCGGGATTGCGGAGCACCCCTATGACGGATCCTGGGGCTATCAGGTGACCGGATATTTTGCTCCGACGTCTCGCTACGGCACGCCGGAAGATTTTGCATGGATGATTAATTATTTCCATAGAAATAAAATTGGTGTCATCCTGGACTGGGTACCGGCACATTTTCCAAGAGATGCACATGGCCTTGCGGATTTTGACGGGACACCGACATATGAATATCAGGATCCCAGGAAAGGGGAGCATCCGGACTGGGGAACCAAGATCTTTGACTATGGAAAGAATGAAGTACGCAATTTCCTGATCTCCAATGCCCTGTTCTGGATTGAGAGATATCATGTGGACGGGCTCCGTGTGGATGCGGTGGCATCGATGCTGTACCTGGATTATGGAAAACAGGACGGACAGTGGGTGGCAAACAAATATGGCGGAAATAAAAATCTGGAAGCCATTGATTTTTTCAAGCATCTGAATTCCGTAGTGCTGGGACGCAATCCGGGAGCGCTTATGATCGCGGAGGAGTCCACGGCCTGGCCGAAGGTGACAGGACCGGTGGAAGAGGATGGCCTGGGCTTCAGCCTGAAGTGGAATATGGGATGGATGCATGATTTTACAGAATATATGAAGCTGGATCCATATTTCCGGAAAGATAATCATAACCTGATGACTTTTGCAATGAGTTATGCCTACAGTGAGAATTATATCCTGGTACTGTCCCATGACGAGGTGGTGCATCTGAAGTGTTCCATGTTGAACAAGATGCCGGGACTGGGATTTGATAAGTATGCAAATCTGAAGGTTGGATATGCGTTCATGATCGGGCATGTAGGAAAGAAGCTGCTCTTTATGGGACAGGAATTTGCCCAGCTCAGAGAATGGAGCGAAGAAAGGGAGCTTGACTGGTTCCTGCTGGCAGAGAAAGAGCATCAGGCAATCCAGAACTGGTTCCGTGATCTTCTGCATCTGTACAAGAAGAATAAAGCGCTCTATGAG
Organism: uncultured Lachnospiraceae bacterium; assembly: GCA_900553355.1. GTDB lineage: Bacteria > Bacillota > Clostridia > Lachnospirales > Lachnospiraceae > Merdimonas. Next base: position 51,041 of record USDK01000001.1, read on the forward strand.
ATGGATGATTCCTGGGAGGGCTTTGAGTGGATCAATGCAGACGACCGGTACAGAAGTGTATTCAGCTTTATGAGACATTCCAAGGACAACAAAAAGAACCTGCTGTTTATCTGCAACTTCACTCCGATGGAGTGGGCGGATTACCGGGTAGGTGTTCCGAGGAGAAAGCAGTATAAGCTGGTGCTGGACAGTGATGAAGAACAGTATGGCGGAAACGGACGCGAGAAGAAGCCGGTTTACAAGGCGGTAAAGCAGGAGTGTGACGGAAGACCGTACTCGTTTGCTTATCCGTTGTCACCGTATGGCGTTGCAATCTTTGAATTTTAGAGATTGAGTTGCTGATGATAAAGAATCAAGGGATTGAAAAAGAGCGCTGGGCAAAAGCCCCGCGCTCTTTTTCGAAATTCTGATATCACTCAGGAATCTATGGTGTTGTCTGAGCATTCTCTGTTGTACCGGTATTGCCTGTAGTATCGGCGCCGGAATTGGTTGTGGTGTCTGCACCAGTACCGTCTGTTGAGTTCTCATCAGAAGCAGCGTCTTCGGATCCGGCATCCTCAGCTGCATTTTCATCAGTGGTCTCGTCTGTTTCTTCTGTGCCATCTGTCTCGTCTGTGAGTTCATCTGTCGTTTCATCAGTTGTCTCATCGGTGGTCTCGTCGGTGGTGTCAGTTGTCTCATCTGCAGTGTCGGTGTCATCGCTGCCGCCGAAGAGGTTTTCAAAGAAGCTTACGATACTGTTCCAGAATCCGCCGCTTTCTTTTTCGTTATCGTCTGAATTCCCGGAATCAGAAGAATCCAGAGTACTGTCGGTCACAACGTCGGATCCTAAGATGTCGTCCTTGGTGTCGTTGATGATACCGCCAGTGGATTCACCACCGAAGAATCCAGTGATGGAATCCCATAAGTTGGAGAAGAATCCGCCGCTTTTTCCGTCCAGGTTATCCAGCGTGTTTTTCAGAGCCTTGACATCATAGTCATACTGTGAGATGTTCTCCATCAAAGAAGTAATCTTGTTCATCTGGTCTTCAGTCAGCGTAATGTTATAGGTCTTGGCGGCATCATTGACAACGTCCTGGATCTCGGACGGATCGCTGATGTCGTCTTCGATTACCTGTTCCTTGACGTCATTCATCAGGCCGGTGGCTGCTTCATCGCCGACAGCGTCGGCCAGTTCGCCGGTGGTCACCAGTTCTTCAGTAGCCGCGGCTTTCTGTCCTTCGTCAAGAGTCTCGCCGCTGGCGGTCTCGTATGCCATCATAATACCAGTCAGGGCACCTGTTCCGGATACAGCGATCGGAGAAGCAGCAACTACGTTACAGTTTTCCACACCGGAGGTCGTCAGGGTACTGGCGATCATGGAACTGGTCACGTAGGTCAGGTTTGCAACCTTTACCTGGATACCGCCGTCAGAAGTGGGTTCCACATAAGAACAGCTGTAGGTTCTGGTCCCGATCTGTTCTTCGGATGCGATCCCTTCCATATACTGACGCTCATCTGCATTGGTGACTTCAATCGTCTGTACCTGATCGGGAGATGTACCGAAATATTCATACATGGACGTCTTCTGTTCTTCAGACAGGTTTGCGCCCAGAGTTACAACGTTGGAGCTGTCAGCCTGTACGGCCAGCGGAAGTGAAGCCGTACAAAGGGCAGCTGCCAAAACTACTGGTAATGTTCTTTTCATTTTTTTCATATGCGTGGTGTGTTCACCAAGCCCCCTTTTCCTTGATTTATACATTATTCAATATAACATATCTGCTCATAATTGCAAATAAAATCTACATTAAGTCTTTCTGAAGATTTTCTGTAGCCGCTGTTTTAGCAGTGTTTCCCCGATGATCCCGCTCATACTTCCAAGACAGGTTCCATCCTGAAAACATACGAAAGCAGGGACGACTTCGCCGGCATATTCGCCGGCCAGAATGTCGGACTCGTCGACATCTACTTCGCAAAAAAGAATCTGATCCAGAAACTCGGCTTCCAGATCTTCGGCAACTGGTTTCATCATTGCGCACTTGCTGCACCAGCTGGCATAAAACATGACAACGACCGGAAGGGAAGAATCCCGGATCACCTGATCAAAACTGTCTGTGGTTAAATGGCGCATTACAACTGGCCTCCTAGCATCTGGGGTTTAATATACGGAAAACTTCCTTTATAGAAGCGTTCATACGACGGATTCCCTGGCGGAAACGAGGACAGCGGTAAGTGAATTCACACATTTTCTGCCTGAAATTTTTTCTGCTTCGATGTCTCATATATTTCCCTCCAGATATGATATTTCCTTATTAATATATGCAGGTGGGAACCTAGGCTTTCCTTCTGGCTGTCAATTTGCAGATGGGATTGCCGGCGGCGGAAAATTTCTCTTCGTATTCTGTCATGATATTTCCCTGGTTCATCTGGCTGTCGTGATGAAGGTCATAAGTCAGGGCAGACAGATCGAACAAGGGGGAAGACTGGACCTCCTCTACGGAAAAGTCAAAGAGGGAGCGGTTGTCAGTCTTGAATTCCACGGTCCCGCCGGATGCCAGTACCTGGTCATATATGGAAAGAAATTCCGATGAGGTCAGGCGTCTTCTGGCGTGTCTGGCCTTTGGCCAGGGATCTGAAAAGTTCAGATAGATCTTTTCCACTTCCCCGGAAGTAAAGACGTCGGCCAGCTCGCGGGCATCCATGCAGAGAAAGCGGATGTTGGAGAGTGTCTTTTCGGCGGCATCTCTGGAAGCTTCATATTTTTCCACAGCCCGCAGCAGGACGCTGGAATAGCGTTCAATGCCGATATAATTGATCTGAGGGTTTTGTCTGGCAAGGGAGAGGAGAAATTTTCCTTTTCCCATACCGATCTCGATGTGGACAGGATGATCGTTTCCGAAGACTTCTTTCCAGTGTCCCCGATATATGGATGCATTCTTAACGACTTCTTGGCAGCCATCAAGAACGCTCTCGGCGCGGGGGATATTTCTAAGGCGCATAGCGTTTCCTCCTTAAAATTCAGCGTTTTTTACGCATTATAGTTTATCTTTCCAGAATCAAAAAGTCAATGCAAGATCTGCCGGGTTCTTTTGACTGAAATATCTGTGGAAATTTCGAAAAAATCAGTGTATTATTATAAATATATTGGAATTTTGAAACGAAAACGGAGGACAGGGTATGGATTCTATCGTTGAGAAACTGGCGGAGATTGAAAAGACAGCCGAGGCAGTTGTAGAACATGCCATGGAACAAAAGTCTGAAGTGGAAAAGGACATCCAGGGGAAACGAGATGCATTTGACAAAAGGCTGAAGGAGGAGACTGGAAGGGAACTGGAACGGATCCAGACTGAAGCGAAGGAGCAGATGGATCAGGCTCTGGAGGAACTAAGGATTAAGAACCGGTCTTCCATCGAGACTTTAAAAGAAGAATATGAAAAAAATCATACGCAGTATGCACAGGAGATCCTGAAAAATATTTTAGAGGTGTAGCTTATGGGAAATGTCATGAGATACAGCGGGATCGCGACAAAGATACGGGCTATGCAGGCGAAGCTTCTGACAGAAGCCGATTTTGAACAGATTGCCGGAATGCACAGTGTCCCGGAAGTGATCGACTTTTTGAAAGGGAAGCCGGCATATGCCTCATATCTGGAACGGATGGACAGCGCGCTGTATCACAGGGGAAATGCGGAGAAGATCCTCTATCAGTCGCTGTTTGATGATTACAGCAGGATCTTCCGGTTTGCAGGCATGGAACAGAAACAATTTCTGAAAACCTACTGGAAGCGTTATGAGATTGATGTGATCAATTACTGTCTGAGGATTGTGTTTAATCATTATCAGGTCCCGTTTGATCTGGATTATAAAAAGGAGTATTTTCAAAGATATTCCCAGATATCCATCGATGCACTGGTGGCGTCAAAGAATATCACGGAGCTGGTGGATAATCTTAAGGATACAGAGTATTACCGGCCGCTTGAAAAGATCAGCGAGCTGGAGACGGCAGGGTTGTTTGACTATGATATGGCACTGGAGCTTTATTATTTTACGACTCTGTGGAAGCGGCAGAAAAGGATTTTAAAGGGGAAAGAGCTGGAACTGTATGCAAGAGACTGTGGGACGAAAATTGACTTGCTGAATATCCAGTGGGTCTACCGGGCAAAGAAGTATTATCATATGCTTCCGCCCCAGATATATTCCCTTACGATTCCGATTCATTATCATCTGAGTGTGGGAGAATATAAGACGCTGGTAGAAGCGCCGAGTGTGGAGGAGTTTTTCCGTCAGCTGGAACAGACGCGGTATGCAAAGAAGTTTGACCTTGGGGACGGCAGGACGATGGAACGAGCTTATAAGGACTGTATGAGAAGGCTTTATCTTGCGGACCGAAGGCAGAATCCTTATTCGATCGCATCGATCTATACCTATCTTTTTCTGAAGGAAGAAGAGATCGATCAGCTGACGACAGCCCTGGAGTGTATCCGGTACGGTCTGCCAAGGGGCGATACGCTTGCGTACTTAGGAGGTGTGAAACAATGATTGTGAAGATGAAGTTTTTGAGCATCAGCGGTCCCAGAACGGATATAGACCGGGTATGCCAGGTGTATCTGTCCAGGCATGAGATGCAGCTGGAAAATGCCATCGCTGAGCTGAAAACCACGGAAAATCTGCTTCCGTTTGTGGAAGTAAATCCCTACAGGGAGCCTCTGAATAAGGCGGAAGAATTTGCCGCGCTGCTGACGGACAGTAAGGTAGAGCCGGATCTGTCCATGGACCAGGATGCCATGACAGGTCTGATCCGGGATCTGAATCATCAGTATCTGGAACTGATGGAGCGTAAGGAACGGCTGAAAAAGCACAAGGAAGAGCTGACCGAAAAGCTGAATGTGCTGGAGCCGTTCCGGCCGCTGGAGGTAAACCTTCATGATGTAATGGGATACCGGTATATGAGAGTCCGGTTCGGACGGATCAATGTAGACTATTACCGGAGGCTGGAGAAATATCTGTATGAAGATCTGAATGCGATCTTCCTGGAAGGCGTGCGGAATGAAAACTATGTATATGGCTGTTATTTTGTAGCAAATGCAGATGCAGGAAAGACAGATGCTACATTTCATTCTCTGCATTTTGAGAAGATCCCGCTTTCAAAGGAATACATAGGGACGCCGGCACAGGCATGTGAAAGTCTGAAAGAGGATATCAGCCATGCCGGCGAACAGATAGAAAAGGTAGAGGCCGAGGTGGCAGATCTGATAGGAAGCCATGCCGCGCAGATCAAGGGCGCGCAGCGCCGTCTGGAGGAGCTGGCCGATAATTTTGATATCCGCAAGATGGCCGCCCGGATGGAGGATGACGAGGACAAGGAAGACTATTATATCATCTGCGGATGGATGGGGGAAGAGGACGTAGAGGCCCTTTTGAAAGAGACGGAAAAGGATGATAAGGTACTGGTTGTGGTGGAAGAGGACCGGGAGAAATATTTCGGAGATCCGCCGACCAAGCTTGAAAACCCCAGGTTTTTCAAACCTTTTGAAATGTTTGTAAAGATGTATGGGATGCCTTCGCCGGGAGAGATGGATCCGACCATTTTTGTGGCGCTGACGTATACGTTTATATTTGGAGCGATGTTCGGAGATGTGGGGCAGGGATTCTGCCTGTTTGCCATTGGAGGAATCCTGTATCTGACGAAGAGGATCAGTCTGGCAGGCATTATCTCGATAGCCGGCCTGTTTTCCATGGCGTTTGGGGTGCTGTTCGGCAGCGTGTTCGGATTTGAGGATGTGATACCGGCGCTGTGGCTGCATCCGGCAGCGGCAATGACGAACCTGCCATTTATCGGGCAGTTAAATACGGTATTCGTGGTGGCTATCGCATTTGGAATGGCGCTGAACATTCTGGTCATGATCTTTCAGATCGTCAATGCCTTTAAAAGCCATGACACAGAGAACGCCTGGTTTTCCAGCAACGGCGTGGCAGGACTTCTGTTCTATGGATTTCTGGTGCTGACGGTGGTGCTGTATATGACGGGACATAAGGTGCCGGGAAATATCATGATGGCAGTTTTCCTGGGGATCCCGATTCTGATATTCTTGTTTAAGGAGCCGCTGACTAATCTGGCGGAGCGTAATCATAAAAAGATCGAGGGCGGCAAAGTGATGTTTCTGGTCCAGGGATTTTTCGAACTCTTTGAGACACTGCTGAGCTATTTTTCCAATACACTTTCCTATGTCCGTATCGGCGCGTTTGCAGTAAGCCATGCGGCCATTATGGAGGTAGTGCTGATGCTTGCGGGAGCCAGTGAAGGCTCGCCCAACTGGATCGTGATCGTGATCGGGAATATCGTGGTCTGTGGACTGGAAGGCCTGATCGTAGGGATCCAGGTGCTGCGTCTGGAATACTATGAAATGTTCAGCAGGTTTTACAAAGGCGGAGGAAGAGAGTTCAGACCATTTAACAGCCGGAAGAAAAAGCGGTAACGTTTAATGATAAATGAAGGAGGATATGAATCATGACATTAACGGTAAAATTTTTACTCATTGCAGCGCTTATCTTAAGCATTATTATTCCGTTTGGATATTTTCTGATCGGGGAGAGGAATAAGAAACGCTATAAACGGGCGGTGGGAACGAATGTGTTTTTCTTCTTCGGAGCATTTGTGATCGCAGGGATTATGCTGTTTGGAGGAAGCCCGGTACAGGCGGCGGAGACGGCGGACGCTGCTGCCTCTAATGCGACAGGATTTGGATATATAGCGGCGGCCTTGTCCACAGGGCTTTCCTGTGTGGGCGGCGGAATTGCAGTAGCCAGCGCGGCCAGCGCAGCCCTTGGAGCTATCAGCGAGGACTCCGGCGCGCTTGGAAAATCTCTGATCTTCGTGGGTCTTGCAGAAGGTGTCTGCCTGTATGGGCTGATCATTTCCTTCATGATCCTGGGGCAGTTGTAAGATGAAGATGTATCTGATCAGTGATAATGTCGATACTTTGACAGGAATGCGGCTGGCAGGCGTAGACGGAGTCGTCGTGCATGAAAGGCAGGAGCTGAAAAGTGCGATCGAGACGGCGATGAATGACAAGACCATAGGAATCATCCTGCTGACGGAAAAATTCGGGCGGGAGTTTCCGGATCTGATCGATGAGATCAAGCTGGAGAGAACGATGCCGCTTCTGATAGAGATTCCTGACCGGCACGGGACCGGGAGAAAGAAAGATTTTATCACTTCTTATGTAAATGAGGCGATCGGCCTGAAACTATAGAAAAGAGGGTGACACGCTTGACGATAGAAGAAAAGATGTTTCATCTGCAGACAGCAGCAATGGAAGAGGCAAGAGCAGAGGGAAATGCGATCATCCGGCAGCATGAGGAAGCACTGAACGGGGTGTTTGAGCAGCATTGCCAGGAGGCAAAGCGGCAGTCCGAGACACGGATCAAGGCGGAGAAGGTCAGTGCAAAGCAGCAGTTGAACATGGCGGCTTCCAAGGCACAGCTGGAGCTGAAGAGGGAACTGGGACGGACGCAGGCAGAGCTTAAGAAAAAGCTTTTTGCAGAAGTGGAGAGCCTGCTTGATCATTATATGCAGACAGAAGATTATCTGAAGCTTCTGACCGAATATATTGAGAAGGCGGCGGCCTTTGCAGACGGAGAAGCGATGACGGTCTATATCAATCCTACAGATGAAGATAAAAAGGAATATCTGGAGGAGCATACGGGGCTTACGCTGACTGTGAGCAAGGAAGACTTCAGGGGAGGCATCCGTGCTGTGATCAGGGGGCGGAATATTTTGATCGATCATGCATTTAAGGGCGCCCTGGAAAGTGAATATCAGAAATTTATATTCCGGGGAGGTGGCAAAGATGCATAGTGTCAGGATCGGAAAAATCTACGGCATCAACGGTCCGGTCGTCTATCTGAAAGGAAAGACGGACTTTAAGATGTCGGAGATGGTGTATGTGGGAAATGAAAGACTGGTAGGCGAGGTTATTTCCCTGGATAAAGAGATGACGACGATCCAGGTGTATGAGGAGACATCGGGACTGAAGCCGGGGGAGATGGTGGAAGGATCCGATGCTGCGGTGTCTGTGACTCTGGCTCCCGGCATCCTGAATAATATTTTCGACGGGATTGAGCGTCCGCTGGAGCGGATCGCGGACACGGGAGGCGCATTCATCACCCGGGGTGTCAGTGTTGATTCTCTGGATACGGACCGGATGTGGGATGTGCATATGACGGTAAGCGTCGGCGAGATGGTACAGGGCGGAACCATCATTGCGGAGGTGCCGGAGACCCGGGCTATCGTTCATAAATGTATGGTGCCGCCTGGCGTGGAGGGAACCGTGACGGAGGTAAAGCCGGACGGGGCTTACCGGATCATTGACCCTCTGGTGACGATCGAACTGGCAGACGGGACGAAAAAGGAACTGCCGATGATGCAGCGGTGGCCCATCCGTGTGGCGCGCCCTGCCCATCAGAGGTATCCGGCCAGTGTGCCGCTGATCACAGGGCAGAGGATCCTGGATACGATGTTCCCCATCGCAAAAGGAGGAACGGCAGCCATTCCCGGAGGATTTGGGACAGGAAAGACCATGACCCAGCATCAGATCGCCAAGTGGTCGGATGCAGATATTATCATTTATATTGGGTGCGGAGAACGTGGGAATGAGATGACCCAGGTGCTGGAAGAGTTCGCAGAGCTGGTAGATCCAAGGAGCGGCAATCCTTTGATGGATCGTACGACCTTGATCGCCAATACTTCCAACATGCCGGTGGCAGCCAGAGAGGCTTCTATATACACGGGACTTACACTGGCGGAATATTACCGGGACATGGGCTATGACGTGGCGATCATGGCGGATTCTACTTCCCGGTGGGCGGAAGCATTAAGGGAACTGTCCGGGCGTCTGGAAGAGATGCCGGCGGAAGAAGGGTTCCCGGCTTATCTGGCTTCCCGGCTGTCGGCTTTTTATGAGCGTGCGGGAATGATGCAGAATCTAAATGGAACGACGGGGTCCGTATCCATCATCGGTGCGGTATCGCCTCAGGGCGGTGACTTTTCTGAACCGGTGACGATGAATACCAAGCGCTTTGTCCGCTGTTTCTGGGGACTGGATAAGTCTCTGGCATATTCCAGACATTTTCCGGCTATCCACTGGCTGTCCAGTTACAGTGAGTATCTGACGGATTTAAGCGGCTGGTATACAGATTATGTATCGCCTAAATTTGTAGATTACAGAAACCGTCTGATGGCTCTTCTAAATCAGGAGAGCAGTCTGATGGAGATCGTGAAGCTGATCGGAAGTGATGTGCTGCCGGATGATCAAAAGCTGGTGCTGGAGATCGCCAGGGTGATCCGCCTGGGATTTTTGCAGCAGAATGCATTTCACAAGGATGATACCTGTGTGTCTCTGGAGAAGCAGTTTAAGATGATGGATGTGATCCTGTATCTTTATCATAAGTGCCGGGAGCTGGTGGCGATGGGAATGCCGATGTCGGTGCTGAAGGCAGAGGGAATCTTTGAAAAGGTGATCGCGGTCAAGTATGATGTGCCAAACGATAATCTGCAGCTTCTGGATCTATATAAAAAGGACATTGATGATTTTTATAATCGTGTGATAGAAAAGAACGGATAGGGAGGATGCGAAAGGGATGGCAATCGAATATCTGGGGTTAAGCAGTGTGAATGGACCTCTGGTGGTGCTGGAGGGCCTGCAGGACGCATTCTATGACGAGATCGTGGAATTTACGGTGGACAGAAACGTCCGGAAGATGGGGCGTATTATTGAATTGAATGAAGATAAGGCAGTGATCCAGGTGTTTGAGGGGACAGAAAATATGTCCCTTCAGAATACGCATACGAAGCTGACCGGGCATCCGATGGAGCTTAAGGTGTCCCCGGATATGCTGGGAAGGACTTTCAATGGGATCGGTGTGCCGGTGGACGGGTTTGGACCGATCGTATCCACAGACAGCAGGGATGTAAACGGCCTTCCGCTGAATCCGGTAAGGAGAGAATACCCAAGGAATTATATCCGTACAGGGATTTCTGCCATTGACGGGCTGACAACGCTGATCAGAGGACAGAAGCTTCCGATTTTTTCGGGAAACGGCCTTCCCCACGATCAGCTGGCCGCTCAGATCGTAAAGCAGGCGTCTCTTGGAGAGGGCGCCGAAGGAGAGTTCGCGGTGGTGTTTGGAGCGATGGGCGTCAAGCATGACGTGGCAGAGTTTTTCCGGAAGACGTTTGAGGAGAGCGGAGTGTCGGATCATGTGTGTATGTTTTTAAATCTTGCCAACGATCCGGTAGTAGAAAGGCTGATTACGCCGAAGGTGGCGCTGACGGCGGCAGAATACCTGGCGTTTGAATGTAACATGCATATTCTGGTGATCCTTACGGATATGACCTCTTTTGCAGAGGCGATGAGGGAGGTTTCTTCTTCAAAGGGGGAAATCCCGTCGAGGAAGGGCTACCCGGGATATCTGTACAGTGAGCTTGCTACCATCTATGAACGTGCCGGGATCGTAGAGAGCTCAAATGGTTCAGTGACTCAGCTGCCGATCCTTACCATGCCGAATGACGACATCACGCATCCGATTCCGGACCTGACCGGATATATTACGGAGGGACAGATCGTGCTGGACCGTACTCTGCACGGGCAGGCAGTGTATCCTCCGATCAGCGTCCTGCCGTCGCTGTCCCGTCTGATGAAGGATGGTATCGGTGAAGGATATACCAGGGAGGATCACCAGGATCTGGCGAATCAGTTATTTTCCGCCTATGCAAAGGTGGGAGAGGCCAGGAACCTGGCGTCGGTCATAGGAGAAGATGAACTTTCTCCCATTGACAAGCAGTATCTGAAATTTGGCGAGGCCTTTGAGCAGCGCTATATCGGGCAGGGGCCGAATGAGAACCGGACGATCCAGGAGACGCTGGATCTTGGCTGGGAGCTGCTGGGAATGCTTCCAAAAGAAGAATTAGACCGTATCGATACAAAGCTGATTGAAAAATACTGGAAATAGAAAGGCCAGAAAGGAGGCGGCATATGGATCCACGGGAATTTCCGACAAAGGGGAACCTGATGCTGGCCAAAAATTCGCTTGCACTTGCGCATCAGGGATATGAGCTGATGGATAAAAAGAGAAATATTCTGCTGAAGGAACTGATGGGGCTGATTGATGAGGCGAAAGACATTCAGGAGCAGATTGATGCCACATTTACAAAAGCCTATGCCTGCCTGCAGAGGGCAAACATTGAGCACGGCATCAGCAGAGTCCAGGAACTGGCCTATACGGTTCCTATTGAGGATTCTATCCGTATCCAGACGCGCAGCATTATGGGAACTGAGATTCCCCATATCAAGTATGACGATAAGCAGAATGATCTGACGTATTCCTTCGGGACGACGCATGAGTCGATTGATATCGCGAGAGAGGCGTTCCGGGAGGTCAAGGAGCTGACGATCAAGCTGTCGGAAGTGGAGAACTCGGCATACCGCCTGGCGACGAATATCAAGAAGACACAGAAGCGGGCAAATGCGTTGAAAAATATTACGATACCCATGTACAGCAATCTGGTGTATACGATTAATAATGCATTGGAGGAAAAGGAAAGAGAAGAGTTTACAAGATTGAAAGTGATCAAGAAGATGGTATGACGTATGAAATCAGAGCCGGGGAGTTTGAAAGCTCCCCGGCTCTGATTCTATAAATTCTTTGATTTTTCGGTGGCCTTGTTGATGCAGTCGATGACAGCTGCACGCATCCCACCCTTTTCCAGTGCCTCGCAGCCCTCGATGGTGGTTCCGCCCGGTGAAGTCACCATATCCTTTAATTCTCCGGGATGGATGTCCTTATCCAGGATCATTTTTGCAGTTCCAAGACAGGTCTGGGAAGCCAGGCGGTAGGCTGTTTTTCGTGGCAGCCCCTGTTTTACGCCTGCGTCAGCCATGGCTTCGATGAACATGGCCACATAGGCAGGTCCGCCTCCGCTTAACCCACATACCGCGTCGATCAGATGCTCCGGGAGCAGCTCCACGATACCGATGGAGGAGTAGATTGCCCTGGCTGTTTCCAGCTCTTCTTCCGTAAAATCGTTATCAGAGCAGAGGGCAAAGGCTCCTTCAAAGACCATGGCAGGTGTGTTTGGCATGATGCGGAGAATCCGGGGCGCGCCGTCGATCATGTTCCGGAGACGCGTGACAGTAACGCCGGCGACGATTGACATCAGGGCCTTTCCGTCCAGCGCCTGCTTGCACTGGCCCAGCGCTTCCGCGGCGTTTTGCGGCTTGACTGCCAGCAGGATCACGTTGCTGTTTTTGCAGACATCTTCATCGCTGCAGGCCAGATGGACGCCCCAGCCTCTGGCTTTTTCCATCATTTCCGGATTGATATCATAGACGTAGACATTTTCCTTTGAAAGAACACCACTTTCTAAAGCACCATATAAAATTGCTCCGCCCATGTTTCCACAGCCGATGATGCCGATTTTTTTTGTGACTGACATAGTAAAGACCTCCTTTGTGGATAAGTATGTGGGAATTAAGGATACAGCCCTTCCAGCACATCCAGGTATTCCTGCCCGAAGGTGCGGACGTATTCTTCAAGTGCCATGGAGACAGCTTCCTGTCCGTCCTCGCCCAGATAGTTAATGAGAAAGCGGCTGATGGTGTATTTCAAGTGTGCTGTATGGAAGTTAAAGTCTTTCATACAGGATGTACCCAGCTCTTGCTTCTTTTTCGCAAGTTCTTCTGATTCCTGAGAAGAAATGGGGTGTCCCCAGTCAAATTTGCACTGTTCGCCGCCCCAGCTCATGGGTGTGGATATCTGAGTACAGACAAAGTCAGAGCGGAATCCCTGATAGACAGCATTGTCAACATTTACGCAGTAAAGCTTGCCGTATTCCAGCAGGCCGTGCTTTTTCCATGCATCGCACCATGCGCATTTGGCTATGTAAGTCTGCAGTGTGGGTTCGGTCTGAATCTGTCCGAATTCCATCTGGCCTTCGTAATCCGGCTGCCACTCGCCATAAGCCTGATTGGTCATGGTAGTCAGTTCATCCCCGTGAGCCAGGGCGTTCTGTGCCATCCGCATTCCACGTTCGTTTCCGTAGGCAGTCATACCGGCCAGAATAGCTTCGCGGCCTTCATCGCCGCACTGTTCGATCGCATGCTTTGCCAGTAATGCAAACAGAACGGCATGGTGTTCTATCTTGCAGCTGGCAATCTCATTTTTCATAATGTGTACTCCTTCCGTAAGTTGTTCAATGAACTCTATAATCTGATTATACTATATCTGGTGGGAAAAACAATGGAAGATTCAAGGGATAGCAGGTGAAAATGAAAAAGGCAAAGGAAAAGACTGTCCAGAGAAACAGCGCCGATGTCAGGGATGGGACGAAATGTATGTTCTGATAAAAATAAGAAGACATCAGAAAAGCTGTCAGAACGCTGAGACAAAAGATCAGGATATCCACGACAAGAAAGCTCTGGCCCGTAATGCCGGTATAGGTATAAAAAAGCACGATGATGGAGAGAAGACCGCAGACTGCGCCCAGAAAACGGGCATAGAAAAAGCGGGCCGGCTCCCCCTTGTACCGGCGGGAATACCAGAAGGTGGCAAGGAAAAAGGGAAAATATAAAAGTTTCAGATGTTCCCAGGTAGATTCATTGACCGGGCAGAACAACGCAGCCAGGGCAAGACCTCCGGACCAGTCATAAATAAAGTGACACAGACTTCCCAGAAGAATGGTAAAAAAGATGAAAAAATAATCGCGTTTTTTTATGTATTTGGATAAAAAATTCCGCATGATCATCACTCCCCTGCCAAAGTATATGAGGAAAATGAAAAAAATATGAATGAATCAAGAAAAAATACTTGCATTCTAAAAAAAACTGTTATATAATAGCTCTTGCGTTGAGCGAAAACACAACGTGAAACTTAATAAAAAATGCGCGATTAGCTCAGCTGGCAGAGCACCTGACTCTTAATCAGGGTGTCCAGGGTTCGAACCCCTGATCGCGCACTTGAAAATCGCTGATTTTAAGGACATAGAAGCCTTGGGGTCGGCGGTTTTTTTCGTGAAGTGTTGAGCAGCGCAAGGACAGGAATTGTGGGCAAAGGAAATACGGTGGTTGTGAAAGTTATATAAATAGAATAAAGAAATTAGGTGCAAAATGTCGAATTTACAAATTGGGTAAGCTGTGATATTATTAACACATAAAATGAATACGTATTCAAAAAGTACAAAGAAGAGAGTGCTTATTTTTTTAAATCAAAATGAATACGTATTCAAAAAACGTTCAGGAGGAAGAAAAATATGAAGAGTTATCAAGAGGAGAAAAAGCTGGTAAGAAGTTATTATGATGCTATGGAGAAAGCTTCAGCAAATGAAGCGGCAAATGTACTGGAGCGATTTACGTCCGATGATTATAACTGGAAAGGTGTATATCCATTCCGGGAACAAAATGGGGCTAAGGCAGCAGCAGATGTTTTCTGGACTCCGTTGAAAAAATCTTTGAAACATATGCAAAGAAGAATGGATATTTTCTTAGGCGGTGAAAATGAAATTGATGGAGATCGCTGGGTGATGAGCATGGGGCAGTTTATGGGGCTTTTTGATGAAGATTTTCTGGGGATTCGCCATACGCGAAAAATGCAGCATCTCCGGTATGCAGAATTTAACTGTGTGCAGGATGGGAAAATTATAAAAACCGGACTGTTTGTAGATTTGATCGGATTTATGATGGAAGCGGGGGTGAGTCCTATGCCTCCACAGACCGGACAGTTTTTTGTTTATCCGGGTCCAAGAGACCATAACGGGCTGCTGTTTGAAGATGCCCCTGCGGAAGAAGGAGTCAAAACATTAGAGCTTGTCAATAAGATGGTAGATGATCTTGATGAATTAAATAAGAGCGGCTCAATGGGATGTCCGCCAGAGGTACTGGAAAAAGCATGGGCGGAGGATATGATCTGGTATGGTCCGGGCGGAATCGGAGCATCCTATACCATCCCACGTTACCAGGAACAGCATCAGCTTCCATTCAGGAATAATCTGAAAGGGAAAACTTTCCATGGACATGTGTGCCGCTTTGCAGAAGGAAATTTTGCATGTTTCTTTGGATGGCCGAATCTGACGAATACACCGATCGGAGGATTTCTTGGAATGCCGGGCGGAGAGGTGCCTTCTGATATGCAGGTGGTTGATGTTTATTACCGGAAAGGAGATAAATTATCTGAGAACTGGGTATTTATCGATCTTCCATACTGGCTGAAGCAGCAGGGATTAGACGTCCTGAAAAGAACGGCGGATATTACAAACAGATAGGAAAGGAGGAGAAGTGTAATGGATCAGACAGGAGAAAAGGCGGCAGAAAAGATGAAAGAACAGACAAAAGAGCAGAAGAAAACGAAAAAGGAATCGGTGACAGTTTTTTATGGGGATACCCGGGAAGTAACACCGGTCGGACACCTTGATTATAACGATTTTAAAGACAAGACAAAACGAGAACAGAAGCTGGAAGGTTTTGATCCACAGTATCGGGATTTTGTAGATTATATTATCCGGATTACACATCAGATCTGGGAAGAAAGGGGAATCGGTGTTATTTACGATACCTATCATAACAATATTGTGATGCATTGCGGTTCTTCTAATCTTGTAGGGATAAAAGATGTTGTTAGCAATACACTCCAGACGCTTCATGCATTTCCAGACAGACGGTTGATCGGACAGAATGTAATCTGGTCCGAACATGGTGCAGATGGTTATCTTTCTTCGCACCGGGTAATGTCGACTGCTACGAATCTGGGAGACAGTAATTTTGGACCGGCAACAAAAAAGAAAATCCACTTCCGGACAGTAATCGATTGTGCAGTATCTGAAAACAGAATTTATGAAGAGTGGCTGGTAAGAGATAATCTATGGATTGTGCTGCAGCTTGGACTGGATCCGCATGAGACAGCGCGGAAAATGGCAGAGGCAGCGAGTAAGGAATATACAGGAATACAACGTACATACGGATTGTGTGAGGCAATGGAAGGTCAGTGTGTTCCGAAATGGCATCCTGCACAGGATGATTCTGTAGGAGAATTGATGCTGGAAATGGCAGGACGGATTTATAACTACAAATATATAAATGAAGTAAAGAAATATTATCATGAAAATGCGGTAGTACATTTTATCTGTGATAAAGATCTGAATGGATATGATGAAATTCAGGGAATGATTATCAGCCTTCTTGCATCTGTACCGGGCGGCAGCTATGAGGTAGAACGAGTGACTGTGAATGAGAGAATGGGCGGTGACGGTCAGGATGTTGCGATGCGGTGGAGACTGCGGGGCGTCAATGAAGGAATCGGATTTTTTGGGAATCCATCCGGGAAGCCCGTAGAAATTATGGGGATCAGCCATTATCATGTCTTTAATCGCAAAATTAAAGAAGAGTGGGTTACGTTTGACGGATTGGATGTGCTGAAACAGATGTATATAGAGGATGCATCAAACGATAAGAAGGAGGAGCGGAATGGATAAAGGTAATAATGATATTATTCTTGGTAAAGATGATTCCTATGTGAAAAAGTGGATTGCGTTTCTGGCAATCGCAGTGATCTATTTTTTCTACTGCTATAATTTTATGATCGGGACATTTGTAAAACCAACAATGATAGCAGAGATTGCAGATGGAGGATTTGCATTTTCCCTTCAGCAGACGGAAGAAATCTTTGCAGTGATGTCTTTTGGGACAATACCTGGAACCTTTTTGTTTGGTTTTATTTCGGCGAGATTCGGAAAAAAGCGTACGCTGATCGTTGTTGCGCTGCTGATTGCTTTGACTACCTATCTGCCGCTGCTTGCGCCGACAAATATATTGTTATGGAAAGCGGCCAGGTTATGCTGCGGCGTTGTTTTAGGAGGTGTATTCGGGACGGCTATGCCCCTCGTGGCGGATATGTTCCCTGGAAAATACAGAGGAAAGCTGGCGGCAGTTCTGACGGCCTTGTACTCTCTGGCAATGATTTTTGGCGGATGGCTGTATGGCCTGATGGGAGACAGCAACTGGGAGGTACTGGTATATACCGCTGTAATCCCGCCGATCCTAGGTGCAGTCCTGGCGTTTATCTTTGTGCCGGATGATACAGCTTATACAAAAGAGCTTTTTGAAAAAGGAAAAGAAAGTGGAGAAAAGATCAGTTATCTTAGTATGTACAAAGGGAAATATCTTTGGATCGGTCTGGGGGTAATCCTTTTGTCGGGAACAAACTTTACAGCATACTCTGCGTTTTCGAATAATGCGACTACATATCTGGTAACAGGGGTAGGAATGACGGCGGCTACGGCAGGAGCTGTTTATAGTATGCAGGGAACCGGACAATTGATCGGCTATCTGATCTGGGGTGGAATCTCTGACAGATTTGGAAGAAAGGTGCCTTTGATCGGGATGGCGCTAAGTGCAGTCGGTGTGTTTATCTATACAAGGCTTGGAGGCGATCAGACAGCTGCTTTTTATGCGGTTTCTGTTTTGATTGGATTTGCTGTAGGATATTCAGGTCCATGGGGAGCGTATTATTCGGAACTGTTTCCAAGCAAGTACCGGGCACTTTCGGCAGGAATTTCATTTAATGGAGGACGGATTATCTCAACCTTTGCAATTCCTGCTATTGCAGGGACAGCCGGAGGAGCGCTTGGCATGATGCCAATCTTCTATATCTCTATTGCAGTGTTTATCGCAGGTACTATATTGTGGGCGTTTTTACCGGAAACATTAAAAAAAGGAAAAAATACGGAAGGAAATACAGAAGAAAACACTTAATCAGAGAGGAGTGAGAGAATGTCAGGGATTGACGTTGCAGTTATAGCAGGATATTTTTTACTGATGCTGGTGGTTGGATATATAACTGGAAAAGATAATCAGGATACAGACGACTATTTTTTGGCAAAGAGATCGATGCCATGGATCCCGATCGCTCTTTCTGTCGCGGCGACGATGATCAGCGCGAATGGGTTTATTGGCGGTCCGGGATGGGCATATACAGACGGAATGTATCCGGTCATGGCAAATATAGCAGTACCTTTTGCTATTTTTATTGCTCTGTATATCACGACACCGGTGATCTATCAGCTGCAGGTAACATCGGTTTATCAATACATGGAGAAAAGGCTTGGAAATAAAACCAGAATCCTGGCAATCCTTCAGTTTTTTGTCAACTCTCTGATCCAGGTAAGTTCCATGGTGTATATACCGGTCCTTATCATCCATACGATTACGGGTTGGCCAATCCAGGTGCTGACTCCGATAGTTGTAGTTATCACGCTTGTTTATACGCTTATGGGCGGAATCAAAGCGGTTATCTGGACAGATACGATCCAGATGCTTGTAGTGATAGGAGGAGTATTTCTTGTAGTGGCCACTGCGGTCAAGGGGCT
The DNA here is from genome assembly GCA_900553355.1 of uncultured Lachnospiraceae bacterium. GTDB lineage: Bacteria > Bacillota > Clostridia > Lachnospirales > Lachnospiraceae > Merdimonas. The sequence continues at coordinate 69,432 of USDK01000001.1, forward strand.
TGATCTGGGATTTTTCGATACGCTGTCCCAGGCGAAAGCGACAGGAAAGCTGGATACTCTGGATTTTCGTACAGATGTTACGATTACAAATACATTCTGGGCGACTTTGATCGGCGGCAGCTTTATGTGGATCCGGTACTTTTGCTTTGATCAGGCACAGGTACAGCGGGTTCTGACGGCAAAATCGCTGAGACAGACGAAAAACTCTTTCGTAGTCAGTGCTTTTATCATGAACATTGTCTATTATTTTATGCTTTTCGTAGGAGTGCTTTTATTTCTGTTTTTTGGGGGAAGAGAATTTACAGATTCTAATACTGTTATGATCACATTCATTTTGGAAGAACTTCCGGTGGGGATCATTGGTCTGATTATAGCAGGAGTTTTCGCTGCGGCGATGAGCAGTATTGATTCGTTGATGAATAGCATGGCGGCAGTATTTACGAAGGATATTTATGAATACTATTTTGCGAAGGGCAAAAAGGAGGCGTCGCTCAGGATTTCGCAGCTGATTACACTGGTAATAGGTGCAGTTATTACCGTGATTATTTATATTGGGTTTAATGGAACCGTGGCATCGATCCTTGATGTGGTGGGAAATTATATTTCCTATTTTGCCGGACCGGCAGCAGGAGCGTTTATGCTTGCGATGTTTACCAGAAAAGCAAATGATAATGGAACTGCCATTGGATTTATTATCGGACTTGCCGGCGGTTTTGGGATTGCTACAGTATACCATACAAGCTGGTTGTGGAATCCGGCGATCGGTGCTATAATTACAATAATTACTGGGTATATGGCAAGCTGCTTCTGTAAAAGTAACCGGTCTGAAGAAGAGACAGAACAATACACAGCTTTAGGAATGCGTCGGAAAATGATTCGTGAGGGAAGGACACACCAGGACGGAGCGAGTATTCTTCCGTTTAGCTTCGGATGGCAGGAAGGAATTGTGCTTGCATTTTTTGTGATACAGTATATTGTGCTGGCTGTAATTCAGTATACATAACGAAGAAGACAGAGGGTATGGCATTGACGAAATTTCAGTATAATAAGTCGGTTACGTCCAGAGATGTGGCGAAGCTTGCTGGAGTTTCCCAGTCGACAGTTTCGAGAGTGTTCGGGAATGGAAAGGTAAAGGCGGAAGCAAAGGAAAGAGTCCTGCGGGCAGCAGAACAGCTGGGATACCGTCCTAATTTTATGGCCCGAAGTATGATCAGGGGAAAAACGAATATTGTGGGTGTTGTTGTTGGTGACGGAATGGGCCCTTTTTATCATGCGATTTTGAATGAATTGATGGATAAGGTTCAGGCGTCAGGAAAACAGTGCCTGATGTTCCGGGTATCCCAAAGGGACAATATCGACAATATTGTTTTGAAAGTCTTGCAGTTTCAGGTAGAGGCAATTGTGATCACTGCACCTGCAATCAAAAAAGATATCAGACAGATTAGTATTTCAAGTGATGTGCCGATTATTTTATTTAACCGATACATAGAACAGCCGGATGTGGGGATGGTGTATGTGGATTCGGTCATGGGAGCCCGGATGGCGGCAGAGTATTTGTGCGGTCTTGGCCATAAGAGGATCGGGTATGTCTGTTATATGAATGATACAAGAGAGGAAATTGAAAAAAGAGTTGGATTTTCTTCGGTGCTTCGGCAGAATAACATTTTTACTATGTCCTGCGAAAAGGGGGATTATACTTATGAAGCCGGATATGAAGCAGGGAAGAAGCTGCTGGGAGCTGGAAAGGAGAAAAGGCCGAGCGCGATTTTCTGTACCAGTGATGTGATGGCGCTTGGAGTTCTGGATGCTGCAAGAAAAGAATTTGGATTAGCAGTTCCGGAAGACCTTTCTGTCATAGGATATGATGACATTCCTATGGCCAGATGGACGGCGTATAGTCTGACAACGATAAGACAGGAGTACGGGAGACTGGTAGAAGAAACGCTGGAATTGATCGAACATTTTGATGAACTGAAAGAGGAAAGAGCGGTTCGGAGAATAGAGCCCAAACTGGTTGTGAGGAATTCAACAGCGAAATATACGGATTTATAGAGATAAGTGGATTTGGCGGTCATAGGTGGCCGTCAAATTTTTATGTGTAATGTTATAGCTAAAAAGAATTCCTCTCGATACTTTGGAAGTATTCGACAACAAGAAAAAAGTAAGTATAATAGATAGAAGACAGCAGAAAGGAGAAGATACTATGATTTACAGAGATTTTCAGGATATGAAGCTTTCCGCCCTTGGAATGGGCACCATGCGTCTGCCGGTGATCAATGGAGAGGATGCAGAGGTTGATGAAAAGGCAGCACAACAGATGATTGATTTTTGCATGGAGCAGGGCATCAACTATTATGATACGGCCTGGGGATATCACAACGGGAATTCAGAACTGGCAGTAGGCCGTGCACTTAAGAAATATCCAAGAGATAAATTTTATCTGGCTACCAAGTTCCCAGGCTATGATCTTTCCAATATGGATAAGGTGGAGGAAATCTTTGAGAAACAGCTGGAGAAGTGCCAGGTGGAATATTTTGACTTCTATCTGTTCCACAATGTATGTGAGATGAACATTGACGAATATCTGGACGAGAGTCACGGCATCTATGACTATCTGATGAAACAGAAGGAAAACGGGCGGATCCGTCATCTTGGATTCTCTGCACACGGTGGAATGGAAGTTATGAAACGATTCCTGGAAAAGTATGGAAAAGACATGGAGTTCTGCCAGCTGCAGATCAATTATCTGGACTGGAGCTTCCAGGATGCAAAAGAAAAAGTAGAGCTTTTGAAGGAATATGATATTCCGGTATGGGTCATGGAGCCTCTGCGCGGAGGAAAGCTGGCTTCTCTGGAAGAAGAGTATGAGAAGGAATTGAAGGCACTGCGTCCGGAAGAAGACGTTCCGGCGTGGGCATTTCGTTTTCTGCAGTCATTGCCTGAGGTGAAGATGATCTTGTCAGGAATGTCCAATATGGAACAGCTGAAGGACAATATCCATACGTTTGAGGAAGATAAGCCGCTGAATGATCAGGAAATGAAGACCCTTCTGGGAATCGCGGACAAGATGCTGCAGAAGAAGACGGTTCCCTGTACCGCCTGTCATTACTGCACAAGCCATTGCCCGAAGGGGCTGGATATCCCGGAACTGTTAAGACTTTATAATGAACATAACTTTACCGGCGGAGGATTTATCGCGCCGATGGCGCTGTCCGGATATCCGGAAGATAAGCGTCCGGGAGCCTGCATCGGATGCAGGAGCTGCGAGGCAGTCTGTCCGCAGCAGATCAAAATATCGGAAGTAATGTCTGATTTTGCAGGAAAGCTTTCCCTGTAAAATGAGGGCAGAATGCTGACAGAAAAAAATAATTAAAAATCCCCCTTTCCTTTTCGGCAGATTTAGTGTATGATGGTAGCTGTACAACATATAGTATTTAAAAAATTCACATATCGCAATATTTGGTAGAAAGGAAGAGGGGCTGAATGAATATAGAAGTAAAGACAAAAGTCATCAAAAGAAACGGAGAAGAGGTTTCCTTTGATATCTCAAAGATTATTAACGCGATCACGAAGGCAAATGCAGAGGTGGACAGAATCCATCAGATGAATGAATATCAGATTGTAGCAATCGCAGAAAAGATCGCAGAGATGGTAAAGGAGTCTACTCATGCGGTGAACGTAGAAGATATCCAGGATCTGGTAGAGACCAGCATCATGGAGATGAGAGGCTATGAGGTGGCGCAGAAGTATGTGCGTTACCGTTATAAAAGAGAGCTTGCCAGAAAGTCCAACACCACAGATAACGGCATCCTGGCATTGATCGAGCATATCAATGAAGAAGTCAATCAGGAAAATTCCAATAAAAATCCGGTGATCAACTCCACCCAGAGAGACTACATGGCAGGAGAGGTCAGCAAGGACTTGTCCAGGCGAGTACTGCTCCCGGAGGAGATCGTAGAGGCGCATGAGCAGGGAATTATTCATTTCCATGATTCTGATTATTTTGCTCAGAAGGAGCATAACTGTGACCTGATCAATCTGGAAGATATGCTGCAGAATGGTACGGTGATCAGTGAGACATTGATCGAAAAGCCTCACAGCTTTTTTACGGCATGTAATGTTACGACCCAGATCGTGGCACAGGTGGCCAGCAATCAGTACGGCGGACAGTCCTTTACTCTGGCACATCTGGCGCCGTTTGTAGATATCAGCCGTCAGAAGATCCGGAAGAATGTGATCGCAGAGCGCCAGGAGTGCGGTGAGTCCATGGATGAGGAAATCATCCGCAAGGTGACAGAAAAGCGTCTGAAAGATGAGATCAAAAGCGGAATCCAGACAATCCAGTATCAGCTGATCACACTGATGACCTGTAACGGACAGGCTCCGTTTGTGACGGTGTTCATGTATCTGGACGAAGTGCAGGAAGGGCAGACCAGAGACGACCTTGCGATGATCATCGAAGAAGTTATGATCCAGAGAATGCAGGGCGTTAAAAATGAAAAAGGCGTATGGATCACCCCAGCATTCCCGAAGCTGATCTATGTGCTGGATGAGGATAATATTACAGAAGGATCTCCTTACTGGCATCTGACAGAGCTGGCTGCAAAATGTACCTCAAAGCGTATGGTGCCGGATTATATTTCCGCAAAGATCATGAAGGAGCTGAAGCAGGGCGAGGTATATCCGTGTATGGGATGCCGTTCCTTCCTGACAGTCGAAGACTCCCAGAGAAATCCGGATGGAAGCCACAAGTTCTACGGACGGTTTAACCAAGGAGTGGTAACCATCAACCTGGTGGATGTGGCATGTTCTGCAGAAGGTGATATGGACCGGTTCTGGAAGATCTTGGATGAGCGTCTGGAACTGTGCCATCGGGCGCTGCGCTGCCGTCATGAAAGACTTCTTGGTACAATCTCCGATGTGGCGCCGATCCTGTGGCAGTATGGCGCACTGGCGAGACTGAAGAAGGGCGAAAAGATCGACAAACTTTTATATAATGGATATTCTACGATTTCTCTTGGATACGCAGGTCTTTATGAGATGTGCGTGCGGATGCTGGGCAAGTCCCATACGGATCCGGAGGCAAGACCGTTTGCAATGCAGGTAATGCAGCGGCTGAATGACAAATGTAAAGAGTGGAAAGAAGCAGAAAATATCAGCTATTCCGTATATGGAACACCGATGGAGTCCACCACCTATAAGTTTGCAAAATGTCTGCAGAAACGGTTTGGTATCATTGAAGGAGTGACCGATAAAAACTACATCACCAACAGCTATCATGTGCATGTAGCAGAGGAGATCGATGCTTTCCACAAGCTGGAGTTTGAGGCAGACTTCCAGAAGCTGTCACCGGGCGGAGCTATCAGCTACATTGAGGTTCCGAATATGCAGAATAATATTCCGGCGGTGCTTTCGGTAATGCAGTTTATTTATGATCACATCATGTATGCGGAACTGAATACCAAGAGTGATTACTGTGAATGCTGCGGATATGACGGAGAGATTCTGATCAAGGAAGATGAATCCGGAAAACTGGTATGGGAGTGCCCGAACTGCGGCAACCGGGATCAGGATAAGATGTTTGTGGCAAGAAGAACCTGCGGATACATCGGAACTCAGTTCTGGAATCAGGGAAGGACCCAGGAGATTAAAGACCGGGTGCTGCATTTATAAGCGTATTTTATGAAAAGTAAGGCGCCAAGTCTTTTAAAGACCTGGCGCCTTTGCTATACTAAAAAAAGAAAATGATAGTTTGGAGAATGGCTTATGAATTATGGGGAAATCAAAAAATATGATATTGCAAATGGAGAGGGCGTGAGGGTATCGCTTTTCGTGTCAGGATGTACCCATCACTGTCCTGGGTGCTTTAATCAGGAGACCTGGGATTTTGGGTATGGAAAGGAATATACCCAGGAGACGGAAGAGGAGATCCTGCGCGCCGCAGCGCCGGGATATATTGCGGGGTTAAGTCTTCTCGGGGGAGAGCCTTTTGAACCGGCAAACCAGGAGGTGCTGGTGGGACTGCTCAGAAAATTTAAGGACAGGTTTCCAGATAAAACGGTCTGGTGCTATACAGGATATCTGTTTGACAGGGAACTCCTGGAGGAAAGCCGCGCCAGATGCCGCTGGACGGACGAGATGCTCTCAATGATCGACGTGCTGGTGGACGGAAGATTTGTGGAGGCGCTCAAAGATATTACGCTGCTGTTCCGGGGGTCGTCAAACCAGAGGCTGATCAATGTACAGGAAAGCTTAAGGGAAGGAAAGGTGGTGCTGTATGAGCCAGGTGTATGACAAACTGATGCGGTGCGTGGAGTCGGTGAAGGAGAAAGTGGATTTTCGGCCCAGAGTTGCGCTGGTGCTGGGATCAGGGCTTGGAAACTATGGAGAGCAGATCCGGGTTGTACAGACGCTTGACTATCATGAGATCGAGGGATTCCCGGTGTCTACGGTGCCCGGGCATAAGGGAAGATTTTTGTTTGGTTATGTAGGAGATGTGCCGGTAGCAGCCATGCAGGGAAGAGTCCATTATTATGAGGGATATGCAATGTCGGACGTGGTACTGCCCATCCGGCTTCTGAAGCTTTTAGGGGCCGAGATCCTGTTTCTGACCAATGCAGCCGGAGGCGTCAACCCCGGATTTTCAGCAGGAGATTTTATGCTGATCAGGGATCAGATCGTAAGTTTTGTGCCGTCTCCGCTGATTGGCCCGAATCTGGAAGAGCTGGGTCCCAGATTTCCGGATATGTCGGAGATCTATGATGCGAGCCTGAGGGAAATAATCAGAAAGACGGCAAAGGATCTGGGGATCCGTCTGCAGGAAGGTGTCTATATCCAGCTTACCGGGCCGAATTTTGAGTCTCCTGCGGAGGTCCGTATGTGCAGAACCCTTGGGGCAGATGCTGTGGGGATGAGTACGGCCTGTGAGGCGGTTGCGGCCAATCATATGGGGATGAAGACCTGTGGGATTTCCTGTATTTCAAATCTGGCCTGCGGCCTGACAGATCAGCCGCTGAGTCATCAGGAAGTGCAGGAGACAGCGGACCGGACTGCACCTTTGTTTGAAAAACTGGTGAGTGCATCGATCATAAACATGGCGAGGGAGGAGCGGTTGTGAACATAAGATTTTATAATGCGAAAATTTTGCCCATGACAGAGGGAATGCAGATAATAAAAGGAGAGCTTCATGTTCGTGGGAACCGCATTTCCTATGTGGGAGAGGCGGACAAAGCACCGGGAGGTGAGACCTGGGAGAGGGAGATCGACGTAAAAGGGAACCTTCTCATGCCGGGGTTTAAAAATGCACATACTCATTCGGGGATGACTTTTCTGCGCTCTTATGCAGATGATATGCCGCTGCTGGATTGGCTGAACAAGCAGATTTTTCCTATGGAGGCAAAGATCAGCGGAGAGGACATCTATGAATTGTCCAAACTGGCGATCCTGGAATATCTGACCAGTGGGATTACGGCAAATTTTGATATGTATCTGACACCGGATACGATCGCCGAAGCTTCCAGGGACTGTGGTTTCCGTACGGTGCTTTGCGGCGCGGTCAATGATTTCAGCCAGTCGGCCAGGGAGCTGGAGGAGTGGTATCTGAAATATCAAAAGGAGCAGGAAAGGGACGGGCTGATAAGCTTCCGCCTGGGGTTCCATGCAGAATACACTACGTCAGAGCCGCTTCTTCGGGAAATTGCAGAAATTGCCAGGAAATATCACGCGCCGGTATACACACACAATTCCGAGACACGTTCGGAGGTGGATCAGTGCCTTGCGCGGACGGGAATGACGCCTACGGCCTATCTGGACTCTCTGGGGATGTTTGCATATGGCGGCGGCGGATTTCACTGTGTACATATGACGGAGGAAGATCTTAAGATCTTTCAGAAGAGGGGGCTGTCGGTAGTGACGAATCCGGGATCCAATACCAAGCTTGCCAGTGGGATCGCGCCTATAAAGCGGATGATGGAGCTGGGGATAAATATCGGGATCGGGACGGACGGGCCTGCCAGCAACAACTGTCTGGATATGTTCCGGGAGATGTTTCTTACCACCGGGCTTGCCAAGCTCAGGGAGAAGGACGCATCGGCCGTGGATGCAGACCGGGTGCTGTATATGGCTACGATCGGCGGCGCCAGGACTTGTGGGCTTGACGATTGTGATACCTTGGAAGAAGGAAAGCTGGCGGATCTGATCATGATTGATCTTCATCAGCCAAATATGCAGCCTCTTAACAATATCACAAAAAATCTCGTGTACAGTGGAAGTAAGCAGAATGTAACCATGACTATGGTGAATGGACGTATTTTATATAGAAACGGTGAATTTTTTATAGGAGAGGACCCGGAACATATTTATGAAAATGCGAACCAGATTATCCGCCGGTGCAGAGAGGAGGCATAAAGGGGATGGATGGTGTAAGGATGAGAAGCAGCCTTGCCGACAGGATCATACAGATCATATGCCTTGTGCTGATGGCAGGGGTAACCATTTATCTTATTGCCGGATGGACTTCCTTCCCGGATCAGATCCCGATGCATTATGGCGGCTCTGGGGAGATTGACCGCTGGGGCGGAAAAGGGGAGATCATCCTTCTGATCCTGCTCTGGTGGGGAATGTATCTGGTGCTGAGCGCGATAGAGCGATTTCCACAGGTCTGGAACACCGGCGTAAAGGTGACACCGCAAAACCAGGAAAGAGTTTATCGGACGCTGAAATATATGCTGGTGACATTAAAGCTGCTCATGACCACATTCTTTTCAATATTAATCATATATATCACACTCTGCCGGCCGCTGGGCGGCTGGTATACTCCGGCCTTCGTGGCGGCGGTATTTGGCGATATGTTTTTCTGGATTATCCGCCTGGTTCGTGTCAGGTAGGGACAGGGCAGAACGTAAATGGGGACGTACCCCTTTGCAAAGGGGTACGTCCCCATTTACGTTCCCTGTTATTAAATATAGAGAAAATCTCGAATAATTACCGGGAGAAAATATACAAAATAACTATAAAACCCGGGGGATCTTAAGCGGATTTGGAAAATGTCGTTGATATTTATAAGAAAAAAATAAAAAAATGGGGAATTTTGTAAAAAACGTATAAAAAGTAATAAGAACAGGAAATGAGAGCGTCTTTGCTAAGAAATATTTTCGAGTTCTTGACTTTTTTTTGAATTAGCAGTAATGTAATTAAAAATTATTGAAGGAAGGGGATAGTACGGAAGAATTAACGAATGAGCTGTTGGAACAACTGACTTGTCAGACAGTCTTTGAAATTCCCATATTCGGTGGGATTGCTGTGGATGAAGCGGTTGTTGTGACATGGATCATTATGGCGGTTTTGACGATCCTCTCGATTGTGTTTGTCAGGAATCTGAAGGTAGAGAATCCCGGGAAGGTGCAGCTTGCACTGGAGTCGGTGATTACCTGGGCCAGTGATTTCTTTGAAGGCATCATAGGGAAGTCGAATAAGCGCTATATTCCGTGGCTGATGACGGTAGCTTTGTATCTTGCAGTGGCAAATGTGATCGGACTTGCGGGATTTAAGCCGCCGACAAAGGATCTGAATGTCACAGCTGCGCTGGCGATCATGAGCATGGTTCTGATTGAATATTCCGGCATACACAAGAATGGACTGAAACATTGGTGTGCACATTTTGCCAAGCCGGTGCCGGTAGTCATGCCGATTATGTTAATGGAAATACTGATCCGTCCGCTGTCGCTGTGTATGCGACTCTTTGGAAATATGCTGGGCGGTTTTGTAGTTATGGAACTGGTAAAAGCGGTAGTTCCGTTTTTGGTACCGATTCCACTTAGCTTTTATTTTGACATTTTTGACGGATTGTTGCAGGCGTATGTATTTGTGTTCCTGACAGCGCTATTTATGAATGAAGAAATGGAATAATCAAGAGAGAAAAGGAGATTAAAAAATTATGACAGGTACAATTATTGCAATTGGAGCAGGAGTAGCAGTTTTAACAGGTATTGGAGCAGGTGTCGGCATCGGTATTGCCACAGCAAAGGCAGCAGACGCGATCGCAAGACAGCCGGAGGCAGAAGGTAAGATCAGCAAGACCCTGATCCTTGGATGTGCGCTGGCAGAGGCAACTGCGATCTATGGATTCATCATTGCGATCCTGATCATCTTCTTCTTGCAGTAGGAGGATTTACGTCAGTTCGAAGGAGAAAGGCAGGTAAAGATAAGTGCTGAGAGTAGATTTTAATCTGGTTCTTACCATGATCAATCTGGTCATCCTGTTTTTGATTCTGCGGAAGTTTTTGTTCCGGCCGATCATGAATATCATGGAAAAACGGGAAGCGATGATTTCTGACGGCTTAAAAAATGCCCAGGACAGCCAGACCCAGGCACTGGAACTGAAAAGCCAGTATGAGGATAAACTCAAGGGGGCAAAGGAAGAGTCCAGCCAGATGATCGAGCGCGCGAAGCAGGAGGCAAAGGCTGAGTATGACCGTATCGTGGGAGATGCGGGTACTGAGGCCGAGAAGCTGATGAAGAGTGCAAGAGAGACCATGGATATGGAACGGGAGCAGACGTTAAGAGAGATGAAGTCGCAGGTAGCATCCCTTGCAATGGATGCCGCAAGGAAGGTTCTTATGAACGAAGATCATGTGGCAGACGATCAGTCAGTTTATGATCAATTTCTGAAAGAAGCAGGTGATCCGCATGACAGAACAGAAGAATAAAGAACGGTACTGTTCGCTGTCAGCTCTGCGGTATGCGGAGGTTCTGTATCAGATGGACATGTCAGAGGATGTTATAGATGAGACCGGGAAACTGTGGAAGGAGTCCCCTGAACTTAAGGAGGCTCTGGAGAATCCTGTCGTTTCAAAGGAGCAGAAGCATAAGGTGATCGACCGGATCTTTCCGGAGAGGATCCGCAGTTTTCTGAAGGTATTGACGGATCATGGAAAGGCAGGAATACTTGAAGAGATATTCCAGGCCTATGAGGAGAAAAAAAGAGCAGCAAAAGGTATTGTGACGGCAGTCCTGCGCTATACGGCACTGCCTACCAGAGAGCAGCAAGAGCAGATGGAAAAATTTATCTGCCGGACGATGAATGCAGCCAGTGTCAGATGGGAGCTGCAGGAAGATGCTTCTCTTGTGGGTGGTTTTATTTTGTCTGTAGGCGATAAAGAGTACGATTACAGCGTGCAGGGACGTCTGAACCGGCTGGAACAAAAATTAACCTGGAGGTGAAAGGATTGCGAGCAATCAGTTCGGATGAGATTATCTCTATTATAAAAGAAGAAATAGGCAACTATGACGAGATCAGCCGAAACCAGGAGGTCGGAACGGTCGTCTCTGTAGGAGACGGGATCGCAACGATCTATGGTCTTGACCATGCTATGTATGGCGAGATCATCACCATGGAAAACGGACTGAAGGGCATGGTTCAGGATATTAAAGAAAATGAGATCAGCTGTATCTTATTTGGTGATGACAGCGAGATCACTCAGGGAACGAAAGCTTCCCGGACAAAGAAACGTGCAGGCATCCCGGTGGGTGAAGCATATATTGGAAGAATCGTGGATGCGCTGGGATCCCCGATTGATGGCCGTGGCGAGATCAAGGCCGACAGCTATCGGCCGGTGGAGCAGGAAGCGCCCGGCATCGTTGAGCGTAAATCGGTCAGTGTTCCGCTGGAGACAGGAATTTTGTCGATCGACTCCATGTTCCCGATCGGACGGGGACAGCGTGAGCTGATCATCGGCGACCGGCAGACAGGAAAGACTTCCATCGCACTGGATACGATCTTAAACCAGAAGGGAAAAGACGTGATCTGTATTTATGTGGCGATCGGGCAGAAAGCATCTACAGTGGCCCAGCTTGTAAATACACTGCGTAAGCATGATGCACTGGATTACACAACCGTATTCTGTTCAACAGCCAGTGAGTGTGCGGCGTTGCAGTATATTGTACCTTACTCAGCGACTGCATTGGCAGAGTATTTTATGTATCAGGGAAAAGATGTCCTGATTATTTATGATGACCTTTCAAAACATGCGGTGGCATATCGTGCAATTTCTCTTTTGCTGGGACGTTCTCCGGGACGTGAGGCATATCCGGGAGACGTATTCTATCTGCATTCCAGACTGCTGGAGAGAAGCAGCCGGCTGAATGAGGAAGCAGGAGGCGGATCCATTACTGCACTGCCGATCATTGAGACACAGGCAGGAGATGTATCGGCATATATTCCGACCAATGTTATTTCTATTACAGACGGACAGATCTTCCTGGAGAGCAGCCTGTTTAATGCGGGTATGCGTCCGGCGGTCAACGTCGGCCTTTCTGTATCCCGTGTAGGAGGAGCTGCACAGACCAAGGCTATGAAAAAAGCCAGCGGAAGTATCCGTATCGATCTGGCCCAGGCAAGAGAAATGGAATCCTTTACCCAGTTCAGTTCGGATCTGGATGAAGCGACCAGGGAACAGCTGAAATACGGAAGTGTACTGACAGAACTTCTGAAGCAGCCTCTGGGACGTCCGCTGTCCATGCATGAGCAGGTGATCACATTGTGTGCGGCGACTCATAAGATGCTGATGGATGTGGAAACGTCAAAGGTTAAGGGATTTCAGATGGATATGCTGGCATACTTTGACCGCGAATATCCACAGATCGGAGAGACGCTGGAGGAGAAGAAAGTCCTGGACGATGATCTGATCAGTCAGATCCTGGATGCAGTAAAGAAATTTAAAGAAAGCAGATAAGCAGGTGGAACTATGGCAAATGCAAGAGAGCTGAAAGAAAGGATGGCCAGTATCCAGGAGACCAGAAAGATTACGAATGCCATGTATCTGATCTCTTCTTCGAAGATGAAGCAGGCCAGAAAAAAACTTGCAGATACGGAGCCGTTCTTTTTTGCGATGCAGGCAGAGATTTCCAGAATATTAAGGCATGTTCCGGATATGCACAGCCATTTTTTTGATACAAGGGAGAAGATCCCGCCAGAAGAGCGTAAGGTCGGAAGTATTGTCATTACTGCTGATAAAGGTCTGGCAGGAGCTTATAATCATAATGTAATCAAAATGGCGGAAGAAGTGCTGAAAGAGCCAGGAAGGCATAAAATGTTTGTGATGGGCGAGCTGGGAAGACAGTACTTCTCTAAAAAAGAGGGACTGGAGCTTGACACTTCTTTCCGGTATACAGTACAGAATCCAACGCTTTACAGGGCACGTGTGATTGCGGAAGAGATGGTGTCTCTGTTTGAAGAAGGGGAGCTGGATGATATTTATATCATCTACACCAGGATGGAAAATGCGATGCAGGCCGTGACGGAAAAGATTAAGCTCCTTCCACTGCACAGGATAAGTTTTGCCCCTAAGAATATGCCGTCTCTGACGGGAATCTATCAGGAGGGGATGACCCTGTATCCGTCGGCACACAGTGTTATGGATAACATTGTGCCGAACTATGCGGTGGGAATCATATATGGCTGCCTGGTAGAGTCTTACTGTAGTGAGCACAACGCCAGGATGCAGGCGATGCAGAACGCGACAGACAGTGCATCGGATATGCTGGATGAATTGACGATAACATATAACCGTGTGCGCCAGGCCGATATTACGCAGGAGCTGACTGAGGTGATCGGCGGAGCGAATGCACAGAAAAGGAAGTGAGCAGGAACGTTATGACAAAGGGAAAAATCGTACAGGTCATGGGGCCTGTAGTAGACGTGGAATTTCAGAGCAAAGAAGAGCTTCCGTTTATTAAGGATGCGCTGGAGGTAGACAACGGCGGCAAACGCTGTGTGATGGAGGTCGCGCAGCATGTGGGAAATAATGTTGCCCGCTGTATCATGCTTGCATCCAGCGACGGCCTTTATAAAGGCATGGAAGTGACGGCTACCGGAGAAGGTATTAAAGTGCCGGTAGGCGATCAGACACTGGGACGGCTCTTCAATGTACTTGGAGAGACCATTGATGATAAAGAAAAGATTCCGGAGGATACGGAACACTGGGTGATCCACCGGAAAGCGCCAAGCTTTGAAGATCAGAGCCCGGCGGTAGAAGTATTGGAGACAGGAATTAAGGTCATTGACCTTCTGACGCCTTATGCAAAGGGTGGTAAGATTGGTCTGTTCGGCGGTGCCGGTGTTGGAAAAACGGTATTGATCCAGGAGCTGATCCACAATATCGCTACGGAGCACGGTGGATACTCTATCTTTACTGGTGTCGGAGAGCGTTCTCGTGAAGGAAATGACCTCTGGACAGAGATGAGTGAATCAGGTGTTTTAAGTAAAACGGCCCTGGTATTCGGGCAGATGAATGAGCCGCCTGGAGCGCGTATGCGTGTGGCGGAGACCGGGCTTACCATGGCGGAGTATTTCCGTGACCAGGAGCATCAGAACGTGCTGTTGTTCATCGATAATATTTTCCGTTTTGTACAGGCTGGTTCAGAAGTGTCTGCGCTGCTTGGACGTATGCCATCGGCGGTAGGATATCAGCCGACTCTGGCGAATGAGATGGGTGCTCTGCAGGAACGTATTGCATCGACCCGCAGCGGATCGGTTACCTCTGTGCAGGCGGTTTATGTACCGGCGGATGACCTGACTGACCCGGCGCCTGCAACGACATTCTCTCATCTGGATGCGACGACTGTACTTTCCAGAAAGATTGTTGAGCAGGGAATCTATCCGGCGGTGGATCCGCTGGAGTCAACATCCAGAATCCTGGAGGCGGACGTGGTTGGAGAAGAGCATTACCGCGTAGCAAGAAAGGTACAGGAGATTCTGCAGAAGTACAAGGAACTGCAGGATATCATTGCAATCCTTGGTATGGAGGAGCTGTCAGAGGAAGATAAGATGACGGTAAACCGCGCGAGAAAAGTGCAGAGATTTCTGTCTCAGCCGTTCTCCGTGGCCGAAGTATTTACGGGAACGCCTGGAAAATATGTGCCGCTTGCAGAGACGATTCGTGGTTTTGCCGCTATTATCGACGGCGAGATGGATGATTATCCGGAGAGCGCATTCTTCAATGTAGGAACTATTGACGATGTGAAGGAGAAGGCGAAAGCACAGGCGCAGAAATAAGGAGTGCGTAAGGTATGGAAACATTTTCGTTAAAAATCATATCCAGCGATAAAATCTTTTATGAAGGGCCGTGTCAGTATCTGATGGTCCCGGCGCCGGACGGGCAGAAGGGAGTCCTGCCGCATCATGAAAATATGGTGATTGCGGTGGATCCCGGAGAACTACATTTTAAAAAGCCGGACGGTGAATGGGTCACAGCGGCGGTTTCCATGGGATTCGCGGAAATCATGAATAACCGAGTGTCTGTGCTGGTGAATACAGCAGAGCGGCCGGAAGACATTGATGTGAAGCGTGCCGAGGAGGCCAAGGAGCGTGCCGAAGAACGGCTTCGCCAAAAACAGAGCATACAGGAGTATCATCTGTCCCAGGCTTCGCTCGCGCGGGCGATGGCAAGACTTAAGGCATCCCAGGACAGGCACTGGAATATCTAGAATATGGGATATATGTAAGGGGCGCTGCAAAATAGGTGAGTAATTCATCTGTTTTGCAGCGCCTCTTATTTGCAGAATGACAATAAAAGCAGTCGTCCTTTGCAGATTTCTTTACGACATGCTATAGTTATTCCATCAATATCGGCGCGGTTCTGGCGCTGGGATTCTTCTCTATCTAAGAGAAGCATTCATTTGGCCGAAAGGCATTCATTTTTTCGTAGGCTTCTGGTCTGAAGCACGATACCCGTAAATGAAAAAGCGATTGAAAGAAAAAAGGACAGGAGGAGATTTCCGGCAGTGGAACGGCGGACAGAGGGAAGAATTTTTATCATTGATATTAGAGCAGAAAGTGAAAATTTTAAAGATTCTGCCTAATGATACAGTCCGGATTGCAGATGAAAGTTCTTTGATTATTACAGATATTGTGATAGAAATCAAATACGGGTGTAGAGATGGAGCTTCTTCAGGAGTATGTTTACATTCCGCTTGATGTAATTTGTGATATTGTGCAAAATGAATGTGTCTGAATATGGAGAGGGTGATAGGAATGTTTTCGAAGGAATTACAGGAGTTGGATCGTAATACGGTGCAGTATATGATCGATGAGATGGAGGAAGAGATTGATGAGCAGCAGAAGTTGAAACAGGAACATGATGGATAGCATTAAAATAGGACTGCTCTTGGGAGGAGTGCAGTCCTGAGGAAAAAGTTATGAAAAAGATTTTTGTTGTTCAATTCCTTGAACAATTATAGTATAGGAAAAGTTTGTGATGATTTTGTGTTTAAAATAAGAAAAATTTGTAAACAAACTTTAAAGATAAAAAAGTTCTGTAATAAGCTGGCGAAGAGATCCCTCAAACAAATGATCTTTCTTCCATACGACAGAGATTTCATGGAGAATATTCCAGCCCGGGAGGACAATCTGGCGGATCCGGCCATCCATAAGTTCAGCCTTTACTGCCGTCTCATAGAGAAAGGTGATCCCACAGCCGTCCAGAACCATTTCCTTAATCGTATTCATATTTCCAATTGTGGTGACCTGAGCAAAATCTTCGATACCGAGGTCATATCCGGCCAGTGCATTTTCCAAAATCAGCCGGCTGCCAGAGCCTGTCTCTCGGATTAACAGCCGTTCCGAAAGCAAAGAGTGAAGAGATTCCGGCGCATGGTGAAGGACATAGTCTCCACTGCAGATGGGAATAAAACGATCAGTAATATAAGGAATATGACGGTAGAGATGTCTGGGGTAACTCCCTTCCAGAATTGCAAAATCAATTTCCCCGGCATCCAGTTTTTTCAGAAGATCCTTTGTATTAGCGACCGTCACAGAAATATTCGCCGTCGGATGCGCAGTAAGAAAATGCGACAATGGAGATGCGATCATAAATTCGCCCACGGTAAGTGTAGCGCCAAAGTGAAGAGTATGTTGCAGGTCAGTTACAGCAAGAAGCTGTTCCTTTAAGTAGATTTCATTATTGTACAGAGAAGTCAGAGAATCTTTGAGAAGCCTTCCGGCTTCCGTCAGAGAAATCCGCTTTCCTGTGAATTGAAAAGCCTGGATATGGTAATATTCCTCAATATATTGAATGTGTTGGGAAACAGCGGGCTGAGAAATATGAAGCTTTTTCGCCGCACGAGTAAAACTCATCTCGTCACAGACCGTCAAAAAAGTTAAAACACGATGATCAAGCATGGCAACCTCCTTCAATGGGGACGGGGGATTTCCGGAAATCCCCCGTCCCCATTGAATGAATGATAACATATTTTTATCAAAAAATAAAGATTTATAATTTTACATTATGGAAAACTTATGGTATGATCGTTGCTGTGGAAAAATGTGGGAAATATTGTGGAAAGCCGGTGGATAAGCCGGTGGATTTTATGGAGGGTGGATATGGATTTTTTGAGTAAGAATTGGAAGGGAATTTTGCTTTGTTTTTGTATTGCGGTGCCGTCATGGCTTCTTGGGCAGCGGTTTCCGATCATTGGGGGTCCGGTGATCGCGATTCTTGTGGGAATGATTCTGACGCTTGGGATCAAGGACAAGGGTTCTCTGGAGAGTGGTATCAAATATACTTCTAAGAAAATTTTGCAGTATGCTGTGATTTTGCTGGGCTTTGGGCTGAACCTGCAGGTGATCCTGCAGACGGGAAAGCAGTCTTTGCCGATCATCATTTCAACGATTACGACATCTTTGGTTATTGCATATGTCCTGCACAAAGCTATGCATATTCCGGGAAAGATTTCTACGCTGGTAGGTGTTGGATCTTCAATCTGCGGAGGTTCTGCGATTGCGGCAACGGCGCCGGTGATTGATGCGGATGATGAAGAGGTGGCACAGGCAATCTCGGTAATTTTCTTTTTTAACGTGCTGGCGGCGATTTTGTTCCCGACACTGGGAGGATTTCTCGGCTTTGCGACAAACTCAGGGGACGCGTTCGGAGTGTTTGCCGGGACAGCTGTAAATGATACGTCATCTGTAACGGCAGCGGCTTCCACCTGGGACAGTATTTATGGACTGGGAAGCCAGACGCTTGACAAGGCGGTAACGGTAAAGCTGACCCGGACTCTGGCGATCATCCCGATTACACTGGTACTGGCGCTGATCCGGACGAAACGGAAAAAAGGAGAAGGAAGCGGAAAAGTTTCTATGAAGCAGGTGTTCCCATTCTTTATCCTGTTTTTTATTGGGGCTTCCGTCATTACGACGATTGCGACGGCGGCAGGAGTATCTGCTGATGTGTTTGCGCCATTGAAGGAGCTGTCTAAATTCTTTATCATCATGGCAATGGCGGCAATCGGCCTGAATACAAATATCGTGAAGCTGGTAAAAACCGGCGGGAAACCGATCCTGATGGGAATGGCGTGCTGGATCGGGATTACGGCAGTAAGTCTTGGGATGCAGCATGTACTGGGAATCTGGTAGATAAATGCAAAGAGGGTGTCCCAAAACTATGAATTTTTAGATTTATAAGAAAGGGACATCCCTTTCTTTTATCAAAAGGCTCTTTCATATCTGAAAAACGGCA
>USDK01000002.1 GCA_900553355.1 uncultured Lachnospiraceae bacterium
TCCTTTTTTATAGTCGGTGTCCTTTCAGTCACTTCGTGACTTTTGGGACACCCTCTTATATCCTGATATCTTTCCCGAAGAAATCCAGGGACGCTGGATAGATTCGGCTGTCGCCGATTTCGTTTAAAAGGATCAGGTTCAGCTTGTTATTCAGATTTTTCTTGTCGTGAGTCATGGCTTCGGTCAGCTCTGTAAGCGGAATATCGCAGCTGTGCGGGAGTCCGTAGAGGTTCAGGACATCCAGGATTTTTTCTGCGGTTCCGGGCCGGGTAAGATTCTTTGCCTCGGCCAGCAGAGAAATCTGGTACATTCCAATGCTGACAGCCTCGCCATGGCTTTCTTTTTCATAATTATGGTACTGTTCAATGGCATGAGCCAAGGTGTGTCCGAAATTCAAAAGCATCCGCTCGCCGGTGTCAAACTGGTCCTGCTCTACCACAAGGCGCTTGATATCTACGCATCTGTAAATGATTTCGGGAAGCTTTGGCTTCAGGTCTTCGAAGGAAGAATGAGAAGCCAGAAGCTCAAACAGATCGGCGTCTTTGATACAGCCATATTTGATGACTTCGCCCATCCCATCGCTGATGAACCGTTCGGGCAGAGTATCCAGCACCAAAGGATCGATCAGGACAAGGGAAGGCTGGTAAAAGGCGCCCACCAGGTTCTTGCCCTGCGGAAGATCTACGGCAACTTTCCCGCCTACAGAGGAATCCACCTGCGCCAGCAGAGAGGTAGGAATCTGGATCAGCTTTACTCCCCTCAGATAGCTGGCAGCAGCAAAGCCTGCCAGATCACCGATGACACCACCGCCAAGCGCGATGACAAGGTCGCTGCGGGAAATGTCTGCATTGAGCATGGCGCTGTATAAGACAGGAAGCGTCTTAAAGTTTTTTGTCGATTCTCCGTGAGGGAGTTCCAGATGATAGCATTCGTAGCGGGACTCCAGCTGCGCCTTCAAGGCGTTGCCATATCTGGGATACACCTGATCGTCAGAGATGATCATAATCCGTTTCCCGGAGAAAACTTCCGGGATATAAGAAAGTGCATGGTCTAAAATGTGATTTTCAATATAAATAGGGTAACTGTCCGCCCCCAGGTTTACTGTCAGTTTCATAGCCTGCTCCTGTGATTAAAATGTCTTTCCGACAACAGAGGCGATCTGTGATACTTCCCTGATCAGATCGTCGTATTTTTTGGGTTTCAAAGACTGGGCTCCATCGCAGAGCGCGCACTCTGGATTGTTGTGGACTTCGATCATCAGTCCGTCTGCTCCGGCAGCAATGGCAGCCTTTGCCATAGAATCTACAAGCCACCATTTTCCACCGGCGTGGCTTGGGTCTACGATTACAGGCAGATGGGTCAGCCTGCGAAGAACCGGAATGCTCTGCAGATCCAGGGTGTTTCTGGTGTAGGTCTCGAAAGTACGGATACCGCGTTCGCAGAGAATCACATTTTCGTTACCGGAAGCCATGATATATTCTGCGGACATGATCCACTCTTCGTAGGTGGCGTTCAGTCCTCTCTTTAAAAGAATCGGGCGTTCCACCTGTCCCAGCTGCTTTAACAGGTCAAAATTCTGCATATTTCTTGCACCGATCTGGATCAGATCCACTTTTTCATTGAAAATATCCAGATATTCAGTGGACATCAGTTCTGTTACAATCGGAAGTCCGGTTGCCTCCTTCACTTCGCAGAGAATATCCAGACCCTTCAGCCCCAGTCCCTGGAAAGAATAAGGGCTGGTTCTGGGCTTAAACGCGCCGCCTCTTAACAGATTGGCACCAGATGCCTTTACTGCTTTGGCAATCTCCATTACCTGGTCGACAGACTCTACAGAGCAGGGCCCGGCGATCAGTCCAAGGTGTCCTCCGCCGATCTTTACGCCAGACACATCGATGACAGAGTCTTCCGGATGGAAGGCACGGTTAGCCAGTTTGTAGGGCTCCTGGACATGCATGACTTTGTCGACGGCAGAATCTACTTCAAAAAGCTTGGGATCCACCTGAGTGGTGTCGCCGATGCATCCGATAATGGTCATTTCAGATCCGACAACGATATGGGTGTCCAGACCTTTTCTCTTGACCATCTGCTCAACACGTGCGATATCATCCTGCTTTGCGCGTGGTTTTAATACGATAATCATAATAGGTTCCTCCATGAAATATTTATACTGTAAAATTTTAGCTATTTAAAGTGTGAAAACAATTGTATACTACCTTAATATAAGAAAGATGTCAACTGATTTCCTTAAAATCGCCAAAACAAAAGAGAAAGGGGCGTCTTGTAAAAAAATCCCAAGACCTCTATAATATAGCATAAATAAAAGGAGAAAAAAAGATGGTGAAAGCATGGATCGCAAAGATTAACTCTTTGTATTTTAAGGAAAAATATGAATCCTGTTATCAGCTTCTTCCCGAATGGAGAAAAGAAAAGGCAGACCGACTTCGCGATCCGAAGGCAAAGGCTCAGAGCGCAGGAGTCTGGACGTTATGGATGGAGATAAGAAAGAGAGAAAGACTGCCGGAGGATGCCGTGTTTAATCTGTCTCACTCGGGAGACTATGTGATGTGCGCCTGCAGCGACAGAAGGGATGTGCAGGTGGGCTGCGACCTGGAAATGATCGGGGAGATGAGAGAGAAGGTGGCGCGGCGGTTTTTCTGCCAGGAAGAGTATATCTATATAATAGGAAGAGATTCAGAAAAAGAAAGGCAGGAGATGTTTTACCGATACTGGGTGTTAAAAGAAAGTTTTATGAAAGCCACACGAAAAGGAATGGGGCTGGATACCAGAGATTTTTGTATCGGATGGGGTGAAGAAGGCCGGCCGCTGCTGAAAAAAAAGCCGGCAGAATTTCCGGAATGCTATTATTATCAAGAATATACAGACAGAACGATTCCGGCAAAGATGGCAGTGTGTACAACAGATCCGGATATTGAAGAGAGCCTTCGGGTCTTGTCTTTATGACTGGAGAGAATCCGGGTGAGTGGTTGACGTGCTTATAAGCAGGTGTTAGAATAGTAAAAGGGAAAAGACTGGGTTTATCAAGAAATAAAAAAGTTTACAAAAAGATAAAGCTTGTCAGGAGAGTATAAGAATTAAGTTAATAAGGAGGACATGTTATGCTGGATTTAACATTTGGAGAACAAGTGAAAATCATCTTAAGCCGCAGGGGCATGACAATCAAGGAACTCGCAGAGACCATTGAGGAACGTACCGGGAAGAAAATGTCGCGCCAGAATCTGACCCAGAGACTGGGGCGGGACAATTTCCAGGAACAGGATATGCGTATGATCGCAGAGATTCTTGATTGCCCATTTCAGCTCAGTATTCTTGGAGAAGACGGCGTCCCGACAGAAAATGTACAAGGCCATCATCATATACATAAGGAAACAAGTCTGGAAACAGAAAAGGCAGAACCGAAGAAGGAGGCGCCTCAAGAGGTGCATGAAAGGGATATTACCATCGGTGAGCTGGTAGATATCCATGAAGAGCTGGACGCCATGATCGAGCAGGAGCAGGGCGAACTGCCGCCGCTGGAAGAGCCTGTGGCGGATCTCCTTAAGGAAGTCGCCGAGGAGGAAGAAAAGGAAGAGGAAAGCTTCCAGGAAGAGAAAAAGGAAGAGCATCCGAATAAGGAAGAGAAAAAACACGGCTGGCGTGATTATCTGCTGCGCCGGATCCGTAAGCCGGAGGGAAAGAAGCAGGAAGAAAAGCTTCAGGAGGAAGAACCGGCAGACGAAGTCCCGGCAGAGCCGGAGACCCAAGAAGCAGAAATCCGCGATCCTGAACCGGTGGCAGAGGCTGTGACAGAAGATTATGTTCTGGAAGAGGAAGAGCCTTTGATCATAGAAGAAGAGCCAGAGAAGATGAGCGCCGAAGAGGAGGCGCTGGCAGAGCTTCAGGAGTTTACCGCAGAGGAAGAGGATCTGGAAAAGGGCGATGTAAATCCTTATACAGGAAGAGAATACAAAAGCAACAGTGTCCGGATGCATCCGACCCGTATCGGCTATGTACAGGTGTATGACAGAGGGACACATGCTTGGACGGATATGACGGAATGGGCATTCCTTGGATATCAGGAGCGTAAGAAGGCGCTGCTTGGAAAGGACTATGTGCCGCCGATCTATCTGGACTAGAGAGGGCATTCAGATTGAATTGGGAACAGTTGTTATCGACAAAGAGAAGAAGAGAAGGCGCAGGAAAAGCGCGCCGGTATAAAGGTACAGATCTGAGAAGTGAGTTTGAGAAAGATTATCACCGGATCATAGGCAGCGCGTCTTTTCGCCGCCTGCAGGATAAGACGCAGGTATTTCCGCTGGATAAAAGTGATTTTATCCGTACAAGACTTACCCATTCTCTGGAAGTGTCTTCCTTTGCCAAGTCACTGGGGCAGAATATCGGGGAAAATATAATAGAGTATAAGAAAGATTTAAGTTTCAATGCGCGGATGAAGGAAGATATCTGCCATATTCTTGAGTGCGCAGGACTGATTCATGATATCGGGAATCCGCCCTTTGGACATTTTGGAGAGATTGCGATCCGTGAGTGGTTCCAGAGAAATCTTCCTACACTGACCTATCATGAGAGAGCTTTGGATCAGGTGCTGACACCTCAGATGAGGGAGGATTTTTATCATTTTGAAGGAAATGCACAGGCCTTGAGGCTGGTAAGCAAGCTTCATTTTCTGGTAGATGAAAATGGAATGAATCTGACTTATGCTCTTCTTGGCACGATTATAAAATATCCCGTTTCCTCCCTTGGCATCGATCCGGATTCCGGCGATATCAAGACGAAAAAGATGGGATATTACCTGGCGGATCAGGAGATTTACGAAGAGGTGGCAAAAGAGACCGGGACTAATGGATGCCGGCACCCACTGACCTTCATTCTGGAGGCGGCCGATGATATTGCCTATAAGACGGGCGATATTGAGGATGCCTTTGTGAAAGGCTTTATCAGCTATGCCCAGCTCCTGCGGGAATTAAAAGATCTGCAGGTACGGTATGATAAGAATAAGGAAGCCGCATTCCAGGCGGCGGATAAGCTGGAGGAATATTACCGGCGCGGCCTTGAAAAAGGAGTGGCGGATCCGGAGGAGTATGCGGTAAAGAACTGGATCGTCCGCGTACAGGGATTTCTGATCGGCTGCGCAACGTTTGGGTTTACTTCTAATTATAAGGAGATCATGGCGGGAACCTACCGCTATGACCTTTTCCATCAGACATTTGCAGAGAAATTGATGGAGCTTCTGGGAGATCTGGCCTACCGGAAGGTGTTTACGTCTGAGACGATTTACCGGATGGAAGTAAAAGAGGCAGTGATCCTGAACGATCTGATGGATCAGTTTATGAAGGCGGTCATCAAGTATGATGATCCTTCGCAGACATTGAACTCCATCGAACAGAGAATGGTATATTTTATTTCCAGTAATTATAAAAATGCATATCATTTTCATGCAAAGGGCAGGACAGATGTAGAGAAGCTGTATCTGAGGCTTCTTCTGGTGACAGACTATATCTGCGGAATGACGGACAGCTATGCAAAAAGGCTGTACCAGGAATTGAAAGCGATGCTCTAGGCATATTTCCGGATACTGGGGAATAGATTGTGATAAATGAACCAGTATGAAGGATGTGGAAGATTGAAACGATTTATTCGTTATTTGTACGAGTATGAGCAGGGGAAGCGGCTTCGGAACGTAGGATTCATAAAGGCAGAGCAGGGAATGGACGAATGCGTGCTCCATATCCATGGCAAGGGCCTTGGCCTTAATGGAGAAAAGGTTCTGAAGCTGTATCTGTTTTATGTAGACGGCAGTGAGTGCGTCGGGATATGGCAGGGGGATGCGCAGCATGTGAACCCTGCCATTAATTACCGGATGTATTATACCAGCGAAGATACCGGAGGTCAGGAAATCTTTGACAGGATCGATGGAATCATCCTGGAGACAGCGGACCAGAGGAGGTTTGCCGCAGTCTGGGATGATACACCTGTCAATATCGGAAACATGCGGATCTGGGATCCGGAGAAGGAGGCTGCCGCGGAGGAGGAAACGATTCCGGAAGAAGAGGACGTCCTGAAAGAAGAGACTGCGCCTGCAGAACAGGAGCCACTTTTGGAAGAGGAAAAGGAAACGGCGGCAGCAGAGGAAAAGAGACAGGTTTTTTTCTGTCAGAAGATCCAGAGAAATGAGCTGGCGAAGCTGCCCCGATGTGAATGGAAGCTTTCCAATAACAGCTTTCTTCTGCATGGATATTATAACTATCATCACCTGATGCTTCTGGATGATGGAGAGTGGCTGCGCCTGGGCGTGCCGGGGCTGTTTCATCCCAAAGAGGCAAAAGCAGCGCAGGCATTTGGATTTCCGGAGTTTATCAGGCGCAGGGATATCGAAGTGGAATTAGAAGACGAAGAACAGGAGGACGAAGAAAAGTTCGGATACTGGTGCCGGTGTGTAAAGAGAAAGGCGGCGCCGTGTTCTTGTTCGTAGAATAGGAGAGTACAGATGGAAGACTGCAAAAAGGATGAAAAATACATGAGAGAGGCTATCCGTCAGGCAAAAAAGGCCTATGCGCTGGGTGAGGTGCCGATCGGATGTGTGATCGTATATCAGGATAAGATCATCGGCAGGGGATATAACCGCCGGACCATCGATAAGAATACGCTGGCACATGCAGAGATGATCGCAATCAGGAAGGCCAGTAAAAAAATGAATGACTGGAGACTGGAAGAGTGTACCATGTATGTGACGCTGGAACCATGCCAGATGTGTGCAGGCGCCATTGTTCAGTCCAGGCTCACCAGAGTTGTGGTAGGGTGCATGAATCCGAAGGCGGGATGTGCAGGATCGATCCTGAATCTCCTGCAGATGAAAGAATTTAACCATCAGGCAGAGCTTCAGACGGGAGTTCTGGGAGAAGAATGCAGCCAGATGATGAAAAACTTTTTCAAAGAGCTGCGTGAAAAGAAAAAAATCGTGCATTGCGCTTCGAACGCAGATTCACAGACGTTACCTTGACAGTTGACTCAGCTCAGGCGCCCTTACGGCACCCGGAAGATTCCGCTTAGTGCTGCTTCGTTCCCGACCTGACACGGTTCACGGATTTCCGTCGCGTAAGACCCAAGCCTCAATGCCACTTATCAAGGGCAGCTCTGCAAAGCTGTGCCCTCCGCGCAATATCACCCCTGCTATAGCGGATTGCAGGTACAAGGTACCGCTAACACCCCGGCTGCACGAGCCTTAATTTTACCCTATTTTGGAGGAAATGTCAAGAATATGAGGATACTTTTGACAGCAATCAATGCGAAGTATATTCATTCGAATCTTGCCGTGTATAGTCTGAAAGCATATGCAGATGATCCACGCGTAGAGATTGCGGAATATACCATTAATCAGACAGAGGATGCGATCCTTGGGGATCTCTGGCGAAAGAAGCCGGATGTCCTGTGCTTTTCCTGTTATATCTGGAATATCGAATATGTGGAGCACCTGGTGCGAGAATACGCTAAGATCTGCGGTGAGACGGAGATCTGGCTTGGAGGTCCGGAGGTTTCCTACGATTCCCGGGAAGTTCTGGAAAGGCTTCCCCAGGTCAAAGGTGTGATGAAGGGCGAGGGAGAGGAGACCTTCGCCTGTCTTTGCAGGTCGTTTGAGGATGGGGCTCCCTTGGATGTAAAGAGGCGGGAAAAGGAGCTGGCCCGGATCAAGGGGATTTCTTTTCGCGGACTGGATGGAAGAATCGTGGAAAATCCATGGAGAGACCCCATTGACCTGAGCAGGATTCCGTTTGTCTATAAGGATCTGGATATGTTTGCGCATAAGATCATCTATTATGAATCCAGCAGAGGCTGTCCCTTTTCCTGCAGCTACTGCCTGTCTTCCGTTGATAAAGCGCTCAGGTTCCGGGATCTGTCGCTGGTGAAAAAGGAACTGCTGTTTTTTATCAATCAGGAGGTCCCGCAGGTAAAATTTGTGGACAGGACCTTTAACTGTAATCATGGACATGCCATGGAGATCTGGCGATATCTTCTGGAGCATGACAGGGGGAAGACAAACTTTCATTTTGAGATTGCTGCAGATCTTCTGAATGAGGAAGAGATGTTACTGATCTCAAAGATGCGTCCCGGACTGATACAGCTGGAGATCGGCGTGCAGTCTGTGAATCCCCGGACCATACGTGAGATCCGGAGAAAAATGGATCTGGAAAAGGTTAAAAATACGGTTGCAAGGATCCGGGAGAGCGGAAATGTGCATCAGCATCTGGATCTGATCGCCGGGCTGCCTTATGAGGACCTTAAAAGCTTCCGCCAATCTTTTGACGTGGTGTATGAAATGAAGCCGGACCAGCTGCAGCTGGGGTTCCTGAAGGTTTTAAAAGGATCGTACATGAAGGAGCAGGAAGAAGCGTACGGTTTGATCCATAAAAGCAGACCACCCTACGAGGTGCTTTTTACCAACTGGCTGTCCTATGGAGATGTGCGTCTCCTGAAAGGGGTGGAAGAGATGGTGGAGGTCTATTATAACAGCCGCCAGTTTACCCATACCATAGAATATATGGGAACATGGTTCTCTTCTGCCTTTGATATGTTTGAGAAGATGTGGAAATATTATGAAAGACAAGGCCTTCAGGAGATTCAGCACAAGAGGAGCGCAAGGTATGACATTCTCTTAAGTTTTATATCAGAAGAACAGCCCTGTGAAACAGGCAGGGCAAGAGAACTTCTGATATATGACTATTATCTCCGGGAAAACGCAAAGACGAGGCCGGCATTTGCAGGCGAGTACCAGGTGAGAAAAGAAGACGTGCGGGCTTTTTATGAAAGTGATAAAATAAGAGAAACATATCTTCCAGGGTATGCCGGCCGCGACAGAAATCAGGTAAGAAGGATGACGCACCTGGAATATTTCCCGTTGGCCGGACGATATGTCCTGTTTGATTATCTGGAAAGAAACCCATTGAATCAAGAGGCAAGAACCTGTATCATAGAAAGCAAAAAGGAGAAAAAAGATGAATTTTAATAATAAAAGAACAAGAAGAATTGTGGCAATCCTGATCATAGCTGTGATTGTGGCGATGGTGGCGACAATGGTGATCCCATATCTGATGGTGTAAGCGCGAAAAAGCGCAGGGGGAGGAAAGATGTCGGAAAGCCGTCTGAAAAAAAGAATCCAGAGAAATAAAAAAAGAGCGCAGATGAAGAAGAAAAGGGCGCGCCTGCTGTGCGGCCTGGCTTTGTTATGCGTTTTTGGACTGTGCGGCGCCGTATATGGCATGCTGTATGCGTATGTCAACCGTTTCCCTGAGGATCAGATTCTGAGGAATGTCTATATCGGTCCGGTGGATGCTTCCGGGATGACAGCCAGGGAAGCGGCCCAGGCGATGGAGGATTACCGGCAGGAGCATCTGGCGGATCAGGTGACGATGAAAGTGGAAGATCAGTCTGCAGAGGCTACGCTGGATGAACTGGGACTGGAATATCGTGACACAGATCAGGTGGTGAGTCAGGCGGTAAGTTACGGAAAAGAAGGTTCCGTGATACAGAGGTTCCGGAGGATCCGCGCACTTTCTGATGGAAAGCATGTCATAAAGGAAGGGCTGCAGCTGGATCCGGAAACAGCGAAGAACGTCATGAATGAAAGGGCAGTTCCGCTTGCGGTGGGGGCTGAAAATGCATATATTGAGCGTACAGGCGAGGGGACCTTTCAGGTAGTGAAAGAAAAAGAGGGATACACGGTAGATGTAGACGCCTCGATCAAGCGCATCGATCAATACCTGGAAGAGAACTGGAAACACCAGGACTTTTCAATCGAGATGGTGCTGGTAAAAGAAGAACCAGTGATAACATCGGCAGACCTGTCTACGATTGAAGACGAGCTGGGAAGCTTTTCCACAGACGCCGGCGGCGGCGACCGGTGGCAGAACTTAAGCACCGGAGTTTCCAAATTGAACGGGACCATCCTGATGCCGGGAGAAAGCCTGTCTGTCTGCGATGCGACTGCGCCCTACGATGCGGAGCACGGGTATGTAGAGGCTGGATCCTATGAAAATGGACAGGTGGTGGATTCCTACGGCGGAGGGATCTGTCAGGTATCGACGACTCTGTATAATGCCGTTCTGAATGCAGAGTTACAGGTAGATCAGCGCTATCCCCACTCCATGCTGGTGAACTATGTAAAGCCGTCCCGGGACGCGGCGATCGCAGAAGGGATCCTGGACTTTGTATTTACCAATAACTATGATACTCCGATTTATATTTCAGGAGAGATTGATGGGGCAAATCAGCTGCGTTTTGCAATCTATGGGAAGGATACGCGCCCGGAAGGACGGACGGTAGAATATGAAAGTGAAGTCCTGGAGACGGAAGAGTATGGCATTACATACCAGGAGGACCCGGATGCGGCTCTTGGCAGTATGCAGTATTCCGGAAGCCCTCACACTGGCACGACAGCCCAGTTGTGGAAAGTGGTATATCAGGATGGTGTGGAGGAATCCAGAGAGGTCATTAACCATAGCGTTTATGAAAAGTCAGATCAGATCATCCTGGTAGGAACTTCCTCGGATGATCCGGCAAAATCCCAGGTAGTCCGGGACGCCATTGCTTCCCAGGATCAGGCTGCGATCAACGCAGCCATCAGCCAGGCGCAGTCGTTGTGACCAGAACCTGACGATGTATTTGGAAAGGAAGAAGTGTTGTGGAAATCAAAAGTCAAAAACGAGAGGAACGGACAGATAAGCTCCGGACAGGATGGAAAATTCTGCTGACCGGATGGATCGGCCTGGATGGGATGCTATGTATCCTGGAGAAAAAACAAGAAGAGTTGAGACAAAGATTTGCGCCGGCCTTCCTTATGCAGGCGGAGGCTCATGGGCGAGATGAAAAATGCTGTTCCACAGAAGAAATGGAGGAGCTTACAGATGCGTTTGTCCTTCCTGTCGGGGAAGGTGGAATCCTGGCTGCACTCTGGAATCTGGCGAAAGAGACCGGAACAGGAATTGCTTTGGATATGAAAAAGTTTTCTATTTTGCAGGAGACCATAGAAGTCTGTGAGATGTACCGGCTGAATCCCTATCAGCTTCGCTCCGGAGGATGCTTTCTGGTTGTGACAGACCAGGAGAGCCGGGTGAAAAGGAGCCTGGAAGCAAAAGGAATAAAGGTCTCTGTAATTGGTGAAATTACCGATAATAACGATAAAGTGATCCGGAATGGAGAGGATTTAAGGTATATTGACCGTCCTGCGCCGGATGAATTGGCAAAAATCTTGTAAAAAATCAATAAATTTAGTAAATATTAGAGAAAAAAATGATATATCTTTAACAAATGTGTATATTGACGAGCGCCCTTCATTTATTTAAAATATTGATAAAAGGAGGGCGCCGTATGTTTAATATCGTATTGCTTGAGCCAGAAATTCCGTCAAATACTGGTAATATCGGACGGACCTGTGTGGCGACCGGCACAAGGCTTCATTTAATTGAGCCGCTTGGCTTCCGGCTGAATGAAAAAAATCTGAAGCGTGCAGGTATGGATTACTGGGATGATCTGGATGTGAAAACTTATATTGATTATGCAGATTTCCTGGAACAGAATCCGGGAGCAAAAATCTATATGGCAACCACCAAAGCGGCAAAGGTCTATACAGAAGTCCGGTATGAACCGGGCTGTTATATTATGTTCGGAAAAGAGAGCGCGGGTATACCGGAAGAGATTTTGGTGCAACATAAAGAGGACTGCGTGAGGATTCCAATGATCGGTGAAACCCGTTCGCTGAATCTGGGGAATTCAGCGTCCATTATTCTATATGAAGCGCTTCGCCAGAATCAGTTTGAAGGGCTGAATCTGGAAGGACATTTACACAGATTAGAATGGTAAAATGCAAGATTTATTGTTTGATTATTCATTGCGCTAGACTTTTGTTAAAAATCATATTATAATCGTAACTACAGGACAAGGCTGAGAGAGGTGGTGAACAGACAAATGGTAGAAGAGACCATTAAAACCATCAAGGAGACAGAGCGCGAGGCTGAGGACATCATAAAAAAGGCTGATGCCGAGTGCGCCGGGATTCTTGAGGAGGCGTCAAAAAAGGCTGCTGATATCAGGGAAAAGGCAGTCCAGGACGCAAGGGCGCAGGCTGAAGCTCGTCTGTTGTCGGCAAAAGAAGTTGGAGAAAGAACGGTGCAGGAGGCTTTGAAAGTTACGCAAAGCGAAATTGCATCTTTGAAGAGGGCAGCGCTTGAAAAAGAAGAAGAAGCTGTATCTGCGGTGATCGCGGACCTCGTCTGACTTGTTTTGGTTTAGAAAAAGAAGCCAGAAAAATAAGAAAGAAGGAGGGATGAGGCTATGGCAGTTTTGCAGATGCAAAGAATTAGTATCTGCGCGCTAAAGAAAGACCGTAAGGCAATATTGGAAAAGATACAGTCCATGGGCATTATGGAAATGAATCAGGTTGCTGAAGACGAAGACGGCTTTGAAAAGATGGATACGCTAAGTGCCAGACAGCGTTTTGAGAAAAATGCTTCGCTGTCAGAGGCGGCGCTTGATGTACTGGAAGCGTATGCTCCGGAAAAGAAGTCGATGTTTGCCAGCCTGGAGGGGAAAAAGCTGGTTGATCCGGAGCAGTTTACAGAGATCACGGCCAGGAAAGAAGAAATCCTGAAAAAGGCTGACCGGCTTGTGGCCTGCAATAAAGAGATTGCAGAGCACAGGGCTGAGATCGTAAAGCTGGAAAATCAGATAGAGGCTCTGGTACCATGGCTTGCGCTTGATGTACCTATGAACTGTAATGGAACCGGCAAGACAGAGATGATTCTCGGAACCATGCCGGGAGAGACTACGCTGGATGCGGTGTACGAACAGATCGCGAATAGCTGCCCGGAAACAGATGCTGTAGATGTAGAAATCGTAAACAGTGATAAAGATGCCACATACCTAGCGGTGTTATGTATGAAGGCAGATGCCGGAGCGGTAGAAGATGCATTAAGGGCTGCAGGGTTTGCGAAACCTTCGCAGATGGTAGATGCAGTTCCGGCCAGAAAGACACAGGAATTAAAGGAAGAGATCGAAAAGCTGGAAGGACAGATCGGACAGATCGAAGAAGAGATCCGGTCCTGCCAGGATGAGAGAGACGATCTGAAGATCGTTGGCGATTACTTCCGGATGCGCGCAAAGAAATATGAAATCCTGGGAACACTCCCCCAGTCGCAGCGGACATTTGTGATCAGCGGATATATTCCCAAAAAGGCTGTGGGGGCAGTGGAGAAAGCCATCGGTGACCACTATGACTGTGTGATCGATGTCGATGATCTGAAAGAGGATGAAGAGCCGCCTACTGTTTTGCAGAACAATGCATTTTCTTCCAGTGTGGAAGGTGTTCTGGAGGCATACGGACTCCCACATAAAGGCGAGTTCGATCCGACCACGATCATGTCATTCTTTTATGTATTCTTCTTTGGAATGATGCTGTCGGATGCGGCATATGGAGCAATTGTAGCCATTGCCTGCTTCGTGGCCCTTAAGAAGTTCCCAAGGATGAGCGCGAGTATGCATAAGTCACTGAAGCTGTTCTGCTTCTGCGGACTTTCTACAGTAGTATGGGGAATCTTATTCTCGGGATATTTTGGTGATGCGGTAGACGTGATCGGGAAAACCTTCTTTGGCGTAGATGTGTCGGTGCCGCCGCTTTGGTTTGCACCGTTGAATAACCCGATGAAGCTTCTGATCTATTCGATGGCATTTGGACTGGTACACTTGTTTGTGGGACTGGGAATCAAAGGGTATATGCAGATCAAGGATAAGCAGTATCTGGATTTCTTCTGTGATGTGGTGCTTTGGTATGTATTCCTGATCGGTCTGATCATGATGCTGATTCCGTCAGATATTTTTGCATCGATCGCACAGGTGAAGATTGTATTCCCACCGATCCTGAACACGGTATCAAAGGCGCTGGCCATCATAGGCGCTGTCGGACTTTTGCTGATGTCCGGCCGTTCCAGCAAAAATCCGGTACTCCGGATTGCTCTGGGAGCATATGACATCTATAACATTACCGGATGGCTCAGTGATGTATTATCGTATTCCCGTCTGCTGGCCCTTGGCCTTGCAACAGGCGTTATCGCATCTGTTGTCAACCAGATGGGAAGCATGGCAGGAGGCGGCGTAGTCGGCGCGATCCTGTTCGCGATCATCTTTGTCGTGGGCCATGCGATGAACCTTTCGATCAATCTTCTGGGGGCATATGTACACACCAATCGTCTCCAGTTTGTAGAATTCTTCGGAAAATTCTATGAAGGCGGCGGACGGCCGTTTGAACCGTTCGAAACAGATACAAAATATGTAGATATTAAGGAGGAACGTTAATCATGAGTATATGGGATAATTTAGGACTGGTATATGCACTTCTTGGTGCAGCGGCAGCAGTATTTCTTGCAGGCGCAGGTTCCGCGCTTGGTGTAGGTATCGCCGGACAGGCGGCTTCCGGAGTTGTAACCGAAGATCCGAGCAAATTCGCAAAGGTTCTGGTTATGCAGCTTCTGCCTGGTACACAGGGTATCTACGGACTTCTGGTAGGATTTATCACCCTTTCTAAGATCGGTCTTTTAGGCGGCGGCGCAGCAGAGCTGACACCGGAAACAGGACTTCTGATCCTGGCAGCGTGCCTCCCTGTAGGTATCGTAGGACTGATCTCAGGAAAATCCCAGGGACAGTGTTCCGCAGCGGCTATCGGCATCATCGCAAAGAAACCGGATCAGTTTGGTAAAGCCATGCTGTTCCCGGCAATGGTTGAGACCTATGCGATCCTTTCTCTTCTGATTTCTATCCTGGCAGTAACAGCAATTCAGGTCTAGTTACCGTATAAATTAATGTAATAGAAATCAAAAAAGGAGTGCAAGGGTTTATGACTGGATTAGATAAAATGAAAAGTCAGATCCTGGACGAAGCAAAAACAGCTGCAGAGAGCAAGATTGCCGAGGCAAGGGCACAGGCAGATGAAATGATCCGCCTGGCAGAAGAAGAGGCAAAAAAGCAGACGGAAGGCATTCTGAAGAAGGCAGAGACGGACGTGGCAAACTATAATGAGCGCACGGCGTCATCGACAGACCTTCAGAAAAGGACACAGATCCTTGCTGCAAAGCAGGAAGTGATCGCCGAAGTGCTGGATAAGGCATACGAAAAGGTAAAGACCATGGGGACAGAGGAATACTTTTCCATGCTGCTTAAAATGGTAGAAAAGTATGCATTGCCGCAGGACGGAGAGATTTGTTTTTCTGCTGCTGATCTTGGAAGACTGCCGGAAGGGTTTGAGGCGGAAGTTTCAAAAGCAGCTGCGGCTGCGGGCGGAAGCTTAAAACTGTCCAGGGAAGGCAAAAATATTGAGAATGGGTTCATTCTGATCTATGGCGGTATAGAGGAGAACTGCACGATTGCTGCCATGTTTGATGCGAAGAAAGACGAACTGTCCGACATCGTGCATCGGCTGGTATTTTTACAGGCGTAACCAGATGGGAGGAATAAAATGAGCGAACAATATACCTACGCGGTTGCGCGCATACGTGCCCTGGAGGTCGGGCTGTTCTCTAACAGTACGATCGATCAGCTGATCGCCTGCCAGGATTATGGGCAGTGTCTGCAGTTCCTGGAGGAAAAAGGCTGGGGAGACAGTGAAAGCTCCGGCGATGCAGAGGCGATACTGACCAGAGAAGAAGAAAAGATCTGGGAGGTCGTAAAAGATCTGCACATTGATATGGATCATTTTGCGGTACTCTCTTATCCCAAGCTTTTTCACAATCTGAAGGCCGCAATTAAGGAGGTATGCACGGAGGACAAAAACAGGCATATCTATTATGAAGATGTGCAGATTCCGGGCAGCACGATGCGCGAGATCGTCGCGGAGAAGGATTTTGGCAAGCTCCCGGCGTATATGCAGCATGCGGCAGAAGAAGCTTATGAATCGTTTCTTCACACCGGGGACGGACAATTGTGCGATTGTATCATTGACCGGGCAGCTCTTGATGCCATCTATGAGGCAGGAAGAGAGTCAGACGCCGCGATCATCCGTGATTATGCGGAGTCTACGGTGGCGGTGGCGGATATCAAGATTGCTGTGCGTTCACAGAAGACCGCGAAATCAATTGAGTTTATGAAACGGGCAATGGCAGAATGTGAAAGTGTGAATGTAGACCAGCTTGCAAAAGCAGCCCTTGGCGGCATGGAGGCCATCCGCGATTATCTGCTGGGTACGGCCTATGCAGAGGGAGCAGAGGCTCTGGCAGAGTCGCCGTCGGCATTTGAACGCTGGTGCGATAACCGGATCATTCAGACCATCAGTCCACAGAAATATCAGGCATTTACCATAGGACCTGTAATCGCCTATGTGATTGCCAGACAAAATGAAATAAAAACGGTACGAATCATTCTTTCCGGCAAACTTAATGACTTACCGGATGATTCAATCCGAGAAAGGGTAAGGGAGATGTATGTATAAGATTGCAGTGTTAGGCGATTATGACAGTATCTACGGCTTTGCCGCACTGGGACTGGATACATTTCCTGTGACAGCCCAGGAGGAGGCCGGAGAACGATTACATGAGCTGGCAGCAAACGGATATGGAATTATCTATATCACAGAAGCGCTGGCGGCAGGAATGAAACATGAGATTGCAAGGTACCAGGACCAGCTGCTTCCGGCGATCATTCAGATCCCGGGAATTTCCGGAAATACCGGAGACGGAGTCCAGGGAGTCAAGAAGTCTGTAGAACAGGCGGTAGGCTCCGATATCTTGTTCAGTAACTAAGAAAGTAGAGGTGATTCGTCCATTATGAGTAGTACAGGTACGATAAAAAAAGTTGCAGGACCGCTGGTCATTGCGTCCGGCATGCGCGATGCGAACATGTCCGACGTTGTACGTGTAAGTAAGCAGCGTCTGATCGGGGAAATCATCGAGATGCACGGGGACGAGGCGTCGATCCAGGTATACGAGGAGACGTCAGGACTTGGCCCGGGCGAGCCGGTAGAATCTACTGGAGCGCCGATGTCCGTAGAACTTGGGCCAGGACTGATCTCCAGTATCTATGACGGGATCCAGCGTCCGCTTGATGATATTATGAAGATCTCAGGAAACAACCTGCAAAGAGGTGTAGAGGTTGCGGCTCTGAAAAGAGATAAAAAGTGGGAGTTTGTCCCGGTGGCAAAGGCCGGAGATGAGGTAGAGGCCGGAGATGTGCTGGGAACCGTTCAGGAGACTCCGATTGTGCAGCAGAAGATCATGGTTCCCTATGGAGTAGAAGGAACAGTCAAAGAGATCAAATCAGGCGAGCATACAGTGGAAGATGTGATCGCAGTGATCGAAACCAAGGACGGAGATAAGGAGCTGACCATGGTACAGAAATGGCCGGTAAGAAGAGGACGTCCTTATGTGAAGAAGCTGCCGCTGGATGTGCCTCTGGTAACAGGACAGCGTGTTATTGACACCTTCTTCCCTATTGCAAAAGGCGGTGTAGCTGCGGTTCCGGGACCTTTCGGAAGTGGAAAAACAGTCATCCAGCATCAGCTGGCAAAATGGGCTGAGGCAGACATCGTAGTTTATATCGGATGCGGTGAGCGTGGAAACGAGATGACGGACGTTCTGAATGAATTCCCGGAGCTGAAGGATCCAAAGACCGGACGTTCTTTGATGGAGCGGACCGTTCTGATCGCCAACACTTCGGATATGCCGTTTGCAGCCCGTGAGGCTTCTATTTATACAGGAATTACGATCGCTGAGTATTTCCGTGATATGGGATATTCCGTAGCATTGATGGCGGACTCCACATCTCGCTGGGCTGAGGCCCTTCGTGAGATGTCCGGACGTCTGGAAGAGATGCCTGGTGAGGAAGGTTATCCGGCATACTTAGGGTCTCGTCTGGCAGAGTTCTATGAGAGAGCCGGACATGTGATCTCCCTTGGAAAAGACGGAAGAGAAGGTTCCCTTTCTGTAATCGGAGCTGTATCCCCTCCGGGTGGTGATACTTCTGAGCCGGTATCCCAGGCAACCTTACGTATTGTAAAGGTATTCTGGGGACTGGATTCAAATCTGGCGTATAAGAGACATTTCCCGGCTATCAACTGGCTGACCAGTTATTCGCTGTATCTGGATAATGTCAGCGGCTGGTTCAATGATACCGTGGCTTCAGACTGGATGGAAGACCGTCAGAAGATGATGAGCCTTCTGCAGGAAGAGGCAGAACTGGAAGAGATCGTTCAGATGGTAGGTATGGATGCATTGTCACCGGTAGACCGTCTGAAGATGGAGGCGGCAAGATCTATCCGTGAGGACTTCCTGCACCAGAACTCCTTCCATGAAGTGGATACCTATACGCCACTTAGAAAACAGTATCTGATGATGAAGCTGGTACTGGCATTCTACGAGCAGTCCTTAGAGGCTCTGAATAAAGGGGCTTCCATGAAGGCGCTGCTGGGAATGGACGTCAGAGAGAAGATCGGCCGTTATAAATATACGACAGTCGAGAATATCGAGACGGAATATGAGAAGATTATGAATGAACTGAGTGAAGAGATCGCCGGTGCATTCGGGAAGGAGGACTTCTAATTATGCCAAAGGAATATAGAACCATACAGGAAGTTGCCGGACCGCTGATGATGGTAAAAGGAGTCGAGGGCGTAGCCTACGACGAGCTGGGCGAGATCGAGCTTGCAAACGGCGAGAAGCGCCGCTGTAAGGTACTGGAAGTAGATGGGGATACTGTAGTTGTACAGCTCTATGAAAATGCTGCCGGTATCAACTTAAGCAACAGTAAGGTACGTTTTCTGGGACGAAGCATGGAGCTTGGCGTATCCGGAGACATGCTGGGACGTGTCTTTGACGGACTGGGACGTCCCATTGATGACGGCCCGGAGATTCTTCCGGAAGAAAGAAGAGATATTAACGGTCTGCCTATGAACCCGGCAGCCCGTGTTTATCCGTCTGAGTTTATCCAGACCGGTGTATCTGCCATCGACGGACTGAACACACTGGTCCGTGGGCAGAAACTGCCGATTTTCTCCTGTTCTGGTCTGCCCCATTCACAGCTGGCGGCACAGATTGCAAGGCAGGCAAAAGTCCGTGGAAAAGATGAAAAATTCGCCGTTGTATTTGCGGCTATGGGTATCACCTTCGAAGAATCCAACTTCTTCGTAGAATCCTTTAAGGAAACAGGAGCCATTGACAGAACTGTCCTGTTCGTCAACCTGGCCAACGACCCGGCGGTAGAGCGTATCTCCACGCCTCGTATGGCGCTGACGGCAGCAGAATATCTGGCTTTTGAAAAAGACATGCACGTTCTGGTCATCCTGACAGATATCACAAACTATGCGGACGCTCTTCGTGAGATTTCCGCTGCGAAAAAGGAGGTCCCGGGACG
This sequence comes from uncultured Lachnospiraceae bacterium, assembly GCA_900553355.1. Classification (GTDB taxonomy): domain Bacteria; phylum Bacillota; class Clostridia; order Lachnospirales; family Lachnospiraceae; genus Merdimonas. The sequence continues at coordinate 19,399 of USDK01000002.1, forward strand.
CCGTGGATATCCTGGATACATGTACACTGACCTGGCTCAGATGTATGAGCGCGCAGGCCGTCAGAGAGGCAAGACAGGAAGTATCACAATGATTCCGATTCTGACCATGCCGGAAGACGACAAGACGCATCCGATCCCTGACCTGACAGGTTATATCACCGAGGGCCAGGTTATCCTGAGCCGTGATCTTTACCGGAAGGGCATCCAGCCGCCGATCGACGTGCTGCCGTCCCTTTCCCGTCTGAAAGACAAAGGTATCGGCGAAGGAAAGACAAGAGCCGATCACTCCAATACCATGAACCAGCTGTTTGCGGCTTACTCCCGTGGTAAAGACGCAAAAGAGTTGATGACGATCCTTGGAGAGGCAGCACTGACCGAGATCGACCTGATCTATGCGAAATTCGCAGATGCATTTGAGAAAGAATATGTAAATCAGGGCTACAATACCGATCGTTCCATTGAAGAGACGCTTGAGATCGGATGGAAGTTACTCTCCATCCTGCCAAGATCCGAGCTGAAACGTATCGACGACAAGTTCTTAGATGAGTACTATGGTAAACAGTAAGCCATGCACAGACGTACAGGTGTAGCCATGCAGGCTTGCCTGCAGATGGATACACCTGGGCGGATGTATAGGGCGGACGCCCTCCAGCGGTGCTTGAACACTTGGCGAGGTATTATCGAGCCTAGTGTGAAAGTAGATATCCAGAGCGAAAGCGAAGGATATCTTCCGAAAAGATAAGGAATCAAGCTGGGGCATGGCGTTAAGCAGCAAAAAGGAGGTGGACATATGGCATCTACGCAGATCACGCCTACCCGTATGGAACTGACACGGACAAAGAAAAAGCTTGCCACTGCCAGAAGAGGCCACAAGCTTCTGAAGGATAAACGTGACGAGCTGATGCGGCAGTTCCTGGATATGGCGAGGGAGAACATGGAGCTCCGTGAAAAAGTAGAAGCCGGAATCCTCTCTGCAAATAAGAATTTTGTCATCGCGAAGGCCGGAATGGATGAGGCGACTCTGAATACGGCCCTGATGGCTCCGAAGCAGGAGGTCAGCCTGGGGGTTGACAAGAAGAATGTCATGAGTGTAAATATTCCGGTGTTTGAGACAAAGACCAGGACGGCAGACGCAAATGATATTTATTCCTATGGATTTGCTTTTACGTCCAGCGATCTGGACGGGGCAGTAAAGTCCCTGGCAGATATCCTGCCGGATATGCTGAAACTTGCGGAGAGGGAGAAAGCGTGCCAGCTGATGGCGGCAGAGATCGAGAAGACCAGACGCCGCGTCAATGCATTGGAACACGTGATTATTCCGGAAGCACAGGAAACGATCAAGTATATTTCGATGAAGCTGGATGAAAATGAGAGAAGCTCTCAGATCCGGCTGATGAAAGTAAAAGATATGATGCTGGAGGAGGCTCATCATTACAGCGAGAGAGCTTAAAACAGCAGAAGGACGAAAGAAAGGCGCCGCAGGCTCACCCTAAAAAGGGGAGGCTGCGGCGTTTTTCTTTGGCAAAGAAAAGTATGAAGAATCTGGATTGTTTTTCTTTTGCACTTATGATAATCTATAATCATCTATCCGGTAAAAGCCGGTTCTGAATTTCTTTTATTCTTATTTTTTCAATTCTACATTTCTAAAAGGAGGAATCTGTCTATGAAGAAATCTCTCAAATCCTATTTTCCAATGATCCGTTCAAAAGAAGAAATCCGTCTTATCATCCGGGGAAATCTGCGGCTGGAAGAATTGTTCCAAAGCTGGACTTTAGAACAGCAGGAAGAATTTTTAGACTTTTGTTCCGGGAACCGGGGCGTCAAGATTTTGTACGACTCGTTTTTTAAAGAAATACTGAACCCGGAAATATCTCCGGAGCGGCTGAATGAATTATTATCTCTTATCCTGGGGCAGCAGGTGAAAATTCTTCAGGTACTTCCCAATGATTCTACCCGGATTGCGGATGAGAGTTCCCTGGTTATCATGGATATCGTGGTGGAGCTGGAGGATCACAGTATCGCGAATGTAGAAGTACAAAAAATCGGTTATAGATTTTCGGGCCATAGAAGTGCGTGTTATTCGGCAGATCTTTTGCTGCGTCAATATAAAAGGATCCGGGGAGAAAGGGGAAGGGCATTCAGCTATCGGGATATCCATAAGGTATATACCATTGTATTTTTTGAGAAAAGCCCGAAAGAATTTCGCAGATATAAGGAGGGCTGTATCCATCATTTTACCCAGGTGTCAGATACGGGTGTAAAACTAGATCTTCTGCAGGAATTTTGTTTTGTCAGTCTTGACATCTTCCAGGAACTTCTGCACAATAAAGGTATCAGAAACAAGCTGGATGCATGGCTTACGTTTTTAAGTGTGGACGATCCGGAAACGATAGAAGCATTACTTGACCAGTACCCGGAATTCAGGAAGTTTTATCAGGAAATCTATGAGCTGTGCCGGAATGTGGAAAGGGTGATGGGTATGTTTTCAGAAGAGTTACGTGAACTGGACCGGAATACGGTACAGTTAATGATTGATGAAATGCAGGAAGAGATCGATGCGCTGAAAAAGGAGCGAGAAGAAGCGAAGCAAGAAGCCGCGGAGCTTAAGAAGAAGCTGGCAGCGTATGAAAAAGCTTCTGAAAATGGACAAGGATAATACATATGTGATAAGAAATCCTGCGCAGGCGGATGGCCCGGGCAGGATTTTTATGGTGAAGCAGGCATGATACTTTGTAGGGAGAATGGATAGATATATGGTAACGATAGAAAGTGAACATTTTTCGATTCCTCAGATCTGTGAATCTGGGCAGTGTTTCCGGCTGGATCCGGTGTCTGAGGATACATATGAACTTCTGGCAGGTGACAGATATCTGAAGATCAGCGTGCAATCAGCGGCGGATGAAGGTGGGGCTGGGAAAACAGTGCTGCACTGTTCGGAAGCAGAGTATGAGGGATACTGGAAAGAGTATTTTGATCTGTCAGTCTCCTACGCGGATTATATTGCACGGATCGATGATTCGGATGAATATCTGAAAACAGCGGCCGGGGCAGGCAGAGGCATCCGTATTCTGAAACAGGATATCTGGGAAATGATTGTTACATTTATCATTTCCCAGCAGAATAACATCCCCAGGATCAAGGGGCTGATCCGGGTGCTGTGCGGAAGATACGGGAGACAGAAAAAGACGCCGGAAGGCAGAACCTATGCCGCGTTTCCAGGCTTTGTGGAACTGGCAGGCGCAAAGGAAGAGGACTTAAGGAAACTAAAGTTTGGCTACCGGAGTAAATATATCTGCGGCGCAGCCAGGATGGCAGCAGAGGGGCAGATAGATCTGGCGGCGCTGGAGTCTATGGATTATGAACATGCCAGGGCAGAGCTGATGAGGCTCCCGGGGATCGGAAGTAAGGTGGCAGACTGCATCTGTCTGTTTGCCCTGCACCAGATGGACGCGTTCCCGGTAGACACCCATATTCGCAAGGCGTTGGAGCTTCATTATCCAAATGGGTTTCCCTTTGAGAGATACCAGGGATGCGCAGGGGTTATGCAGCAGTATATTTTTTATCATGATCTGAAGGAGTAGTAGGAGGAAAGAAACATGACGGGATTTTTATATGTGGGGGCCGGAGGGGCGCTGGGAGCAGCGCTCCGGTATGCCATCAGCCTGATGCCTTATAGAGGGACATTTCCGCTGCTTACATTGATCACAAATGTTATCGGTGCGGCGGTGATCGGCTGTATTGCAGGGGCGGCGGCGCGCCGGGGAATGAATCCGCAGGTGGTGCTCTTCCTGAAAACAGGTGTGTGCGGCGGCTTTACGACATTTTCAACATTTTCACTGGAGACGTATGAGCTTTTGCATCAGGGACATTACCAGACGGCAGTATTTTATATGGTTCTGAGTATGGCCCTCTGTCTGGCAGGAGTGGTCGTGGGGCTGTATCTGGCGGAACGGATCGGGTAACACGCAGAACTTTACAATGAATATCAGGAGTACGGCGAGACTGACGAAAGTAAATAATATGCAACAAAGATTGCGATTGGCGCCACCCTGCTTTTTTCATCAGTAAAAAGTTTACTTTTTGGTATGACAGGTATGGTTTTTCATATAGCTTTTTCATACAGCCTCTTAAAATAGAAAATAGCAGCATGTTATGATAGACTTAGTGTATGGATAGTTATGGATCCTGAGGAAGAGGTTTGTATGAAATTGTTGAAACTTGTGATAGTAGATGATGAACCGATCTTGTTAAGAGGGCTTTTGGATACCTATGACTGGGCCGGAATGGGATTTAAGGTGGCAGGTACGGCCCAGAGCGGAAAACAGGCGATCGAGGTGATTAAAGAGGTGAAGCCCCATGTAGTGCTGACGGATATCCGGATGAAGCAGATTACAGGGCTTATGGTGATGGAAGAGATCCAGAAGACGGATCAGGAGTGTCTCTTTGTAGTACTGAGCGCCTACAGAGACTTTGATTATGCACAGCAGGCCTGTGATCTGGGAGCCTATGCCTACCTTTTGAAACCGATCGAGGAAGAAAAGCTCCGGGAGACAATGGAAAGTGCATACCGGACATGCATGGAACAGATGGAGCAGGATGCCCGGATGGAAAGTTGGGAAAATCTTCTGGTGAAAGATCGGATCAGTTTTCAGCAGATTATTGTACAGAAATATGTCCGGGATGCGATAACGGAGGAAAAAGTAAAAGAGGTGTTTGAAACTCTGGGAGATCTGCCGGGAAATGAGGAGCGTTTCATTACCGTATATGTGGATATCGATCTGGCTTATAAGATCACAAACTCTTTAGAGTATGAGGCGGCGCGGTTTACGGTGCTGAAGCATCTGGAAGAAGTGATTGGAAGCTGTTTTCATTTCTGGAGGACAGAAGGACCGGATCATGGGAGCACCTTTATCATCCGGACAAAGGATAAGAGAGCGGTTCCCAGGCTGAAAGAAATGCTGGAAAAGGTGAAAGAGCAGGAGAAGAGTCCAGTGGTGGCGGCAATCTCGAAGCCCTACAAGGGGATCGGAGGGATCAAGAGAAGCTTTCGGGAGGCGCAGAGCCTGTCGGGGATTGCCAGTATGTCCGGCGCCAGTGCCTTTACTGTATCGGAGGAAATAGAAGCAGCGGAGACAGACCTGCTTTCGGGAGCCTATATAGATATCGATAAGCAGATTGTGAATGCAGTCCGGAAAAACAGCAGCAGCGAGTTGAAGGAAGCGTTTATCCAGTTTCTATACGGGCTTCCTGATGAGGAAGAGCAGCAGTGTAAATATCTGCACCGGATGATGCTTAAGACGGAATTTATGCTGCAGGACAGCTACGGTCTTACAAAAGAAATCCAGGAAGAGTTTCGAAACTATTATGACAATCTGAGCAGCCTGAATGCAGCCAGGATGGTGGATGTCTGCTATCGGATTTTGGTGGATGCACTGGAGGAACGGAAGAAAGAAGTACAGCAGGATGAGACCAGGTATTTTAAAGAATACATGTCGGAGGCGGTGGAGTATATCGAGGAACATCTGCAGGACGAGGAGCTGTCCATTGTCTCGGTGGCAGGGCATGTATATTTAAATCCGGTATATTTTGGCAGAGTATTTAAAAATACGTTTCACATGACATTTAAAAAGTATCTGATGAAGCAGAGAATGGAGAGGGCAAAGACGCTGCTGGAGAAGGAAAACAGGAGTATCGGGGATATCTGCGAGGCAGTCGGCATCCATAATCCTTCCTATTTTTCACACCTGTTTAAGCAGTATACAGGGAAGCTTCCCAGTGAATATAAAAAGGAATATGAGGGATAAGAAAGAGAAACAGATGGAAAAGAAAAAATCGGGCATACAAAGACGGTATCTGAGGTATACGATCGCCCTGCTGGGACTGGCGCTTCTGCTTTCCAGTCTGGGCGTGGGAATCTGTGTCAAGGTCAGGCTTACGAACACGGTCATCGATAAATATGAGTTTATGACAGAGCGGATGGGACTGACTCTGGAAAATCTGTTTCAGCAGAGCGATGAGGCGACGGCAGAATGTATTCTGGATGAGGATGTACAGCAGAGCCTGAGGAACCGGGGAATGGAAGAGGTAAGCCATATTGCGCTGAGTAAGTATTTTGCCTATGCAGACCTGGAACATATCGCAGATTACTGCTATATGGACAATAAGGGAAATGTGTACAGCAAGTCTTATACAGATGTGACCAGCCAGGATATCAAGGACAGTGGGTTTGAGGATTATCTGAGCGGAGAGTACGCTAAGACAACCTGGTTCTGGACAAAAGACACATTATTTGGTACGGGAGAAGAGGCTTTGTTTATCGGAAGATATGTCAGAAGCAAGGATTATCATCATGAACCAGGAATGCTGTTCTTCAAAATGGATGCCATGTTCCTCCAGGAGGTCACGGGAATGGGACAGGAGCTGACGGACGAGGCAGAGGTAGGAATTGTAGATGTGAACGGAAATTTCTGCCTTTCTTCGCTTCCAGAGGGGACTCAGATGGGAGAGGAGCGTCAGAAAGAGATTGGTTTTCGGATCGACGGAGATATGGAAGCCGGCATGTTCCTGGAAGGAGAACGAATAGAAGGCGGGGCACTTTCGGCCTACCGGGATCCAGACAGTGGCCTTGTGGTGTTTTCCTTTATCCCGAACAGGGTGTTGAACCAGGGGTTGTTTCCGGTACTTGCCGCCCTGGGGCTGATTTATCTGCTGGTGATCGCGGTTGCGGTGGTTTTAAGTATTTATTTTTCCCGCAGGTTTACCAGGCCGATCCGGGAGATCCAGGCGGCCATGACAGAATTTGACGGAACTCGTTTTGACAGGACTATTGAACTGCATACCAATACAGAGCTGGACGAGATCGGGCATTCTTATAATGAAATGTTACGCAATATCGAAAAGCTGCTGGAAGAAATCAAATCTCAGGAGCGTGAGCTGAGAACATCAGAGCTTAATATGCTGATCAGTCAGATTAATCCACATTTTCTTTATAATACGCTGGATACCATCTATATGCTGGCCAGGATCAATAAGGAAGAGACGACCATGCGGATGATACAGGCGCTGTCAAAATACCTGAGGCTGTCGCTGAGTAAGGGCGAAGACATTGTGACGGTGGAAGATGAGCTGGAAAATGTCAAAAGCTATATGGAGATCCAGCAGATCCGCAATGAGAATCTGTTTACTTATGAAATTGACTGCCAGGTTGATGGGGCACATACCTGGGTATTAAAGCTGATCCTTCAGCCGCTGGTGGAAAACGCAGTGAAATATGGCTTCCAGGATATTTTTGAAGGCGGTCTGATTAGAATAGAAGTATGGATGGAAGATAAATTTCTCTGCCTTAGCGTTTATAACAGCGGAACGCCGATTGAAACGGCTATGGAAACCAGGATTAATGGCATGAAAGAGATGCAGCTGTCAGAATTGAAAGGGTGTTTTCCGGACCGTGGGCAAGGTTATGGAGTGGTAAATATTGTGACCCGGCTCAGGCTGAAGTATGGGGATGAAACCGTGTTCTGCTGCAGGGCAGAGGAAAATGGAACGAAGTTTACGATTAAAATTCCCGGAGGAGGAAGGCGAAAGGAAGATGAACAATAGTGAACATAAGAGGGCGGCAGTGCAGGCAGCGCTGATACCGCTGATATTTTCTGTGACACTGGCAGGGTGTGCTGCTCAGGCAGAGCCAAGAGAGGACAGCCGGGAAGAAGTGGCGATACCAATGGAGCTGATTGTGGATACTTCTACCGGAAATAAAAACGAAGAAAATGTGATCCAGGCTTTCAATAAGATTTACAAGGGAAAATGGCATGCGGATGTGGAGTGGGTCATGGAGACGGAAGAGGAATACCGCCAGAATTTAAAACGGCAGAATGTGACGGATACGCTGCCTGCCGTGATCACGGATCTTCGGATGCTGCCGGCCCTTTACTATATGATGATTCAGGATGGGAGGATCGAAGAGCTTTCCTCTTATATTGAAAGCGATGAAGAATGGAAGGATATGATAGAGCCTGCGGTGCTAAGATCCTGCAGCGAGGAAGACGGAAGCATATACTTAGGGCCTGTCAGTACGGCGGCTTTTTCCTGCTCTGGTATGTTCTGGAACGAAGAGCTGTTTGCCCAGGCAGGGATACAAGAATTTCCCCAGACCTGGGAAGAATTCTGGGACTGCTGTGAGCGGCTTGAAAATGCAGGGATCACTCCGCTTGCGCTGCACACAGAAGGCACCGGCTGGGCGCCTATGCTGATTGCCACGGCAGAAGCAGGGTCCACAGAAGCAGGTGCGGAATTTATGCAGCAGTTTTATCCAGAAAGTTATCAGACGGAGGGAGGGGTCCGGATTGCCCAGACCTTACAGCGGCTGTTATCTTATACCACCAAAGATGCGATGTACTCGGATTTTGATGTGGCCTATGAAAATTTTTTCGCGGGGAAGGCAGCGATGATTCCCAACGGATACTGGATGATGGATCAGATTCCGGAAGAATGGCAGGACCGGGTACGGTTTTCAGCGTTTCCCGAAAACTGTATGGTGTCATCCCCGGAAACCTTTGGATGGGCTATCGTGTCTAGTTATGACGAAGAAGTAAAAGAAGGCGCAGCGGCGCTTTTGAAGCTTCGAACTCAGATGGATCTGGAACAGAGAGAAGAATTGTTTGCAAAGGATAGTGAGAATCTGATACCGGCAGAGAAGGATTATATAGAAGCGTACAAAAGGGAGCCCAGCCTGGTTCCCAATTACCAGGTGAAGTGGAATCCAATCCTGCAGGAGGAGACGCTGGGTGAGATCCTGCCTAAGCTTGCGCTGGGGGAGATCAGTCCGGAAGAATTTACAAAGATTGAAGATGAGAGTATCCGGGAGTTTGAAGAAGAGCAGTGAGGTGGTATTTTTTTTGATATTTCTGGTTTGGGATTTGATAACGCGCGCGAGCCTGAGATTGCTATAATGAGCCCAGAACAAAGAAAGCAAAGACTTTCAGAAAAGTGAGGGACGATATGAAAAAGAAAAAAGTATTATCAATGTTACTGGTATTAGCAATGACAGCAGGACTCGCAGCAGGATGCGGAAGCTCATCTGATTCTGGCAGCAGTGCAGATTCAGATGCAGAGGGCCAGGTATATTATCTGAATTTCAAACCGGAAGCAGATGAATACTGGCAGGATCTGGCGGAAACTTATACGGAAGAGACAGGAGTGCCGGTTACCGTCCTGACAGCGGCATCAGGAGAGTATGAGAAAACCCTGAAATCAGAGATGGCAAAGACAGATGCGCCGACTCTTTTCCAGGTAAACGGGCCGGTAGGACTTGCCAGCTGGAAGGATTACTGCTATGATCTGTCAGATTCGGATATTGCAGGAGAGCTGACGGATGACAGCTTTGCGCTGATGGATGGGGACAAGATGGCAGGTATCGCATACGTCATCGAAAATTATGGAATTATTTACAACAAAGCGCTTCTTAAGGAAGCCGGGTATACGGCAGATGACATCACAGATTTTGACAGCCTCAAAGAAGTAGTGGAAGATATCACAGACAGAAAGGATGATCTGGGATTTTCGGCATTTACATCCGCAGGAATGGACAGTTCTTCTGACTGGAGATTTAAGACCCACCTGGCAAACCTTCCGATCTACTATGAGTACAAGGATGAAGGAATTGACAATACGGATGCGATCAAGGGAACTTATCTAGACAACTATCGTCAGATCTGGGATCTCTACATCAATAATGCAACATGTGAGCCGACAGAGATTTCTACAAAGACAGCCGATGATGCGACGGCAGAATTTGTAACAGAGGAAGCTGTTTTCTATCAGAACGGAACCTGGGAATACAACAATATCGCAGATGTTGGAGATGAAAATCTTGGAATCCTGCCGATCTATATCGGGGTAGATGGAGAAGAAGATCAGGGCGTCTGCACAGGAACAGAGAACTACTGGTGCGTCAATTCTAAGGCATCTGAAGAAGATATTCAGGCAACACTGGATTTCATGAATTGGTGCGTAACTTCTGATGCAGGAGTAGAGGCTATGTGCAAGGATATGGGCTTTGTGATTCCATTCAAATCAAACCTTGAGTCTGACAATGTACTGGTAAATGAGGCAAATGCATATATGGAAGAGGGAAAGACTCCTGTTACATGGGTATTCTCAACCATGCCTTCTGAAGAGTGGAAAAACGGCGTGGGCTCTGCGCTGACCGCATATGCGGCAGACCAGACAGATGCGAACTGGGATGCAGTGGTGAGTGCATTTGTTGACGGATGGGCGACAGAAGCGGCAGCTTCTTCGAACGCAGAATAAAACAGACAGGAAGCGGCGAGCAGACGTGGTCTGAACGCCGCTTTTTAAAAGGAGGAGAGATATATGGAGAAAGCAATGAAACGCTGCATGCCGGTCTTTGTACTTCCCACATTCTGCGCATTTATCCTGGGATTTATCGTGCCGTTTCTTATGGGGATCTGGTTGTCCTTCTGTAAATTTACTACGGTTACCGACGCCCGGTTTGTGGGGATTTCGAATTATGTGGAGGCTCTGAAAGATACGGTTTTCCGCCATTCTTTCTGGTATACGGCCTTGTTTGCGGTGGTGTCTTTAGTCGTGATCAATGTATTTGCCTTCGCGCTGGCCATGGCGCTGACACAGCAGCTTAAGGGAACCAATATTTTCCGTACGATTTTTTTTATGCCAAATCTGATCGGCGGTATTGTGTTAGGATATATCTGGCAGCTGATCTTTAACGGAATACTGGCTCGTTATCAGACGGCGCTGGGGCTGAATGAATGGTATGGATTCTGGGGACTGATCATCCTGGTGAGCTGGCAGCAGATTGGTTATATGATGATTATCTATATTGCCGGCCTACAGTCCATTCCAGGAGACGTGATGGAAGCGGCGCAGATTGACGGAGCAAGCCGGATCCAGCGGCTTTTCAAGGTGACAATCCCGATGATGATGCCTTCTATTACAATCTGTATGTTCCTGTCTATCACCAACGGCTTTAAACTCTTTGATCAGAACCTGTCGCTGACTGCAGGCGAACCGGCTAAGATGTCAGAAATGATGGCGCTTAACATTTTCAACACCTTCTATGGCAGGACCGGATGGGAAGGAGTCGGACAGGCAAAAGCAGTGATCTTCTTTATCATCGTAGTAGGAATTGGTATGATCCAGCTGCGGGCGACCCGTTCAAAGGAGGTGCAGCAGTAAATGAAAAAGAAACAGATATTCGGCGCGGCCGGAACAGGCATATTTACGATTCTCGGGGTAGTCTATATTCTGCCGATCTTGATCGTGCTCATGAATTCTTTTAAAAAGAAAGTATACATCAACAAAGAACCCTTTAAACTACCTGTCGAAAAGACCTGGAATGGAATTGAGAATTATCTGACGGCTATCGATAAATATGAGCTTCTGAGTGCGGTCGGCTGGACGGTGCTTATCACGCTGGGATCAGTGCTGGTGATCCTGATCTGTACATCCATGTGTGCCTGGTATATTACCAGGGTAAAAACGACGTTTACAAAGACGTTGTATCTGTTGTGTGTGTTTTCTATGGTCGTTCCCTTCCAGATGGTGATGTTTACCCTCTCTCTGGTGGCAGACCGGACAGGACTGAACACGCCGTGGGGGATCATCATTATTTATCTGGGATTCGGTGCCGGACTTGCGGTCTTTATGTTCTGCGGATTTGTAAAATCGATCCCACTGGAAATCGAAGAGGCGGCGCTGATCGACGGGTGTACACCTCTGCAGACCTTTTTCAGGGTGGTGCTTCCGATCATGAAACCGACCTATATTTCCGTGGGGATCTTGGAGACAATGTGGATCTGGAATGATTTCCTGCTGCCTTATCTGGTGCTGGATCTGAATAAATATAAGACCATTTCCATTGCGATTCAGTATATGAAAGGAAGCTATGGACGGGTAGATATGGGCGCGGTTATGGCGGCGCTGATCCTGGCGGTAATTCCGGTGATCATCTTCTATCTGTCCTGCCAGAAACATATTATCAAAGGCGTGGCGGCTGGTGCGGTGAAAGGATAAGAAACACATGGAAGATTTCTTGCATATAATAGCATAGATACTGATTTTAGGAGTGTGCCCGTATGGAACAGAAACTTCCCTATTATATGGTCTATCCGATGCCTTTTTTGTATGATGATGAGAGGCAGGCGAGAAGAGACATGGAGTACATGAAAGGCCTGTATCCGGAGACGGCAAAGCGGCTGACACCTTATGTGGAAGAGGAATGTGACCGCCTGATGTATGACGGAAGCATGATCTATGATGAATACCCGGATCCGCTTCAGCTTCGTCTGATCTGCAGACGAGTGTTTGACCGGGCTTCGGAAGACGAAGAGAAGCCGGGGAGCTGGATGCAGGATCTGATCCAGGTCATGACCTATCAGGAGATCTTAAGAAGACGGAGCGAATACCGCAGCAGCAAAAGAAGATTTTACTGAAATAAGAAGGAGCCGGACCCTGGCATTAAGGGCCTGACTCCTTTTTTAGAATGGACGAATGCGGAAAGTTGTGATAAAATACACAAAGCGCGAAAGAAGAAAGGAGAAAGGCGGTATATGGATAATATCATATTTATCGGTATGCCTGCGGTGGGGAAAAGTACCGTAGGGGTAGTCGTGGCAAAACGTCTGGGATATCGGTTTGTAGATGCGGATATTTTGATTCAGGAGACTGAGGGAAAGCTTTTAAAAGAGATTATCCAGGAAAAGGGTATCGAGGGATTCCTGCAGGTAGAAGACCGGGTAAATGCCGGGATCTGTGCGGACCATGCCGTGATTTCACCGGGAGGAAGCGTGGTATACTGCGAAAACGCCATGAATCATTATAAAGAAATCGGCAGAATCGTATATTTAAAGGCATCTTACGAGACAATAAATAAAAGATTGAATAATGCAAGAAACAGGGGCGTAGTATTAAAGGATGGACAGTCCCTGAAAGATCTGTATGAGGAGCGGGTAAAGCTGTTTGAAAGGTATGCAGATATTACGATCTGCGAAGACGGGATGGAGCTGGAAGAGACGATTCAGGCAGTGCTGGATGCAGTGGAAAAGGATAAAAAACATCAATAAAGATATTACAGATAAGTTACAAAATGTAAAAAATGTTTTACAAATGCAAATTCTATGATATAATATCGAAGAATATAGAGTTGAAAATTTGTAAAATGAGAGTAAAATAGATTGTATTTTTTTGAGGTGTGTTATGGAACAATATATTATTAAGGGCGGACATCCGCTGGTCGGAGAAGTAGAGATTGGCGGTGCGAAGAATGCTGCGCTTGCGATTTTGTCTGCGGCAATTATGACAGATGAAACGGTATTGATCGATAATCTTCCGGATGTAAATGATATCAATGTATTGCTGGATGCAATCGAGGGGATTGGGGCAATGGTTCACCGGGTGGACAGACATACGGTGAAGATTAATGGAAAAAATATTCATGATATTTCTATCGAATATGATTATATTAAAAAAATCCGTGCGTCCTATTATCTGCTGGGGGCGCTGCTTGGAAAATATAAACGTGCAGAGGTAGCTCTGCCGGGCGGATGCAATATCGGAAGCCGTCCGATCGACCAGCATATCAAAGGATTCCGTGCGCTGGGTGCAGATGTTGAGATTGAATTTGGCAAGATCATGGCTGAGGCGGATCGTCTGGTCGGAAAGCATATTTATTTTGACGTGGTCAGTGTGGGGGCAACCATCAACGTAATGATGGCAGCAGCTATGGCAGAGGGTATGACGATCCTTGAGAACGTGGCCAAGGAACCGCATGTGGTTGATGTGGCAAATTTCCTGAACAGTATGGGAGCCAACATCCGCGGCGCCGGTACAGACGTGATCAAGATCCGTGGCGTACAGAGCCTTCACGGTACAGAATATTCCGTAATCCCGGATCAGATTGAGGCCGGAACCTTTATGTTTGCGGCAGCAGCTACAAAGGGAGACGTGACAGTCTTAAATGTAATTCCGAAGCACCTGGAAGCAACTATTGCAAAGCTGGTAGAGATTGGATGCGAAGTAGAAGAGTTTGACGATGCGGTCCGCGTGGTGTCCAAGGGCAACTTAAGAAGCACACACGTAAAGACCCTGCCATATCCAGGATTCCCGACAGACATGCAGCCACAGATCGGCGTGACGCTGGCTCTGTGCAAGGGGACAAGTATTATTACAGAAAGTATTTTTGAGAATCGTTTCAAATATCTGGATGAGCTGGCAAGAATGGGCGCAAATATTAAGATCGAAGGAAATTCCGCAACCATCGAAGGCGTAGATCACTTCACCGGAGCAAGAGTCAGCGCGCCGGATCTGCGCGCAGGCGCAGCACTGTGCATCGCAGGGCTGGCAACCGACGGAATTACTATCGTGGATGACATCGTGTATATCCAGAGAGGCTACGAAAGATTCGAAGAAAAACTTCGCTCAATTGGCGGAATTATCGAAAAAGTATCAACAGAAAAAGAAATTCAGAAGTTCAAATTAAAAGTAGGTTAAGTTCTTTCAATTGGGGACGGGGGATTTTCGGAAATCCCCCGTCCCCAATTGAAATTTATGTGGAAAATGTGGATAACATATGTGGAAAGAGTGGAAAAGTAACAGGTATTTTATTTTGGTGGTTGCGGCGGCTGTAAATTTTGTGCATGGCAACCCGTATATCTGGACGGTGTTTCAGCCGTATATGCAGAAGGAGTTTGGGGTGTCGACGGCTGTGTCCAGCCAGCCGTTTACTTTGATCATCGGAGTGTTTGCCTTTGGAAATATGATTGGTGGATATTTGCAGCACAGGATCGGGGCAAAGAAGACGATGTTGTACGGAAGTCTGTTTATGTGTCTGGGCTTTTTGATGGCAGCGCTGGCGCCGCAGGACGCGCCGTGGATGGTTTCGCTTGGGTACGGCGTGATTGGAGGACTGGGATCCGGCTGTGCTTTCAGTATGCTGGTGGCAGTGCCGCAAGGCTGGTTCCCGGACAAACGTGGGCTGGTTACCGGGATCACCATCGGCGTGATCGGAATCTCAGGTGTGGTCATGAATCCGCTGTGTGACTGGATCCTGTCGAGAAAAGGGTTTCATTTTGCCATGCTTATCGTGACGGTCATTTATGCAGTGCTGTGCCTGGGCGGTTTTTTCCTGGAAGAAGCTCCGGAGGAAATTCAGAGGCGCGGTACCGGGAATGGAGAAATGGACGAGATGTGGAAGGAAAAGGACCAGAGGCAGTATACCGTAGTGGAAATGATGAAGACCAAGCGCTATTACTGGATCAGCCTGGCAATGGCATTAGCGGTGCCGGCGTATGTACTGGTCAATCCTCTGATGAAGTCTCTGGGCATGGAAAGGGGCCTTACGGGGGCGCAGGCGCTGGCCGGTGTAACGATCGCGTCGGTGGCAAACATTGTCGGCCGTGTGGCGGCGCCGTGGCTGTCTGATAAAATCGGACGGAAGAGCGTCGTTTATCTTTTGTTTATTCTGGCAATGTTTTCCTCATTTGGACTCATGGCGGCCGGAGGGATACTGTTTGCTGCGTTATGCTCTGTGATCTGTATGGTATACGGAGGCGTGGTGAGCGTATTTCCGGTACTGGTATCTGATTGTTTCGGCATGAAACATCAGGGCACAAATTTTGGAGCAGTCATGATCGGATATGGAATTGCCTCCGTACTCTGCCCGGTGCTGCTGGAGACGGCAGGACAGGTAAATGCGCTGCTGGCCGCCGGAGTCTGCTGTGTGGCAGGACTGGCCGCAACGAAAAAAATCTAAGGAGGCACAGGATAAAAATTGGCTCTTGACAACCTGTGTAAAAGAGTGTAAAGTCTTACTCGTACATAAAATTTAACATATTGCAGACTTTCTCTTATTCAGAGCAGTGGAGATACAAAGGATCTGTGAAGCTGCGGCAACCCCCGCGATATCGGGAAGGTGCCAACCTGAGCGAGCAATCGAACAATAAGAGGATTGGTTTATGAAGATATAAAGCAGTCCGCTTATGCGGACTGCTTTTTTGATGACATGGATCACTCAAACGGGAGAAAGGATGCCGAAAAAGAAAACAGGCAAAGGAGACAAAAAGCTATGGAGAGACATTTATTTACTTCAGAATCTGTAACAGAAGGCCATCCGGACAAGATGTGCGACCAGATCTCGGATGCGATCCTGGACGCGCTGATGGAGCAGGATCCCATGAGCCGTGTAGCGTGTGAGACCTGCACGACCACCGGTCTTGTGATGGTCATGGGCGAGATTACCACAAATGCGTATGTAGATATCCAGAAGATTGTGCGTGATACAGTCAGGGAGATCGGTTATACAAGAGGAAAATTTGGCTTTGATGCGGATACCTGCGGGGTGATCACAGCCATTGATGAACAGTCTGCCGACATTGCCCTGGGAGTGGATAAGGCGCTGGAGGCAAAGGAGAGCCAGATGTCAGATGCAGATCTTGATGAGATCGGCGCCGGAGACCAGGGAATGATGTTCGGCTATGCCTCTGATGAGACGCCGGAATTCATGCCATATCCGATCGCACTGGCGCACAAGCTGGCACGCAGACTAACAGAAGTACGGAAAAACGGAACCCTGCCTTATCTGCGCCCGGACGGCAAGACACAGGTGACCGTAGAATATGATGAAAACGGCGTGCCTTTCCGCCTGGATGCAGTGGTGCTTTCCACCCAGCACAATCCGGAAGTCAGCCAGGAACAGATTCATGAGGATATCAAGAAATATGTATTTGACGCTGTGATCCCGGAAGGGATGACGGATGAAGAAACGAAGTTCTTTATCAATCCGACCGGCCGATTTGTCATCGGCGGCCCTCACGGAGACAGCGGACTGACAGGACGCAAGCTGATCGTAGATACTTACGGTGGGATGGCCCGTCACGGCGGCGGAGCATTTTCAGGCAAGGACTGCACCAAGGTAGACCGTTCAGCAGCTTATGCGGCCCGGTATGTGGCAAAGAATATGGTGGCGGCAGGGCTTGCAAAGAAATGTGAGATCCAGCTGTCATATGCCATCGGAGTAGCTCATCCGACATCCATCATGGTAGACACCTTCGGAACCGGAAAACTTAGCGACCAGAAGCTGGTAGAAATCATCCGGGAGAACTTCGACCTTCGCCCGGCCGGCATCATCAAGATGCTGGATCTGAGACGGCCGATCTACAAGCAGACAGCCGCATACGGCCATTTCGGACGGACAGACATCGACCTTCCGTGGGAAAAACTGGACAAAGTAGACGTGCTGAAAAAGTATTTATAAAAATTTTATAAAAGTTTATGGGTGCTTTGTTAAGAAGCACCCTTTTTCATGCTATACTTTTGTCGGAGGATGTAGTCTATGAAGCTGAAGACGAAATTGATCATTGCATTTCTGACCGTGCTTTTGCTTCCCATTATTCTGGGAGGAGCTCTGATATTCCTGCTGGGGGTTTATCAGATCAGCACGATTGAAAAAACATATAAACTTACAGGAACCACGGTGGAAACGCTTTCAAATTCCATGCAGACGATCTCCAGCCTTACCGAGGAGCCCTATCACCAGCTGGTAAATATGGCGCTGGAAGATCCAGGAGAAATGAGCGACGCCACGACGCTGGGAGAGTTCAACCAGATCCTGCAGGATAAAAATGCGTATCTTCTGGTCCGGAAGGAGAATACCATTATCTATGTGGGGACGGATATGGATTCGGCCGAGAGTGTGATTGCCGAACTCCCTGAATACGGAGGATCTGCGACAACATCAGAAAA
Organism: uncultured Lachnospiraceae bacterium; assembly: GCA_900553355.1. Classification (GTDB taxonomy): domain Bacteria; phylum Bacillota; class Clostridia; order Lachnospirales; family Lachnospiraceae; genus Merdimonas. The sequence continues at coordinate 37,174 of USDK01000002.1, forward strand.
CGGGATGTATCTTGGAGGAGACGCCCAGGCTCTGGTAAAGCAGGTGGATTTTGAATTCCCAGATGGGGATGATGGAAGCGCATTTATTGTATCAGATGTCCGCAAGATGATTCCGGAGCTGGAAGAATTTCTGGTAGATATTGCGATATGTATCGTTTTCATCCTGATTTTTACGGCGGCACTGCTGGTGTTCTGGATCTACCGTTCCGTCATGCAGCCGCTGCAGAAGATGCAGATTGCTGCAAAGAATATTAAAGAAGGCAATCTGGATTTTGAGCTGAAGCCCATGGCGGATGACGAGATGGGAAGACTTGCCCAGGATCTGGAAGAGATGCGGATCCGTCTGAGAGATAATGTGGACGAAAAGCTTCGTTATGATAAAGAAAGCAAGGAGCTGATCAGCAACATTTCCCATGATTTAAAGACACCGGTGACGGCAATCAAGGGCTATGCAGAAGGGATCATGGACGGAGTGGCGGATACGCCGGAGAAGATGCAGAAATACGTGCGGACGATCTACAATAAAGCAGATGAGATGAATACACTGATCAATGAGCTGACCTTTTATTCAAAGATTGATACCAACCGTATTCCTTACAATTTCAATACCCTGTCCGTCAACGATTACTTTGAGGACTGTGCGGAGGATCTGTCCCTGGAGCTGGAAGCAAAAAATGTGGAGTTTGGATATTTTAATTATGTGGAAAAAGATGTGAAAGTCATTGCCGACGCGGAGCAGATCAAGAGAGTGATCCACAATATCGTCAATAATTCACTGAAATATATGGATAAGCCAAAGGCGAAGATCAATCTGCGGGTCAAAGATGTGGGAGACTTTGTACAGGTAGAGCTGGAAGATAACGGAAAAGGGATCGCGGCCAAAGATCTGCCGAATATTTTTGACCGGTTTTACCGCACCGACGCATCCAGGAATTCATCCAAAGGTGGGAGCGGTATTGGTCTGTCGATCGTAAAGAAGATCATAGAAGAGCATGGTGGAAAGATCTGGGCGACCAGCCGTGAAGAGACGGGAACGACCATGTATTTTGTTCTGAGAAAATATCAGGAGGTGCCGATTTATGAGTAAAATATTGATTGTAGAAGATGAAGAAGCCATCGCTGATCTGGAGAAGGATTATCTGGAGCTGAGCGGGTTTGAGGTAGAGGTAGCCACGGATGGAGAAACCGGGCTTTCAAGAGCGATGGAAGAAGATTTCGACCTGTATATTCTTGATCTGATGCTTCCGGGGATTGACGGCTTTGATATCTGCCGGCAGATCAGGGAGAAAAAAAATACGCCGATCATTATGGTCTCGGCCAAAAAGGATGATATTGACAAGATCCGTGGACTGGGTCTTGGGGCAGACGATTATATGACCAAGCCTTTCAGTCCCAGTGAGCTGGTGGCCCGTGTGAAGGCCCATCTTGCCAGATATGACCGCCTGACAGGCAGCGCCATGGAGGCGAACAAGATCATCGAGATCCGTGGATTAAAGATTGATACGACAGCCCGGAGAGTCTGGGTCAACGGTGAAGAAAAGACCTTTACCACAAAGGAGTTTGATCTTTTGACCTTCCTGGCCAGTCATCCGAACCATGTGTATACTAAAGAAGAGTTGTTCCGGGAAATCTGGGATATGGAATCCATCGGTGATATCGCTACCGTGACAGTGCATATCAAGAAGATCCGGGAAAAGGTGGAGATGGATACCTCGAATCCTCAGTATATTGAGACAATCTGGGGGGTCGGGTACCGGTTTAAGGTGTAGGTGATGAAATGGGGTATACCAGAAAAGGCGAAATGAGAAAGCTGATTTCGGATACTTTTTTAGAACTGATAAAGACCCGGGATGTGGATAAGATCACCGTTACCATGCTGATCGGCGAATGTCATATCTCCAGACAGACATTCTATTATCATTTCCAGGATATGGATGAGGTAATGGAATGGACAGTACAGCAAAAAGGGAAGGAACTGCTGGAAAAAAGCGTGGAGGCAGATGAACTGGAAGAAGCGCTGGAAATTTTCATTTCTTTTTTCAGAGAAAATTCTTCTCAACTGAAAAGGTTTATGGTATCAAAAAAATGGAACGGGATCGATAAAATTCTGGTTGATGCCATGACGCAGTATCTGAAACGGCTGATTGAGAGATATAAGACACCGGATGTAAAAATCGATTATGAGGATATGGAAGTCATGCTCAGATTCTATGCCTGTGGAATGACGGGAGTGCTGATGTATTATTCGGACAAGGGTCCGTCAGCCCGGGCGAAGCTGACGGATCAGATCAAGAGGATTCTGACAGGACAGATGGTCCCCGGGAGAAAAGAAATGGCAGCAGAAGATGAGTGGTAAGATTCTATAGTTCTGAAACGCCGCTGATGCGGTGGGTCAGCTGCATATAGTGTTTATACAGGATGCCGAATCTATGGATATACCCGGCGTGCCATGGCTTTGATTTCCCACAGAAGTGCAGGATGGAAGTGTTTTTCATGACCCAGTCCATATTGCAGACGCCGGAGCTTCGCAGAAGATAGTTGTTGTAATTTCTGGCATCATAATTCCAGACGGCATCATCTACTTCCAGGATCTGGCTGCCATAGAGACAGTTCAGGATGTCCTGATCGGGAAGAAGAAGTTCCTTGCTGTGCTCCTCCGCGAAGGTGAAAAGAGCCTCGGGGTGAATGAACCTCCGCCCTTTATCCAGATCCATCAAAAGAACGCCGGAATTAAAATAATTGTGGTCGGTTCCCAGGCGGAGCTGATTGATACTGTTAGCCAGATCCGTTTTCCCTGTATGAGAAGCCGCGGCAAAGACATGGTCGTTCAGATCCAGGTTCCAGAGAGGGCGCAGCGGATTGATCACCAGAATATCCGGATCCAGATACAGGATACGATGAAGCTGTCCAGGAAGGAGATGCGGCGCCAGCAGGCGATAGTACATTTCCCGGGGATAGGTTCTGGTAACCGGCGCCTCCTGGAATGCAGACGGAGGAATCTGGATCGGGAAAAAATGAAATCCCAGGATTTTGCACTGTCTGTCGACAAGTGACAGATTCTCTTCCGGAATCCTGCTGTGAAGAAGATACAGATCCACAGGATCGTCCGTCTGGTTTACATAGATGGAAGTGAGCAGTACCTGCAGTCTTGGAAGGTAGGTCTGGTCAAGGGTGGTAAGTAATTGGATTGTGCTCATAAATCAACCTCTTTCCTTTTTGTCGCTGTCGGCATGTGCCGACACTTCTATAAATATAGTAACGGGATAAAAAGTATCTGGCTACTGATAATGTTTTTAAGATGTCCTTACAAAACAGAGAATATGTAAGGACATTTTTAATAAATTGATACTCGTTTTTTTTCAGAATATTTAATATCATAAAAACAGTAATAACGAAAGAGAGGAATTACGATGCAGGAAATTAAGAGACCCAGAAAACCTATTATTTCTTATTATGCGATTGTTCTTATTATTTTATTGATGTTTAACTTCCTTGTAATGCCCTGGGCGGCTGAGCGCCAGGTAAAGGAAGTGGGATATGAAAAATTTATCAAGATGACGGAAGATAAGAACATCGGCCAGGTAGAGATCCAGCAGGAAGAAAATGAGATCGTTTTTACAGATAAGGATGAAAAGACAGTCTATAAGACCGGCATGGTAGAGGATCCTGATCTGACGAAGCGGCTGTATAAGTCAGGGGCAGAGTTCTCCGGACAGATCATCCAGCAGACGTCGCCTGTGGTGAGTGCGATCTTGTCCTGGGTACTGCCGATCGTGATCTTTATCGCCATTGGACAGTATATGTCCAGAAAACTGATGAATAAGGCCAGCGGCGGTCCCAATTCCATGATCTTTGGTATGGGAAAGAGCAACGCCAAGGTATATGTCAAATCTTCAGACGGAATCCGGTTTTCGGATGTTGCCGGGGAAGATGAGGCAAAGGAAAATCTTTCGGAAATCGTAGAGTATCTGCATAATCCTTCCAAATATCAGGAGGTGGGAGCATCTATGCCCAAAGGTGTTCTGTTAGTCGGACCTCCGGGAACCGGAAAGACCATGCTGGCAAAGGCAGTGGCAGGAGAGGCAAACGTACCGTTTTTCTCCATGTCAGGTTCAGAATTTGTAGAAATGTTTGTAGGTATGGGTGCATCGAAAGTGCGGGACCTTTTTAAGCAGGCAAAGGAAAAAGCCCCGTGTATCGTATTTATCGATGAGATCGACGCCATCGGCCAGAAGCGTGATGGCCGGGTAGGAGGCAATGACGAGCGCGAGCAGACGCTGAACCAGCTTCTGACAGAGATGGACGGCTTTGAGACGAATAACGGAGTAATTATCCTGGCAGCTACCAACCGTCCGGAATCCCTGGATCCGGCGCTGACAAGACCAGGGCGCTTTGACCGGAGAGTACCGGTAGAGCTGCCGGATCTGAAGGGCAGAGAAGAGATCCTTAAGGTCCATGCAAAGAAGGTAAAGCTGGACGAAAGCGTAGATTTCAAGCAGATTGCACGGATGGCGTCCGGCGCATCAGGAGCCGAGCTTGCCAACATCATCAATGAAGCGGCACTCCGGGCTGTCAGAGAGGGGAGAAAAGTAGTGACCCAGGCAGACCTTGAAGAGAGTATAGAAGTCGTGATTGCAGGCTATCAGAAGAAAAATGCGATCCTGACAGATCAGGAGAAGAAAGTCGTGGCTTACCATGAGATCGGCCATGCACTGGTAGCGGCAAAACAGACGCATTCAGCGCCGGTACAGAAGATAACCATTGTACCGCGGACATCGGGAGCGCTTGGATATACCATGCAGGTAGAAGAGGGAAATCATTATCTGATGAGTCAGGAGGAACTGGAAAATAAAATCGCCACCCTGGCAGGCGGCCGGGCGGCGGAAGAGCTGGTTTTCCATTCTGCGTCTACAGGAGCTTCCAATGATATCGAACAGGCAACGAAACTGGCAAGAGCGATGATCACCAGGTATGGCATGAGCAAAGACTTTGACATGGTAGCCATGGAGACGGTAAATAACCAGTATCTGGGCGGAGATACTTCCCTTAGCTGTTCTGCCGAGACGCAGGCGGAGATCGACCGCCAGGTAGTGGCACTGGTCAGACAGCAGCATGAAAAGGCCGCAAAGATCCTGGAAGACAACAGAGCAAAGCTGGACGAGCTGGCAGAGTACCTGTATGATAAAGAGACGATTACCGGCGAGGAATTTATGGAGATACTGGGGTAACCCCGGTATCTCTTTTCTATTTCAGCCCCAGCCGTTCGCGGATATAGCTTCCGATGCTGGATGTGCTGATCTTCAATGAGAAGGAAAATTCCTGGTCAATGATGGATTCCGCTTTTTTAAGGACCTGGGCATCTGTATTGGAAAGATCTTTTTCCGTCTCGGTAGACTTGAGGTAGAGACAGCTGATGAGCAGCAGCAGCTCACGCTCATCGCGGGTACGAAGGATTTCCTGGAACTGGGCAGAACGCTGCTTTCGGTCGCTGATCCACAGAAGATTCTGATCTTTCACGCTTAAGATGATCTGATCGATCTCTTCCGGAGAAAGGACCGGACGCATCCGTTCCATCAGAACAGGGTTATCGGCAGGCACAAAGAGACTGCTGGTATCCCGGGCGATCGGCTTTAGTACATAGTAGTCGTGTCCGCTGGCACAGGAATCAAACTTTATAAAGCGCAGATCTTCTATCTTACAGATTCCATGAGTACTGTAGTTTACATAATCATTCACACGGGGCATATAATCTCCTCCTTTTGTCCGTGGGCATAGTTCCTCTATTCTTAATTATACCAAAAATAATCCGCCCGTTTCAAAAGTCCTTTTTGCCAAAAATTTGAGGAGAAAACATTGGTAGAAATGCCCAATCTATCCGGTGACAGCCGTGACATCCACCAGATCGTAGCCATAATCCTGTTTGATTTTATCGCCGTAAAAAATGTCTACAGAGGTTCCGATATCAAAGATGGTATCTTTCTGAGATTCGGGGAGGGGCGCTTTATAGAGCATATTGTCGTCTGTGATGGAAATGACGCCGTCCTCCTGGTATACCACGGAGCCGGAGACATACTGGAGATCATCAAGAAGATCCTTGCGGACCATCAAGGTAATGCCGGCCGCCGCACTTTTCAGCGTCAGAGACTCAATATCCTGCCAGCCATCCAGGTCAAGAGCATAAGCATACGAGCCTTTGTTTTCACTGCTCTGAGAGCATACAGGAGGGAATATGATGTCGTGTTCAGCTGCTGTCTGGGGCTCCACACGATTGTTAAGCGCTACAGTAACGGTATCCGAAGAAGTCTTCAGACTGAGGGAACCCACAGACTGAAAGTCGGGACGCGAAAAAGAGGGATCGGAAAGATCAAGACAGACTCCCGAAGACGAGATGCGGGCAAGGGCATTGCCGTCCACAGTGCCAAATTCTGCAAGACTGGAGTCGTTTTTCAAAGCGCATTTGATCCGTGCCACAACATTTTCCTCAGAATTTTCTGAGATTACGATCTCGATATCCTGGGAAGGAGACGGATTATCCACGGTGGTGAAGTATACCCTTAATTCTTGGTGGTCATGCAGGCTGTCTGTTTCGCAGACAGCGCCTGGGAGCTGATGGTCTCCACGGTATACGCGCAGAAGGTACCGGCCGTCGACAATCTTTTTATCGCCGTTTTTGGTGACATCGTCGGAGGTGACAAACATTTTCTGATAGCCGGAACCTGTTGTTTCGATACGTAACGCAATGGAGCCTGTTTTGGTGCCGCCGCAGTAAGTGCCGCCGGAAGTGGACAGAAGATAGCCGTCAACTTTTTCTCCCGTTGCCGGAGTCTGAAGCTTTACATAGCAGACGATCCCGAGAACCAGGATCAGAATTCCCAGTATTGTCCCCAGCATTTTTTTTAACATAATGAAAGCCCCCCTCAGGAAAAGCAGATACACTGCCCCATATTTTATATAAAGTATAGAGGGAAAATAGTTTCCAGTCAATATAAAGAAAAGAAGTGAAATTTTTTGACAAAAAGGCCGGTGCTCTGAGACGCCGGCCTTAAAAAGATTGTATTACTCTGTAGTAGAGAACCGTATTTCTGAAGAAGCATTGCTGTGAAAAGTATTTTTCAGGTCGTAAACGATATTGCTGAGCACATACTCTCCATTGTTAATATATATTTCGATCAGATTAGGATCGACCAGGATTTCAAGATGGCAGCCTTCCTGCAGTTCAGGGGTCCTGGATATCAGATGAGCACCTTCAAAATCCGGAAAGACGTTTGTCCGGTCTGTGATGAGGCAGTCTCCCTCACGCCAGAGCCTGAAGCCGCCGATTTCAGCGTACTCTCCGTCTTTCAGATCAAATTCTGCCATATAGCCGTCTTCAGACGCCTCTGCCACATCAGAAATGTCTTTCCGATAGGCATCACGGATATTCGGGTGCATCCGGAAAAAGATATGATTGTTTTCCACTTCCACGACACGAGGGGAGCAGAACATTCCAATCCAGCCTTCTTTTGTAACCTTTGGCATCCGGATCCATGCAGACAGGACGCGCCGGCCCTCTTTGTCAACCGTAGTCTGAGGAGCATAGAGATCCAGGCCGTAATCCAGGTACTGGTATGTATCAGGGATCTGGATCGTACAGGTGTCTTCATCATAGTCAACGGTAAAGCAGATGGAATGATTTTTCTCTTTTTCGTTGTTCTTTAACAGGTGCATGGCAGAAATCAGCAGAACCTTTCCGCCTGAAGTTTCAAAATAGTCCGGACATTCCCACATCCAGCCATAGTCGGAGTTTTTCTCGGCACGGTTCATGTAGTGCCAGGTATGCAGGTCTTCGCTGCGGTAGAAAAGGACTTCTCCGTGATCGCGGCGAATGGTGCTGCCCAGGATGATATACCAGGCGTCTTTTCCACGCCAGATCTTCGGGTCTCTGGTATGAGTCCTGTCACCCAGCAGGGGATCTGTAACCGGAGGGATGATAACTTCTTTATGCCTCTGGTTATCAAAATGAAATCCATCATCCGAGGCGATCATCAGCTGTGCGGATTCAAACTGATCGTTCAGGCAGGTGTGCGGATCATGGGGATTGATCTCTTCATAGCGGACTCCGGTGTAGACGAGATAAAGCTTTCCGTCTTCCTCGATAGCGCTTCCGGAAAAACATCCGTTTTGATCCTCCTTGATCGTGGGAAAGAGAGCCAGGTCCTTATGTTCCCAGGAAACCAGATCTTTGCTGACTGCATGCCCCCAGTGCATGGTCCCCCAGCGGGGACCATAGGGGAAATATTGATAGAAGAGGTGATAATACCCTTTGTAGTAGATAAATCCATTTGGGTCGTTGACCCAGTTGTCAGGTGCCTTTAAGTGCAGGTTTTGATGTCTCTTCATATTGCCTCCATCTTTTAAATATTTTATTCTTCCATATAATTGACGCCTGTTTCTTTGTCAAAGAAATGAATTTTTGACGGCATAAATATGAAATCTATTGTATCGCCGATCCTGCAGATCTCATCCTTTGATACGCGGGCAACAGCCTGGGCGCCGCCAAATTCAAAGTATAAATTGTTTTCATTTCCCATTACTTCTGTATCAGAAATGGTGGCCTGTAATTTATCGCCGTCATGCTGGCTGAGTGTATAGGCATCTGTCTTGATATCTTCACCCCGGATGCCAAGAACCATGTCGCCGCTGCGTCCGTTTAAGGAACTCATTGTTTCCTCAGGAAGTGTCAGAACGCTTCCGTTGCTGAATTTCACAGTATTTCCGTCTACCGTAACATCAAAGAAGTTCATCTGCGGAGAACCGATAAAGCCTGCGACAAAGAGATTCTTCGGGTGGTCATAAAGCTCCATTGGCTTCCCGACCTGCTGGATCACGCCCTCTTTCATGATGACGATCCGGTCTGCCATAGTCATGGCTTCTACCTGATCATGAGTGACATAGATGGTGGTAGCTCCCAGTTCTCTGTGCAGCTTGCTGATCTCTGTTCTCATGCTGACACGAAGCTTTGCATCCAGGTTCGACAGTGGTTCGTCCATAAGGAAAACCTTCTGGTTTTTCACGATCGCACGTCCCAGGGCGACTCTCTGGCGCTGACCTCCGGAGAGGTTTTTAGGCTTCCGGTAACGGAATTCTTCCAGACCAAGGATATCGATGGCCCAGTCGACTTTTTTCTTGATCTCATCAGCCGGGATATGCATGTTCTTAAGACCGTAGCTGATATTTTTTTCAACGGTCATATGCGGATACAGTGCATAGTTCTGGAATACCATTGCAATGCCCCTGTCTTTTGGAGCGACTTCATTGACTTTCTTGCCGTCGATATAGAGTTCGCCGCCTGTGATCTCTTCAAATCCGGCGATCATGCGCAGTGTAGTTGATTTCCCGCACCCGGAAGGGCCGACAAAAGCAATAAATTCTTTTTCTTCAATATTGAGATTAAAGTTGTCTACTGTGTTGCTGTCTGATCCGGGATATCTTTTACATATATTTTTAAATTCAATAAAACTCATCTTTTTATCCTTCCTTTGAACCTGTTGATGTTACACCTTCTACAATCTGTTTGGAGAACAGAGAATAGATGATAATAACCGGTATGGTTACCAGTGTAATAACTGCGAGTGTCTGTCCCATCGTCGTATTTTCATTAGATGTGATAGAGTTAAGACCGATCTGGGCTGTCAGAAGATCGCTGGAAGTAAAGACCAGTGACGGCCACAGATAATCGTTCCATACATTCAGGAATGTAAATACGCTGACGGTTGCCACAACTGTTTTTGACATCGGAAGGACCATGGTGAAGAAATATTTCACAGGACCGCAGAAGTCCAGCTGGGCGGCTTCATAAACATCGTCCGGCAGGCTCACAAACACCTGGCGGAACAGGTAAATATTAAATGGATTTACGATCAGCGGTAAAATATAACCAAGGATCGTATTTAAAAGCCCGGCCTTTGCAATGATCAGGAAATGGATCGTGATAACCGTTTCAGTCGGGACGATCAGCAGCATGATAATGATCATGAGCCATTGGTCACGGAAGGGAAATTTGATCTTTGCCAGGGCATATCCTGCAAGGCCATTTACAATAATGCTTAAAACGATCAGGATCGCCGCATAGAGAAGAGTATTTCCCATATATCTAAGGAAGCTTGTATCCGTGATGATGGAAATGTAGTTGTCCAGAAAACTTCCGCTCAGAGCCGGAGGTATGAACGCTGCAATAGAGTTCATATCTGCTGTGATCGCTGCATCCGGCTTAAAGGAGTTGGCCAGCATCCAGATGACCGGGAACAGGAAGAAGATGGACAGAACCAGCAGCACAACTACAAGTATCCAGTTAATTCGCCTTTGCTTTTTTGTCAACATGCTTTTTTCCCTCCCTGTCTTTTGTCAGTATGTTCTGGATGATCGTCAGTATTACAACAAATACTGTAAATACAATTGCCATAGTAGAAGCCAGGCCCATCTCCCAGTTGACGGTACCTGTTTCGTAAATGTCGTACACAATGGTGTAAGTGGAGTGATCCGGTCCGCCTCCGGTCATGACCATCGGCTGTACCAGCATACGGAATGCACCAATGGTAACCGTGATAAATACGAATACGCACAAAGGCTTCAGTTCCGGCAGTGTAATATCTTTGAATTTCTGCCAGGCGGTTGCGTGATCCATTTCGGCAGCCTCGTAGAGTGCAGGATTGATATTCTGCAGACCGCCAAGGAAGATGATCATCTGATAGCCGACGCCCTGCCATACACTCATGATGGCGATGGACGGCAGTGCCTGATCTGCGCTGTGGATAAACGGCTGCGTATCGATCCCGAAGTTGGCAAGCAGTGTATTAAGAATGCCTTCCGGGCTGTAGATCTGCATCCACAGTGTGGATACAACGGCCAGTGACATAACAACAGGCACGAAAAAGGCCACTTTAAAATATTTCTTGCAGTGAGCCGCTTTGTTAATGGCCAGCGCCAGCAGAAGGGCGCCGCCGCACTGCAGAGGCACGATAATGATTACAAATTTAACAGTATTTGTAAATGATTGTACAAAAAGTTCATCTTTAAAAATACCTATGTAGTTTTCCAGTCCCACAAAGTGCGTAAGTTCCGGGTTCAACGCGAAATAATCGGTAAAGCTGAATCCCAGGGTCAGCAGCATAGGCAGGAACAAAAAGATGGTCAGCAATAACAGCGCAGGACCGAAAAACGCCATTCCCATAATTGAATTTTTCTTTTTCATATTCTAATCCCTCGTATAACGTTCCAGTTTTGAGTCAATTCGTTTCACAGCTCCATCCAGTTCCGATTGTACGTCATTTCCACTTAATGCGACACCTTCCAGTACTTCCTGGAAGCAGGTGCTGACCTGTGGATATACCGGCGTCTTCGGTCTCGGATGGCCATAGGTGCTCAACTGATTGTAAAGAGCGCTGTAATTTTCGTCAGTCTGGAATACATCAATGTTTTCAAACGCCTCATAGGTGGAAGGGAAGTTCTTGGTCATATCCCAGATACGGATTCCGCTGTCTACGCCGCTCATCCATTTTACCAGTTCTGTGGCGCCTTCCAGTTCTTCGGTTTCAGAAGAAGCTGCGAAAGCCCAGGAGCCTGTCGGAGTATATGCGCCGCCGTCCCAGTCATCGCTCACTACATAAGGCGCAACGCCCAGGTTCAGATCCTTGTAGCTGTTATAAACAGTATTGACTTCCCAGGCACCGTCAAATTTGAATGCCGCGCGGCCGCTCTCAAAGAGCTGGTCGATGGGCGCTTTAGACATATAGCCGTTTTCAACAATGGAGCGGAAATATTTCATCGCTGCTGCAGTCTTGTCAGAATTAAAATATCCGTCAACAGTCAGCCCGTCTTCGCTTACAAGCTCTCCGCCTCCGGACCATACAAATGGGGCAAAATAGTAGATACTCGTTTCGCCTACCGGGAAGGTCATGTCTAAGGGATATCCGTCTTTTTCTTCCATCAGAGGTTTCAGCTGTTCCAGAATGTCCGAAAACTCTGACCAGGTCCATGGATGATCTGCATCCGGAACTTCGATACCGGCTTCATCCAGGATGTCTTTATTATAGTAAAGACCAACGCTGGATTCCATGACGCCCAGGGCATACAGTTTATCATTTACCGTCCCCTGCTCAATAATAGAGGGAAGGTACTGGCTTTTCTCCTCGTCGGTCAATTCAGCCAGCGGCTGTATGATGCCGTTTGCCGCATAAGCAGCGATATTAGGCCCGTCTACTGTCAGGACGTCCGGTAATCCGCCCGACATGACGGAGGCATTGACCTTATCTGAATATCCGCCGCCGCTGTCGTTTCTGGGGACAAATTCGATGTCGGCAAAATATTGTCCGTCATAAGCCTCGTTAAAACTTTCTACCGATTCCTTGTACGCCTGCCCTTCCTCAGTGTCTTCGATTGAGTGAACCCATATGGAAAGATATTTCTCACCGCTGTCATAGCCGGCGACCTCACCAGGCTTTGGATCCTTCTGCTGACAGCCGCCCAGGCATGCCGCGGCCAGAAAAACACCCATCAGGCACAGCAACCGTTTTTTCATTCCATCTCCTCCTTTAGCCTTTCATGTTATAATTGTAGTGCAACCTTATTGTAACCGGTAAAGTAACCGGTTCTTTTAATGAAATCATAGTGCTTTAGAAAAGGAATGTCAATAGAAAGATACGTAGAGAACTGCACTTTCGGCATATGTTATATTTTTGTCCCATCATTTCTGTACACATTTGACAAAACCGGTTCCGGAATCGGTTACTTTATTGATTTTACGGGCCTCTCTTTGTTATACTATAGACACGGACGGAATGCTGCCGGGGAGCCGGCAGAGAAGGGAAGGAAAAGAATGAAATCAAAAAAAGTCACATTTGCAGATATCGCAGCTTATACAAATTTTTCTAAGACTACGATTTCCAGATATTTCAATGACCCGGATTCACTGACACTGGAAAATCAGAAAAAGATCGCGGACGCTCTGGTGGCTCTGGATTATAAAGAGAATAAGGTGGGACGGATACTGGCCAGTGGAAGGACGGAGTTTGTGGGCGTGATTATTCCCAATCTTTATATGCATTACTATTCAGAGATGCTCAGTCAGATTCTTTCCACTTATGAAAAATACGGATATAAATTTCTGGTTTTTGCAGGAAACGAACATGCAGATATCGAGAGACAATATATACAGGAGCTGATGGCTTATAATATTGAAGGAATGATTATTTTAAGTCCGACGATTCCTTCGATAGAGCTTGCATCTTATCATGTACCGGTAGTGGGAATTGAGCGGGAGGATCGCTATATTTCCAGTGTGAATACGGATAATTATATGGGAGGAGTTCAGGCGGCCAGCCTGCTTCGGGAAAGCGACTGTGACATCCTGGTTCATGTAAATGCAGATATGAAGGAGGATGCGCCGGCTTATGGACGGGTCCGGGGATTTGTGGATACCTGTGAGGAAAATCATGTTCCCTATGAACTGATTTTGACCCATCTGGGCAGTACGTTTGAAGAGAGCCGTGAGAAAGTTTCGGAAATTCTTGACCGCATCAACGAGAAATATCCGGGAAAGAAAAAAGGTATTTTTATGCCGAACGATACCCATGCCAACGTTCTTTTGAATCTTTTGTTTCAGAGATACGGGAAGCTTCCGGAAACATATCAGATTATAGGTTTTGACGATTCGCCGATTTCAAGGGAAGCGGTTATCCCGACCAGCACAGTGGGACAGCAGATATCAGTGATAGCCGGGGAAGCGATGGAAATACTTTCTCAGCAGATGAATGAACGAAAAAAAAGAAGGCCGATTCCGATAAAGGAGCCGGTACACAGGATTATTCCGCCAGTTTTGATCCGCAGGGGCACGACTGTCTGACAGTCGTGCTTTTTGCTTTCGATTATTTCTGATTATTTTTCAGATATTAGGGCAGAAAGAATTTGACTCCCAATTGGTATCATGATATAATACCAATGAAAAATTCGGATAAGGAGGGACGCCTGTGGAAACGACGGAACTTCGGTATATTGATTTAAAAAATTATATCTGCCGTCAGATCTATGAAGGGGTATACCAGGACGGGGAAAAAATCCCGTCGGAGCGGCAGATGGCTGTGGATTATGAGGTCAGCCGGATTACGGTGAGGAAAGCGCTGGAACTTCTGGAAGAAGAGGAATTGATCGTAAGAGAAGTGGGAAATGGGACAACGGTGACCTTAAAAAATCATGGAAATGAGACGTCTCTGGATGTGATTGCGCTGGCAGCGCCGTCCAGGAACCCCTTTTTTGCTCATTTTATCGCCAAATTCCAGCGGTGCGCGTGGGAGCATGATGCATTGCTGTTATATGTGGAAGCGCCGGAGCATACTGCCCTGGAGGACTGTCTGTACCGGCTGTACAGTAAAAATATCCGTAACGCCGTGGTCTGGCCGGATGACAGAAGTGTAGATCAGGAGAAGCTTTTCAGGCTGCGCAGTATCGGCATGAATCTGGTGTTTTTTGACACAGATGCTGCCGGGGATTATGCAGACAGTGTTTTTGTAGACAATATTGATGCAGTGCGGACGCTGCTTGAGCAGGAGCCGGAGAAGCACAAACAGTATCTGTATATTGGATGGGATAACCAGCAGGTAGGGAACATCCGGAAAAGAGAAGAAAGTTTTCGAAAATTCTGTCCCGATGGCCAGGTGTATCATGTACCGTGGAGACGGGACCGGCAGATGGCGGAAGCTTCAAAGAGAGAGATAAAAAAACTGTCTGACAGGATGACAGATGGTATGATCCTGTGCGGTACCGGAGAACTGGCGCAGCAGACGGCAGAAGCCATCTGGGGCCCGGGGATGCCGGAAGAATCGCAGAAGGAGAGAATTGCGCTGGCGGCTATCGATGATTTTGAAGGATCCGGCAGATATCCGGTGTCTGTATATAATCAGGATCTTGAGAAAGCAGCCAGAGAAATCTATCAGAGCCTGGAGCGACAGAGCCGGGAAGGAAGAAAGTGGAAAGCGCAGATTATCCCTGTCAAGGGAGATTATAAAGGAAAACAGGTATGAAAGGAGAAATTGTAAGATGGAACGAGTAAATCCAGTGTTAGTGCCGCAAAGAAAGCTGTCCAATGGAATGGTGATACCGGGAATCGGTATGGGAACTTTCGGCAATGACCGTTATTCTTCAGAAGAAGTGTCCGATGCTGTGTATGGAGCGATCAAGGCCGGTTATCGTCTTTTTGACTGTGCGGCCTCTTATGGAAATGAGGCGGAGATCGGCAAGGTATTTGCCAGGGCTTTTGCTGATGGGATCGTCCAGAGGCAGGAACTGACGATCATGTCAAAGGTCTGGAATGATATGCATGGGAAAGGAGACGTACTGGTAGCCTGTGCAAAGACGCTGCGTGATCTGGGACTTTCCTATCTGGATATCTATATGGTACATTGGCCATTCCCCAATTATCATGCACCGGGAGCACACCTGGAAGGCAGAAATCCGGATGCGGTTCCTTTTTCCCTGGAAGAATATATGACGACCTGGCGGCAGATGGAACGCCTGGTGGATCTGGGGCTGGTGAGGAGCATCGGCATGTCTAATATGACGATCACCAAGCTTTCTAAGGTGCTGCCTCTGTGCAGGATCAAGCCCACTGTGCTGGAGGTAGAGATCAATCCCACGTTCCAGCAGCCAAAGCTGTTTGAGTACTGTAAGGCCCATGATATTCAGCTGATCGCGTTCAGCCCGATGGGATCTCCCTGCAGACCGGAACGTGACACGGAAGAGGGGGATGTGGTGACCTTTGAACTTCCGGAGCTGAAGGAGATTGCCAGGGCTCATGGATGCCATCCGGCTACCATCTGTGTGAAATGGGCGGTGCAGAGGGGACAGATCCCAATCCCGTTCTCAGTGTTTGAAAAGGAATATGTTGGGAATCTGCAATGTACGACAGAAGATTTCCTTACAGAAGAGGAGATGGAAATATTAAGAAAGGCAGATAAAAATGCCCGTCTGATCAAGGGAAAAGTGTTCCTGTGGGAAGATGCAAAAGACTGGCGGGATATCTGGGATGGTGAAGATGAATGGAATACTTTGTAGGAATTGATCTTGGGACATCAAGTGTGCGTGCGGTGGCCGTGGACGCGGCAGGGAAAACAGCAGCGGCAGGCCAGTGTGAATACGACATCAAAAAGCCCGGGCTGGACCGGGCAGAGCAGGATATGAACCAGCTGTGGGAGGCTACGGTGCTTGCCATCCGTAAGATGCTGGAAGAGAAACCGGAAATCAGGACGCAGATAAAAGGAATCGGATTCTCCGGTCAGATGCACGGCCTGGTGATGGTAGATCAAGAGATCCGTCCTTTGGGGAACGCGATCATCTGGGCAGATCAGCGGACCGGAAAGCAGATTTCCCATATCTATGAGACGGTTCCTGAAGAAGAATTCGGGAAAGTATTTGAGAACCGTCTGAGTGCAGGATTTCTTCTGCCCTCTCTGGTGTGGGTGCGGGAGAAAGAGCCGGAGACTTATGAGAAGATTTATAAGGTCATGCTGCCAAAGGATTATATCCGCTACAAAATCTGCGGAGAACTTGGGACAGATGCATCTGATGCCAGCAGTACCGGTATGTGGGATATGAAGCATCGTACCTGGGCTTATGACATCCTGAAAAAACTGGATATTTCCCGGGACTTTCTGGTAGAAAGTCATGAGCCTTACGAAGAGGCGGGACGGGTGACGGAAGAGTGTGCCGGGCTCACCGGTCTTGCGAAGGGAACCTTTGTGGCATACGGCGGTGGGGATTCTCTGATGATGGAGCTGGGAAACGGGATGATCCGGGGAGGTCTGATGGCCTCTACCATTGGTACGGCATGTCATCTGACCTGTGCGCTGGATGCACCGCTCTATGATCCGAAGCTGCGCACCAATACCTGGTGCCATGGAGGAGAACATCTGTGGAGTATCATGGGAGCCCATTTGAGCGGCGGTGTTGCCCTGAAGTGGCTGAAAAATAATATCCTGGGTTCTGAGAGCTTTGATGCGATGACTGCGCTGGCCGGGGAGGTTCCGGCTGGAAGCGAAGGCCTTCTCTTTCTGCCTTATTTAAACGGCGAGCGTACACCTCACAATGATCCGAATGCCAAAGCCGTTTATCTGGGAATGACGCTCAGGCATGATAAGCGGCATCTGATCCGCAGTACCATGGAAGGGATTGTTTACAGCATGAAAGAGTCATACGCGATCTTTCGTTCTCTGGGGATCAAAGGAGACCGGATCATTGCGGCAGGAGGAGGAGCAAAGAGCGATCTGTTCCGTCAGATCCAGGCGGATATGTATGACTGTCCGATCTATACCAACCAGGGCAAAGAGCAGGCCAGCATCGGTGCGGCTATGACTGCCGCGGTGGGAAGCGGATATTATAAGGATTATGAAGAAGCCTGCAGTCAGATGGTACACTTAAGTTCCGAGGTGACAGAACCGATTCCGGAGAACGTAAAATTATATGAGGAAGAGTTCCTTCGCTTTAAAGAGATATATTTTGCAAATAAGGCATTGTTTTAACAGACGTTTTGCATTATAATAAGACCAGAAAGTTTTTTAAACATCTTAATAAAGTAGGAGGGTCTGAGACATGGATGGAAAAATGAAAGTAGCGGTCATGACCGGGATCGGCAAAATGGGATTTGAAGAGAGAGAGATCCCGAAGCCGGCAGCAGATGAAGTACTGGTAAAGCTGGAGTATGTGGGGATCTGCGGATCTGACATGCATTACTATGAGACAGGAGCGATCGGAGACTATGTGGTAGAACCGCCGTTTGTATTAGGACATGAGCCGGGCGGAACCGTCGTAGAGGTGGGAGCGGATGTAAAGCACCTGAAAGTCGGTGACCGTGTGGCGCTGGAGCCAGGTAAGACCTGCGGAAAATGTGAATTCTGCAAACAGGGCAAATATAACCTCTGCCCGGATGTTATTTTCTTTGCAACACCGCCGGTAGATGGAGTTTTCCAGGAGTATGTGGCTCATGAAGCGGATCTTTGCTTCAAGCTTCCGGACAATGTAAGCACTCTGGAGGGAGCCTTGATCGAGCCCCTGGCAGTAGGTTTCCACGCAGCCATCCAGGGGGATGCGCATCTGGGACAGAAAGCGGTTGTTATGGGAGCAGGATGTATCGGACTGGTATCTATGATGGCGCTGAAGGCAAGAGGAGTTACAGAGGTTTATGTGGTGGATCTGATGGATAAGCGTCTGGAAAAGGCTATGGAGCTTGGCGCTACCGGAGTGATCAATGGGGGCAAAGAAGATGTGGTGGCCAAGATCAAAGAACTGACCGGAGGACTTGGCGCCGACCTGATCATTGAGACAGCCGGATCTCAGCCGACAACTGTTCAGGCAATCCATGCAGCAAAGAAAGGCTCTACCATCGTTCTGGTGGGCTACAGCAAGAGCGGAGAGATGACACTTCCGATGAGCCTTGCCCTGGATAAGGAGCTGACCTTTAAGACCGTATTCCGTTACCGCCATATCTATCCGATTGCCATCGACGCAGTAGCAAAAGGAAAGGTAAACTTAAAAGGAATCGTTACAGACATTTTCACACTGGATCAGGCTCAGGAAGCCATGGATCGCAGCGTACATGATAAAGCAGACATCGTAAAAGCAGTAATTAAGATTGCAGAGTAAATGTGAACGGGGACGTACACCTGCGCAGCAGGTGTACGTCCCCGTTTACTGATGCTAAACAGACGGTCAGATTTCGTCGCTTGGCTCTGTCTCGTAGACAATGCCTTCCTTCATGACGAATGCACAGTCCAGGAGTGCAAGATTGTCGGTCATGAGATCCCGTTTCCAGGCGGCGATGTCTGCAAATTTTCCGGGCTCCAGGGTGCCGGTCTTGTCGGCGATGCCAAGAATCTCGGAATTGGTCTTTGTGGCAGCTTTCAGTGTGCGGAAGGCACCCATGCCGCTGCGCATCCATGCGTCGTATTCCCAGCCGCTGTCGTAGTTCTGGTGGTTGGCTACAAAGTCGGTGCCGTATCCGAGGATGATATTGCTCTTGCGGATCTCTTCGCGTCCGGCGATGAGAGCGTCTTTGTAATATTCCAGTTTTGCACGGAATTCTGGCTGTTTCAGTGCAATTTTTTCTGCGTCATAGTGTACGGCTTCGTCATATGGACAGAAGGTCGGGACAAGATAGGTCCCTGTTTCTTCGAACATCTGGGCGGTCTCCTGATCCATCAGCGCGCCGTGCTCCATGCCGTCGATATGATTCTGGATCAGAGACTGCATCTGTCCCGGGGCATAGACGTGTGCCGTGACGGTGGTCCCAAGTTCATGAGCAGTACGGATGATAGCCTCTGTTTCTTCATCATTCAGCTGTTTCTGCAGCGGGCTGTCATTGGGAGTGAAGAATCCGCCGGTGGCCATGATCTTGATAAAGTCTGTGCCGTATTTCACCTCTTCGCGGACAGCATTGACAAAGAAATCTTTTCCGCTTCCCAGCGTGCTTCTCTCTTTCTGAAGCAGACGGGCGGCGTCCGGATATCCGGCAAATTCCTGGGTCAGATCTCCGTGGCTTCCCGGGGAGCAGAGGAATTTGGCGCCAGCCACGATCCTTGCTCCGGTGATATATCCCTTTTCAATGGCATCGCGGACGGCAAAGACGCCGTATCCGTTGCTGGTAATGCCGCCCATGTGACGAACGGTAGTGAAGCCTCTTTTCAGAGCCTTGTTCGCGCTGCGGATGATGGAGATGGTCTTCATTTCCTCAGAATTGTGATAGGCTTCCTGGCGTACCGTATGCCAGTCGAAATAGTCCATATGCATATGGGCATCGATCATACCAGGGGTAACGGTGGCATCGGAGAGGTCAATGACTTCTGCTGTCTCCGGGCATTTGAGGTTCGGGCCGGTTTCGGCAATGTATTTTCCTTTTACCAGGATCTTCCAATCGGTTTTCAATTCGTCTTCGATCCCATCATAATATTTCCCACAGATGATGTAGGTAAGTTTTTCACTCATAGAAACACGTCCTTTCTTATTGGCGGCAGAAGCCGCCGTTTATTTTGCCTCCTTTGGCTGGGTACACAAGGAGACGATGATCAAAACAACGACTGCTACCGGGACAGCTACGAGAACTGTTCCAACCTGAGCCGACATGCCGCTGGCCTCCCAGATAATGGTGAGAGCCGTGCCCACAACCATGGAGCTTAAGCCGCCTGCCTTGGTGACTTTAGGCCATACAAGAGCCGCCAGGACTGCCGGTGTGATGCCGGCACCGTAAATGGTGTAGGACCAGTACTGGATAGCCAGTACAGACGGGAAGAACTGTAAGATGATGTAGCCGGCGATACCAAGGATCAGGATCCACCATTTCGTCATCTTGAATTTCTGTCTGTCAGATGCATCAGGATTGATCTTTTTTGCATAAATATCGTAAGTAATGTTCGTAGCACCGGATAACAGATAGGAGTCTCCGGTAGTGATAATAAAGGCGGTAGCTGCTGCCAGAAGTATTCCGCCTACGACTGTAGGAAGTACGGTCGTGGTAGACATAAATGCCATTCCGGCCTCAATGTTAGTACCGAAGATCGATCTGGCGCAGAATGCGATCACACCAACCAGAGGGATGACTACGATGACGCCGACCAGCCATCCGATCATTCCGGTTTTCACTGATTTGCTGCTGTTTCCGGCTGCGATACGCTGATACATGTTCTGATCGCCCATGGTCAGGAAGAACAGTGGGAAGTAAGAAGCCAGGAACTGATACCAGTTCATGCCGCCGGAAAAGCTCAGCTGTGTTGCCGTAGAGTTCGCTACAACCGTGTCCCAGCCTCCTGCGACATGGAGCACGAAGGGAGTTGCCAGAAGGATTCCGAAAAACATCAGGAATGCGCTGGCGGCGTCAGACAGAGCAACGGATTTCAGCCCTCCGGAGAAAGCCAGGAATATGATCAGTACGGCTGCGATGATCGTGGCGATGTTGACATCCATACCAGTG
The DNA here is from genome assembly GCA_900553355.1 of uncultured Lachnospiraceae bacterium. Lineage (GTDB taxonomy): Bacteria > Bacillota > Clostridia > Lachnospirales > Lachnospiraceae > Merdimonas. The sequence goes on from USDK01000002.1 coordinate 58,160, forward strand.
GTTACATTCAGTACATATGCCAGACCTCTGTACTGATAAGCACAGATGGATGACATGGACAAGGCAATGATGATACCGGATACGATCCGCGCCGTAGAACCATATTTTTCTTCCAGAAGCTGGGCTACGGTATAGGAACCGCTTTCGCGGATTTTTTTTGACAGTGAAAACAGGACAACAATACCAAGAACGGCCGGAACGCCGAAGAAAATTCCGGGCCAGATTCCATATGTATAGGCCAGAGAGTTTCCGCCTCCGGAGATGGTGCCGTTTCCGGTGAATGTGGCCAGGAAAGTACCCATCAGTACGATGGGACCTAAGGATTTCCCTGCAAGGACAAAGTCATCGCTGCTCTTGCTGGCCTGTTTGGATGTATAAATACCAATAAAAATCAGGGCTACAAAATAGATGGCCACAAATATTAATAGTATAGGTCTTGCGGTTAATTCCTGCATAATATCCCCCATTTCTCTTTTTTAGCTTTTTGATTTCGGGTAAAAAAAAGAGCGAAGAAATATCTCTCGTACTTCTTCGCACATTGTAAAAATCATATTAAATTTCGAAAGCTTTCTTTAATTTTTACAGAAAAAAGTATAAAATAGACCATATTCCAAATCAATGTGCAAATCATACATATAAAATCTGAAAAATTTATATGTATTTCATAAGAGAGGAGGAGGATCGTGGAAAGAAAAAGAAAATACAATAACAGGATCCAGGAGGTATATTTCAGAATCGGAAGGCTTCTTCTGGACAACAGAAGTGTTGCCGATCTTTTGAAGGAAGGCGAAGATTTACTGGGAAATCCGATCGTACTGTGTGATATCTCTACGAGAATGTTCGGAGTCTCATCGAGAGAGTCGGTGGAGCGTCTGAAAGATGAACTGCTGGACAGCATATTGGAACATGGTTTTGTCACAGCCGATCTTTATGAAAAATATGATTATGAGCATTTTCTGCCGATGCTTACAACATTAGAATATTCCCGGCTGATCCGGAATGATTATGAAAAGAAGAGGGATCGTATCGTAGGAAGGGTGCTGTTCCGGGGGAAATACTGGGGGTGGATCATCGTGGCAGAAGGAGACACCCCATTGAAAGAAGAGGATACTCAGATTGCGGACATCTTGTCTCAGGCGATCACACTGATTCTGGAGAGGAAAAATGCAGTTCCCTCTAATGTGAATAATGAGGATATCCTGCTGGAACTCTTGGCGGATACCTATGCTTCGGAAGAAGAGTTTGCCGACAGAGTGAGAGCGCTGGACTTTACGCTGGAAGGGGTGTGGAGCGTGGTGGCGGTCTGTGACAGCAGCGGATCTTCGACGGCATCGCTTCAGGCATACAGAAATCAACTGGCGGCGGTCCTGACGTCTGTCAGTATGACGGTATATCAAGATACGTTGATGCTGCTGATCAATGAAAATGAAAAGAAATTTGCGAGAAATGCATTAAAGACCATGATTAAGACCAACCACCTTTTAGCCGCAGAAAGCCTTCCCTTTGAGAATATCCTGGAACTGTCAAAATATTTCCGGCAGTCCAGGGAACTTCTGGATATCGCATTGATTTTAAACAGAAAGGACCAGCTGGTCTTTTTTAAAGACTATGCACTTTATCACGTGGCATATCTGCTGGTAAAGGAAAAGACAGAAGCATGGTATATCCCGGAAGGACTCACAAAAGTGCTGGAGTATGATAAAGACTGTGATACCGAGTACTGCCGGTCTGTCCGGGAGTGGAGCTGGTGCCGCAATCTGGTAGAAGCAGCTGCAGCCCTGGGGATTCATCGGAATACCATGGTATACAGATATGAAAAATTTCAGGAACTTTCCGGAATGGATCTGTCCGATGAAGAATGTGTCAGCCAGCTCGAACTGGCATTTCATATTCTTGAGATTAAAGAAGGAATGTGAACGAAATGTGAACGGGGACGTACACTTTTGCAAAAAGTGTACGTCCCCGTTCGCTTACACTTGTATAAATAATTATTCGTGCAGTACGCGGTGAATCAGATCGTGCCAGTTTTTCCAGGCGAATTTTTCGATCTCTTCTTCGCTGAATCCGGCTTTGCGGATGGCGTTGATCAGATTCGGCACATGGGATGCATCTTCCAGGCCGATAGTGTAAGGAGTTGCCTGGCTGCTGAAGGAGCTTAAGGTTTCTCCTGTCAGGAATTCGGAGAAGTCAAAGCCAAAGCCTACATGATCAGTCCCCATGATCTCGACCATGTGGATCAGATGTTTGACCAGGTTATCCACTGTCTGTTCGGATTCTACCGGATGTACAAATTCATTGAAAGAGTTTAATCCTACCATACCGCCGGTATCTGCCAGGGCTTTCAGCTGCTCGTCGGTCAGGTTGCGGGCCTGATCGCACAGAGCGCGGCAGTTGGAGTGGGTAGCAACGACCGGACCGGAGGCGATGTCCATCACATCCCAGAAAGATTTATCATTGATATGTGACATGTCCAGGATCATCCCCAGATCCTGGATCTTGTGCACAGCCTTTCTTCCAAGGTCCGTAAGTCCGCGGTCCGGATTGCCTCGTGCGCCGGTGGCCAGAGGATTTTCTTCATTCCAGGTAAGACCGGCGTGGCGTGCGCCGAATTTGTAGAATTCATCGATCATATCCACATCTTCCCCAATGCTTTTTAACCCCTCAAGACCGATAAAGGCATACATTTTTCCGGCTTCCTTTGCCTCCATCATGTCCTTGTAGGAACGGCATACCTTCATAATATCCGCACATTCCGGCTCTTCCTGGGTGATGGCGTCCATCATCTGGTGGGTACGTTTCAGAGGATCTTTATCATAAGGCGGATCATTCCAGATGACAAAGATTCCGCCCTCGATCTCTCCCTTTTTCAGCCGTTCATAGTGGTACTTGCGGAAGATGTCATGTTCACCGTTCAGATAATGATGAGTCACGTCTGTCCAGATGTCACAATGAGCGTCAAAATTCATAAGTCACTCCTCCTTTGTAAATTTAGTGTTAGAAAATACAGGGACGGTAAAACCGCCCCTGTAAATAGCGAAATTTATTATGCACCAAGGATACTTCCGATGATCAGTCCACAATATGTACCGATAACGTATCCGATGGTACCAACGATCAGACAAGGTCCAACCAGTTTGGTCCAGCCTTTGGATACTGCCATAGCAGCTGATGTGGTAGGTCCGCCGATGTTGGCATTGGACGCACACAGGATCTCTTCCAGGTCAAATTTGAAGAGTTTTCCAAGAACCAGACTGAACAGCATGTTTACGATAACAACGATTGCTGCAAAAACAAGGAGCAGCGGAGAATTCCGGACAATCAACGGAATCGATGCTGGAACACCGATTACAAAGAAGAACAAGTAAATGAGGAAAGTTCCCATCTCATTAGTCCCTCTGATCTCTCCGAAAAATCCAGGAGCTGCTGTTGCGCAGATCATGGAGATCGTAGCGATCCACAGGTACATATTACCAAACAGAGTATTCAGCATGGACAGAACAGCATTGGATGTCGGAATGATTCCAGCGAAGAAATCAGCTACAACAGTAGAGACAGCAACGATTACAAATGCAACTGCAACTGCCATAGCGATATCCTTTAAGGAAATCTCTTTCCGTCCCCAGTAAGCAGCTGCTGCGGTTCCGCCATCAGAATCTTTATCGGCGGTACCAGCTTCTACGGCATCCTGATGCGGATGTTTGTAGTGCTTGCGGAAGAAGCCGATGCTGGGAATCATAACCAGTACAAAGAAGTACAGGGCCATCAGCAGGTTATCTGCAACGGTAGCGGCTGACAGCATCTCGCCGGTTACACCAAAAGCTTCTCCAAGGGCTGCAAAGTTAACGGATCCGCCGATATAGGTTCCGGTAAATACGCCGGCCAGCGCATCCAGTTCTGGAATGTAGTTCCCCAATAATACAAATCCAAGTACAGCGCCCACCATGGTTCCAACCGAGCCGCATAGGAAAATCCCCAGCATTCGTAGTGAATCCTTTCCCATGTCTCTGACATTACACTGCATCAGCAGCAATGGAAGGGAAAGGGGTACGACATAGCTCCATACAGCATCCCATACAGGAGCGGATGTTGGAATGATGCCCAGGTTTGAGAGAATCAGTGCCAGTACCAGAGCAACAATGGCACCACTGGCTTTTGCCGCCCAGGTGTACTTTTGCTCCAGATAGATGGCAGCTGCAGCTCCTGCAGCGCAGACAGCCCAAAGCATCCAGGTGTTGTCCGCCCCGATCAGCGGATTCTCCAAGTTAAAAATTTCTCCCCACATTTTCTCGTCCTCCTTTCGATGTGCAATTGTTGTAGAAAAATATGAGAGATTCAATTGTTTTAATTGAATCTCTCTATATTATAGTTATTTTGACGAAAAAAGTCAATATATACATTCAAAAGTGTACAAAATGTAAAAAGCGTAAAATAAAATTCTGAAAATTGAAGTGGCTTTAGAATTTCTGGAGAGCTTCCACCAATTCCGGGAACCACATTCCATGAGAAGCCTTTACTAAGATATTGTCGCCCTCATGAATGATATCCTTCATTTCCTCAAGGAAATCAGCCTTACTCTCAAACCAGTGGGTTTCCACAGAATGACCTTCGGCAGCGCCATCGACCAGATGCTTTGCCAGATCACCGATTCCACAGACTACATCGATGCCTTTTTCGGCACAGTATGCGCCGATCTCCCGGTGAAGTTCACATTCGTTATCCCCCAGCTCGCCCATGTTTCCAAGGACAGCGACTTTGCGGCCGATGGCCATATCCAGGACGTCGATAGCAGCCCTTGTAGAGATCGGGTTGGCATTATAGCAGTCGTCCAGGATCATCAGATGGTCAGTCTGGATGATGTGATTACGGCCCGGCATGGAAGGAAGTCCCTCAATGCCGGCTTTGATCTCTTCCGGGGTAAGACCCAGCGTATATCCGACAGATGCTCCGGCCAGAGCATTGGAGATCATGTGTGCGCCTGGGAGCGGTACGACGCAGGAGAAGCTGGAACCATCCGGCAGGTGGATGGTACAGGAAGTGCCGCGCAGGCCTAATGGACGGATGTCGTCAGCACGGAACTGGCTGTTGCTTCCAGTGCCGAAGAAGACAGGTTCCACTCCTTTGACAGGACCCATCTGGGAAAGAAGATCATCGTCCCCGTTTAAAATGATAGATCCGCCTGGCTTCATATCCTGGATCATCTGGGATTTTTCCTGAAGGATTCCCTCTCTGGTCTTGAAAAATTCCAGATGGGCAACGCCGATGTTTGTGATCACACAGATATCCGGGCTGGCAACGGAGGAGAGTCTGCGCATCTCGCCAAAATGATTGACACCCATTTCCAGGACGGCAATCTGATGTTCACTGTTCAGCTGGAAAATGGTAAGGGGAAGGCCCCACTCATTGTTAAAATTCCCCAGGGTTTTGTGTACATTGTATTTTTGCGACAGTACGGAAGCAATCATTTCTTTTGTGCTGGTTTTTCCAACGCTTCCGGTGATGCCTACCACCTTGAGGTCAAAAGAATCCCGGTAAAGCTTGGCGATGTCCAGGAGAGCCTGGCCGGTAGATTCCACCAGAATGTAGGGGAAATCTGTCTCGCCAAGATCCTCATGGGAAACGACGCAGAGAGCGCCTTTTTCAATGGTATCCGGGATAAACTGGTGTGCATTGAATTTTTCTCCGTCTATAGCAACAAAAAGATTTCCTTTTTCCACCTTCCGGCTGTCGATCACAACGCCGGTAACCTCAAGGCCCAGCTTTGTGGTGTCCCCGTGATAGGTACCCCGACAGGCATTTGTAATGTTTTCCAGAGTAAGGTTTTTCATGATACTTGATCCTTTCCTAATTCGAATAACGTGTTTTGATTGATTCTTCAATAATAAGTTCGCAGAGAGCTCCGTAGTCCATTCCTTCTGCCTTTGCCGCCTTGGGGATCAGACTGGAAGGCGTCATACCCGGCAGACCGTTCATCTCCAGACAATAAAACTTTCCGTCGGTCTCATCTACGATGAAGTCGGCCCGTGCATAGACATCCATACGGAGAGCCTCAAAGGCTTTTTCGCCGGCACGGCGGATCCTGCGCTGCGTTTTTTCGTCCAGAGATCTGGGCGGACACAACTCTTCGGCTCCACCGTTCTGATATTTATTTTCATAGTTAAAGACCCCGTTCTTTGGAATGATCTCTACCAGAGGGAGAGCCCTTCCGCCTACAATGCTGCAGGCATATTCCCGGCCTTTGATGTAAGGCTCGATCACAACCTCGTCCTGGTGGTCCACATCAAAGGAACGGCGTACAGCCTCTTGGTATTCCTCTTCGGTGTGAACGATATAGACACCGATGCTGGAGCCGCTGGAGCAGGGCTTGATCACCAGAGGAAGGTAGTATCCGAGTTCATCAAGAGGTGTATCCTTGGTCTTCTGAGTCAGTGATGTGCCGCGGGGCGTTGGCACCCGGGACATCTTGAAGATCTGCTTTGCCACCAGTTTGTTCATGGATAGAGAACACCCAAGGGAGTTGGGGCCGGTATAGCGGATGCCCAGAATATCAAAGGTGGCCTGGATCTTTCCGTTTTCTCCTACAGAACCGTGGAGGGCGATAAAGGTAATGTCTGCCATGCGGCAAAGCTCCACCACATTTGGTCCAAAGTAACATTCCGACTGATCCGGGCGGGAGTTTTTGAGAGCCTCCAGATCCGGAGTCGTCGTCTTAATGCCATCGGCAATCTCAAGACCTGCACCGGGCAGGTCAAATACTTCATCTAGTTTTTCGGAATCATAAGGAAGCCCGAAAAAGACGTCAAGCAGAAAGGCTTTATGTCCTCTTTCGCGCAGGGTTTTGCAGATGCTGGCTCCGGAAGTCAGAGATACGTCCCTTTCCGGGCTTAAGCCTCCTGCCAGTACAATGATTTTCATGGGAATAGTCTCCTTTATGTGTTGTTTTCTTTTATTTATGCGGTCTGAAAAAATCTGTGTCTGCTACGCCTTGTTTACCTGGTCCAGAAGCTCTTTTTTCACACCATAAAGCTTAGGTGAAAGATCTACATATATCTGGTGCGGGTAGAACAGACGTTTGGTCTCTTCCCACAGAGTATCCTTTTCCCTGCGGCAGTATGCGGCAATCTCCTTGACAGAAGGAGACTGATAGATACATTCGCCATTTCGGAATATGGGAACCATCATCTCGCGGAGAGTATAAGAACCTCCCGGGAGACGGGTCTTTTTCCAGGTCTCGATAGGGTCGAAAAGAAGCATGTCCTCGGAAGGATCAAAAGTCTCGTCGGCAAAGCAGATCAAGTCGGCTTTGAGCTTGCCGGAATCCTTTTCATAGATCCGGTAGATGGTCTTATTGCCGGGGTTGGTGATTTTTTCTGTATTCTCCGAGATCTTGATCTTGGGGACAAACTCTCCATTTTCATTCTGGATCGCCGCCAGTTTATAAACACCGCCAAAAGACGGGCAGTCCTTGGAGGTGATCAGGTGTGTACCCACACCCCAGGAATTGATGGCTGCGCCCTGCATCTTAAGGTCGTGGAGCAGATACTCATCCAGATCGTTAGAAGCAGTAATGGAAGCGTCAGTAAATCCGGCGTCATCCAGCATTTTCCGGGCCTTTTTGGACAGATAAGCCAGGTCGCCGCTGTCCAGCCGGATGCCATATTTTTTAAAGGTTCTTCCAGATTCTTTAAACTCACGGAAGACACGGATGGCATTGGGAACACCGGATTTTAACGTGTCATAAGTGTCTACCAGGAGTGTACAGTTGTCCGGATAGAGGTCGGCATATGCTTTGAAGGCCGTATACTCATCGGGAAAACTCATGATCCAGCTGTGGGCATGGGTCCCCATTACCGGGACATCGAAAAGCTGTCCTGCAAGGACGTTGGACGTGCCGACACATCCGCCGATCACGGCAGCTCTGGCTCCATAGAGTCCGGCGTCCGGTCCCTGGGCCCGGCGCAGGCCAAATTCCATGACACCGTCGCCGTCTGCAGCATAGACGACGCGAGAGGCCTTGGTCGCGATCAGACACTGATGATTCAAAATAGTCAGGATAGCTGTCTCTACCAGCTGGGCCTCCATGATAGGAGCGATGACCTTTAAGATCGGTTCCTTTGGAAAGATGACACTGCCCTCTGGAATGGCATAAATATCACCGCTGAAATGAAAACCACTTAAATAATGAAGGAAGTCTTCGCAGAAAATGCCAAGACTTCTCAGATAGTCCACATCTTCATAGGTAAAATTCAGATTCTTAATGTAGTCGATCACCTGGTCCAGGCCTGCACATACAGAGTAGCCGTTATTGCAGGGATTGGCTCGGAAAAAAACGTCAAAGATTACCTTTTCATTCTGTCCTTTGACGTAGTAGCCCTGCATCATGGTCAGTTCGTACAAGTCTGTCAGCAAAGTTAGATCTTGTTTGTTCATTGTTATATACTCCTTTTTGAACAATTAAAATGCTGCGTTGGTACATTTGGTTCATTATAGCACTTGTGCCGGAAAATGTAAAAGAAAAAACCAGGCGCCTATAAAAGAGCCTGGTTTTTCTGTATGGTTTTCTGGATCAGATCCTGACAGTAGCTGCTGATATGCTTTCGGGTATCCTTATCCAGTTCATCCAAGCGGATCGGAGTGCCGTACTCGATGATCACATGAGTCTTTTTTACGAATGGCAGATGATTTTCAAAAATTGAGGCAGTATTATTCAGACTGATGGGAACGATGGCGCAGCCTGTCTTTTCTGCAATCTTAAAGGATCCACTGTGGAAAGGAAGCATAGACAGCTCCTCGCCGGTATTGCGGGTACCTTCCGGAAAGATACAGATGGAAATGCCTCGTTTGATATAGTCGATGGCCGTCAGGATCGTCTTCAATCCCTCTTTTGGGGTTGAACGGTCCAGAAACAGGCAGTACAGCCGTTTCATCCAGTCCCGGAGCAGAGGATAGCGGAGCATCTCCTTTTTGGCAATATATCCGGTAAGGCGTCTGCAGCGGGAATAAGTAAGCAGGATATCAAAATAACTCCGGTGGTTGCCGATAAATAAAACAGGTTCGTCCGGAATATTTTCTTCTCCGATCACGGTGGCCTTTACACCGGCGATCTTCAGCATCAGACGGAAGGTCCACTGGACCATGCGCAGACACTGATAGTCGCTGGCTGACTGGCTGACTCTGGCGATGGCTGACTCTATGAGCAGTACCGGGATGCCGATCAGGAGATATAGAAATAAAATAATTGCAATCAATAAAAATCTGATCATAATAAGTAACCTTTCTGAAAAACAATAATGCCTGCGGATTGCTTCGTGCCGTGCACTTTCACAATCCTGGCATCATTATATAACATTTCTGGAATTTTTCCTAGAGTCAGTGTGTATGATAATAGAGAGAAATTTTAAGTATCAGAGGTCCTATGGCAAGAAAAGTTCTGCTAAGAGCGGCAGCGCTGTCCGTAACGGCCGCAGGTTTGATCCTTTCCGGGTGCAGCCTGCATAAGATGGATCCGGAAAAAATCCGGGATATTGAATATACAGTGGTGGATAAAGAAGAGGTGCCGGAAGAGTTTCTGGACAGGATTGAAGAAGAAAAAAAAGAACCGTTCAGGATGAGCTGGAAGGAGCAGGGGTATCTGTATGCGGCCAGAGGATATGGAGAACAGAAGACCAGTGGGTACAGCATTGAAGTGACCGGGTGTTATGAGGCAAAACAAGGAATTTACATAGAAACCAGCCTGCTGGGGCCGGACAAAGGAGAAGAGATCACAGAGGCGCCAGCCTATCCTTATGTGGTGGTGAAAATGGAATATATAGACAAAGAGGTAATTTTCAGGTAGGAGGCAGTGTTAGATGGAATATCAGACAGAGAGAATGCAGACGTATCAGACGGAGAAGCCGGTGACAGATCAGTTTTATATGGATCATGATTATAATGTGCCGGATGCAAAACCGGATGTCCGGCAGGTGATCCTCGCGGAGGGGGCGCTGATGCTGGAGGACATCCGTATGGTGGAAAATTATGTCAAGGTAGCAGGAAAGTTGAAGTTTAAGGTGCTCTATCTGACCGAAGAGGAGGAAACACCTGTTTCCGGCATGGAAGGGAGGATTCCCTTTGAAGAGATGGTCTATATGGAGCAGGAGGTGACGGGGAATCTGTCGGTGGAACCTGTCAGTGTGGAAGTGACGGCATCGCTGATCCACTCCAGAAAGCTGGAGATCAAGGCTCTTTCTGAGATCGCTGTACATACCGAAGGGTATCAGGAAGAGGAGATTACGACGGACATTGACGGGGGAGAAGTTCCCTTATATAAAAAATACAGTGAAAAAGATCTTCTGAGTGTATACACGGCGAAGAGAGATATTCTGAGGGTCCGGGAAGAAACTTCTCTGGATGGGACAAAAGAAAACATTGAGACACTTCTGTGGACAGAGGTATCTCTTCGAAAGTTTGACACACGACTGGAGGAAAATGGAATTCTGGCAGAAGGAGAACTGCTTTTGTTCTGCCTGTATTCGGCCGGAGACGGCAAGACCGACTGGATGGAACGGACTCTGCCTTTTAGTGGAAGGATTGAGTGTGACGGGGTGGAGGAAACAATGTATCATCAGATCTGGCCAGAGCTTGGGGACGTAAATGTAGAAGTGCAGATGGATGAAGATGGCGAGATGCGGGTTCTGGCGGCAGAAGCTGCGCTGGAAGTCCGGTTTGTGGTGTACCGCGAACTGCATATGACGGTGCTGGAGGATCTCTATTCACTGCAGCAGACCTGTGTGCCGGAAAGAAAAGAAGTAAAGATGGAAAAACTTCTGATGCAGAACCATTCCAAATGTAAGGTGGCAGAGCAGCTGTCGCTTCCGGAGATCAAGGACCGCATCCTGCAGATCTGCCACAGCAGCGCCAGGATCCAGCCGGAGAGTATACATATTACAGAGGAAGGGCTTCAGATCGAAGGCGTGCTGCATGTAGGGTTCCTTTACATCAAGGCAGATGATCAGGTTCCCTTTGATACCTGGCAGGGAATGATACCGTTTTCTTATCTGCTGGAGAGTAACGAAACCTCGGAGGATATGGAGTATGATCTGACCCAGAGAGTAGAGCAGCTGTCTGTCAGCCTGCTGGGAAGCGATGAGATAGAAATCCGGGCAGTACTGGGATTTCACTGCTTCTTCAAACAGCCGGAAACGATACAGAATATTGAGTCAGCCGCCTTTGAACCGATCCGGGCGGAAGAGCTGGAGAACAGACCGGGGATCGTCGGATATATTGTGCGGACCGGAGATCAGCTCTGGGATCTGGCGAAGAAGTATCAGACTACGGTGGACTGTATCAAGAGAGTCAATGATCTGGAGAACGAGGAGATAAAAACAGGAGATAGGATATTGATTTTTAAGGAGAATATGAGTATACTATGAGTACACTGTATACAAGATACAGAGTATAGATTATAAGGAGAACTGCAGATGGATAAGATGGAATTAAAAGCACTGGGGAAAATCAATCTCGGCCTGGATGTACTTGGGAAGAGACCGAACGGCTATCATGACGTGCGCATGGTCATGCAGACCATTTATCTGTATGATCAGATCACGATAGAAAAGAAGCCGGAGCCGGGGATTGAACTTAAAACCAACCTGTTTTATCTGCCTGTAAATGAAAATAATCTCGCGTACCGGGCAGCCAGCCTTCTGATGGATGAGTTTCATCTTCCGGGAGGTGTGAAGATGACGCTTACCAAGCATATCCCGGTAGCCGCCGGAATGGCGGGAGGAAGTTCCAATGCTGCGGCAGTGCTCCATGGAATGAACCGGATGTATGATCTGGGACTGTCCATGGAGGAACTGATGAAAAGGGGAGTGACGCTGGGAGCAGACGTGCCTTACTGCATCATGAGAGGAACAGTCCTGGCGGAAGGGATCGGAGAGATCCTTACGCCGCTGCCGCCCATGCCCAAGTGTCAGATCGTCGTGGCAAAGCCTCCGGTCAGCGTATCTACAAAGATGGTATATGAAAAGCTGGATGCACATAGTTCCTGGGTACATCCGGATATTGACGGGATCCTGGAGGGACTGAAAGAGGCAGATCTTTTCAAGGTGGCGTCCTGTATGGGAAACGTACTGGAAAATGTAACCATTCCAGAATACCCGGTGATCGAAAAGATCAAGCAGAGCATGAAGGATGCCGGCGCCCTGAATGCCATGATGAGTGGAAGCGGGCCGACAGTTTTTGGGATTTTTAATGAGAGGAGCCAGGCGAAAAAGGCGGCATTCCGGATAAAAGAGACGCAGCTTGCAAAGCAGGTCTACGTCACGAATGTACATAATGCGAGGAGGAAGTAAGATGGAGTCCAATTTTACTGTAAATATGAATGAATATCTGCCTCTCAGGGACGTGGTGTTTAATACGCTCAGACAGGCAATCCTCAGAGGAGAGCTGAAGCCTGGAGAGCGGCTGATGGAAGTCCAGCTGGCAAACAAACTGGGCGTCAGCCGGACGCCGATCCGTGAGGCGATCCGGAAGCTGGAGCTGGAGGGACTGGTACTGATGATCCCGAGAAAGGGAGCCGAGGTGGCAGATATCACGGAGAAAAGCCTGATGGATGTGCTGGAAGTAAGAAAGGCGCTGGAGGAGCTGGCAGTACAGCTGTGCTGTGATAAGATCACGCCGGAGGAGATACAGGAGCTTCATGCGGCGGCCGATGATTTCCGGAAGATCCTGAAGACCAGCAGCGATGTGACAGAGATTGCTGAGGCAGATGTACGTTTCCATGATATTATTTATATGTCGACGGGAAATCAGAAGCTGATCCAGCTTTTAAGCAATCTGCGGGAACAGATGTACCGGTACCGGGTAGAGTGTATCAAACGCGAGGAATCACACCCTAGGCTGATCGCCGAGCACGAAGAGATCATCCGGAGAATTGAAAATAAAGAGAAAAAAGAGGCGGCCGACATTATATGCCGTCATATTGATAATCAGGCCGAAGTCGTGACGGATGTGATCCGGACAAAACACGGTGAATAAGGAAGATGCTTCTTGTCAAAACTCTTTGTAGAAAATCAAAGGGGGATGACAGAACATATGAAAGAAAGAGTCTGTATAATTGCGGCAGCCTGTATCGCACTGGCGGCCACACTTTTTATCAGCTCTCAGAGAGCAGAGGAAGTCGAGGCAAAGGTGGGAAAGACGCAGCAGGAGCTGGCAGAAGAGGTGTTCCGTTTTCACATAGTGGCAAACAGCGACAGCAGCAAAGACCAGGCATTAAAGCTCATGGTAAGGGATGCGGTGCTGGCAGAAATGAAGTCAGATCTGCCGGAAGAGAAGGCAGAGGATGTAAGGGAAGCAGAAAGCTGGGCAAGAGATCATTTAGAGGAGATCGAAGAGACGGCCCGGGATGTGGTCCGCCAGGAAGGTTATACTTATGGGGCGCGGGCAGAAGTGACGACATGCGAGTTCCCGGATAAACGGTACGGCGATCTTCTGTTTCCGGCAGGAGAATACCGGGCTTTGAAGATCAGCCTGGGTAAGGCTGCAGGGCAGAACTGGTGGTGTGTGCTGTACCCGAACCTATGCTTCCGGGATTCCGTATGTGCAGTTGTGGATGAAGAAGGGAAAGAGGAACTGGAAGAGGCCCTGACGGCGGAAGAGTACGAGATGATCACAGCATCCACAAAGTTTAAGATAAAATGGTTCTTTTTAGGAGACAGTAAAGATGACTGATTTTTTGGTAAAAAAGTTTGTAAAAGATTATGAAGATATCGACAAGGTGTCTGTCAGAACCGCATATGGAGTACTGGCGAGTCTGACGGGCATCTTTTGTAACGTGTTTCTTTTCCTTTTGAAGGGAAGCATCGGATTTTTCCTGCATAGTCTGTCTGTTATGGCGGATGCGTTTAACAATCTTTCCGATGCCGGTTCCTCCATCGTAGGACTTGTAGGAGTCAAGATGGCCAGCAAACCGGCAGACAAGGAGCACCCCTTCGGTCACGGGCGGATCGAATACATAGCTGCCCTGGTGGTGGCGTTCCTGGTGCTTGAGATCGGATTTACCTTCTTGAAAGAGGCGATTGGAAAGATCCGGGATCCACAGGACATGAACTTCCAGGTGGTCTCAGTGGTGATCCTGATCCTGTCCATTGGCGTGAAGCTGTGGCTTGGGATGTTTAACCGGAAACTGGGGAAACGGATTGATTCCAAGGTGATGATGGCCACTGCCACAGATGCTATGGGAGACGTGATCACCACGTCGGCGACCATCGCATCGCTTCTGATCTTCCATTTTACCGGCTGGAATGTGGACGGCATTGTGGGTCTGGCCGTGGCGCTGATCGTGATGTGGGCCGGCGTGGGGATTGCGCGAGATACCCTGGAGCCGCTGATCGGGGAGGCTGTTCCGGCAGAGGAATATGAAAAGATCAGCCAGTTCGTGGAGCGGTATGACGGGATTGTGGGGAGCCATGATCTGATCGTACATAATTATGGACCGGGCAGGAGCATGGCTTCGATTCATGCAGAGGTGCCAAACGATGTGGATATTGAGACATCCCATGAAATCATTGACCGGATTGAGAGGGACTGCATCAAGCAGCTTGGTATTTTTCTGGTCATCCATATGGATCCGGTGGAGACCAGGGATGCGAAGGTGATCGAGACCCGGAATAAGGTGGAGCAGATCCTGGAAGCTTTGGATCCGGCGGTTACCATCCATGATTTCAGAATGGTCAGCGGAAAAGATCAGAATAATCTGATCTTTGACATGGTGGTGCCTTTTGAGTATGATGAGAAAAAACAGGAGGATCTGAAAAGGTCGGTAACAAAGTTGTTGAAATTAACAGGAGAAAACTACCAGTGTGTTATCACGGTGGAAAGGAGTTACGTAGGGCGATGAAAAGAGAAAATGAATATATGTTTAAGAGCCGGATCAGGTTCAGCGAGTCAGACCACCACCAGCAGATCACGCTGCCGGGGATTATCAATTATTTTCAGGACTGCAGCACGTTTCAGTCAGAGACCCTGGGAGCCGGCATTGATGCCTGCAATGAGAGAGGAAGAGGATGGGTATTGTCGTCCTGGCAGGTAGAGGTGGACAGGTATCCGAGGCTGGGAGAGACGGTGGCGGTCAGAACCTGGGCCTGCGGATTTCAGGGACTTTATGGGTACCGTAACTTCTGCCTGGAAGATGAAGCGGGGCGGATGGCGGCGTATGCATTCAGTGTCTGGGTATATATGGATACGAAAAAAGGCCGTCCGGTGAAGGTAGACGAAGAAGAAGCAGCCAGATACGGGCATGGAGAACCCCTTGAGATGGAGTATGCTTCCCGGAAAATCGCACTGCCGGGAACGGCAGAGGAGCAAAAGCCATTTCCTGTGCGCAGATATCATATTGATACGAATGAACATGTAAATAACTGTCAGTATGTACAGATGGCTCAGGAAATCCTGCCGGATCCGGAGGGAATCTGGCAGATGCGGGCAGAGTATAAAAAGTCGGCAGTATATGGGGATATCATTTACCCGAAATATGCAAAGGAAGAGGACAGAGAGGTGGTAGAGCTTTGTGATGACGGTGGAAAGCCCTACGCACTGGTAGAGTTTAAAAGGAGATAATCATGGCATTAGCAGATGGATTGGGAAAGAAACAAAGACTGATGGCAGTAAAGAAGGTAGAATTCGGCATGTATCTGGGAAATAAGGATGAGCGTGTCCTGCTTCCGGCAAAACAGGTGCCGGAGGATCTGGAGCTTGGTGATCCGGTAGAGGTATTTCTTTATAAGGATTCGTCAGACCGGCTGATCGCGACGACCCAGGAGCCGAAGATCATGCTGGGAGAAGTAAAAGCCCTTAAGGTGGCAGATACCGCAAAAATCGGGGCGTTTCTGGACTGGGGGCTGCCAAAAGACCTGCTTCTCCCGTTTAAGGAACAGACTGCAAAAGTACAAAAAGGGGATGAAGTTCTGGCGGCGTTGTACATAGACAAATCCGGACGGCTCTGCGCTACCATGAAGGTCTATGACCTGCTCCGGACAGACTCGCCATACCAGAAGGATGATCATGTGGAAGGGATTGTCTATGAGACCAGTGACCGGTTCGGCGTATTTGTGGCAGTAGACGACTGTTACAGTGCGCTGATCCCGAAAAGAGAGGCTTTTGGGGATCTGAAGGTGGGGACGCGGATCCAGGCACGGGTCGTCCAGGTGAGAGAAGATGGAAAACTGACCTTAAGTGTCCGGGAAAAGGCTTATCTTCAGATGGATGCGGATGCAGAGATGATCCTGAAAAGAATTGTGGAGTATGGAGGGAGCCTGCCTTTTACCGACAAGGCGGATCCTGAGCTGATCAGGAAAGAATTCGGACTCAGTAAGAACGCATTTAAACGTGGGGTAGGAAGACTTCTGAAGGCTCAAAAAGTACAAATCACGGAAAAAAATATTGAAATCCTTGACAAATAGGATATAATAAAGGCGATAGGAAAGTATTGGAAAGGAGACCAATAAAATGAAGGTGCAGAACATTACAAACATTGATAAGTTTTTTGAAGTTGTAGATTCCTGTAAGGGAAAGGTTGAGCTGGTAACAGGAGAAGGCGACAGACTGAATCTGAAGTCCAAGCTGTCTCAGTACGTGTCTATGGCAAACATCTTCTCAGGCGGAGAGATCCCGGAGCTGGAAGTTGTGGCTTATGAGCCGGAAGACATTGAGAGACTGGTTAAGTTCATGATGAACAGCTAGGAACGATCAGTAAGAGATTGTCAGAAGTGATAAAAGATCTGCCGGAGAGGAAGAAGTTTGTCTTTTCCGGAGGTCTTTTTTTTGATATAGTGGAAGAAGAATACGCAAGGGACAGAAAGCAGGCGGGAAAATATGAGTTTTGTACATCTTCATGTCCATACGGAGTACAGTCTCCTGGACGGATCCAATAAAATCAAAGAATGTATTTCCAGAGTAAAGGAACTTGGCATGGACAGCGTGGCGATTACAGACCACGGCGTCATGTACGGAGTCATCGACTTCTACCGGGCGGCAAAAGCAGCCGGAATCCGGCCGATCTTAGGCTGTGAAGTCTATGTGGCGCCCGGCAGCAGGTTTGAAAAAGAGGCAGGCTCAGGCGGTGACGACCGGTATTATCACCTGGTGCTGCTGGCAGAAAATGACCTGGGATACCATAATCTGATGAAGATTGTTTCCCGCGGATTTACCGAAGGCTATTATTATAAGCCAAGGGTTGACCTGGAACTTTTAAGAGAATATCATGAGGGGATCATTGCCCTAAGCGCCTGCCTGGCCGGAGAGGTACAGAAAAATATCCTGTGTGGCATGTATGAGGAAGGAAAGGCGGCGGCGCTCAGGTACAGGGAGATCTTTGGAGAAGGTAACTTCTTTCTGGAACTCCAGGACCATGGCCTGGCTGAACAGCGCCTGGTGAACCAGTCTCTTCTTCGGATGTCAAAGGAGACGGGGATCGATCTGGTGGCCACTAATGATGTGCACTATACTTATGCAGAAGATGAAAAGCCTCATGACATCCTTCTGTGCCTGCAGACCGGGAAAAAGCTGCAGGATGAGGACAGGATGCGTTATGAGGGAGGCCAGTATTATATCAAATCTGAGGAAGAGATGAGGGAACTGTTCCCTTATGCACTCCAGGCTCTTGAAAATACTCAGAGGATTGCCGACCGATGCCATGTGGAAATCGAGTTTGGTGTGACGAAACTTCCCAAATATGATGTGCCGGAAGGGTATACCTCCTGGGAATATCTGAATAAGCTTTGCTATGAAGGCCTGGAAAAGCGGTATCCGGAGGCGGATGATTCCCTGAAGGAACGGTTAGAATATGAGTTGTCTACGATCAAGTCCATGGGCTATGTAGATTATTTCCTGATTGTATGGGATTTTATTAATTATGCCAGGACGGAAGGCATTATGGTAGGGCCGGGACGTGGGTCAGCAGCCGGGAGTATCGTCTCCTACTGCCTTGGGATCACCAGCATCGATCCTATCAAGTATCAGCTGCTGTTTGAACGGTTTCTGAACCCGGAACGTGTGTCCATGCCGGATATAGACGTGGACTTCTGCTTTGAACGCAGGCAGGAGGTCATCGACTATGTGGTGAGAAAATACGGGGCCGACCGGGTGGTGCAGATTGTTACGTTCGGTACGCTTGCGGCAAAAGGCGTGATCCGGGATGTAGGAAGAGTCATGGATCTGCCGTACGGCTATGTGGACAGTATTGCAAAAATGATCCCGGGAGAATTAAATATTACTCTGGACAGGGCGCTGACCATGAATCCGGAGCTGAAAAAGCTGTATCTGGAAGATGAGCAGGTCCGGGAACTGATCGACATGTCCAAGCGTCTGGAAGGGCTTCCCAGACATACATCCATGCATGCGGCAGGCGTGGTTATCGGCCAGAAGGCTATCGATGAATTTGTCCCACTGTCTCTGGGATCTGACGGCTCGGTAACCACTCAGTTTACCATGACGACTCTGGAAGAGCTGGGGCTTCTGAAAATGGATTTCCTGGGGCTGCGCACCCTGACCGTGATCCAGGATGCCCAGAAGCTGGCGAGCAAGAGCTCCGGGAAAGAGATCGATGTGGAGAAGATCGACTATGATGACAAAGAAGTGCTGGCGTCGATCGGCACAGGAAAGACGGACGGGGTATTCCAGCTGGAAAGTGCGGGGATGAAGAGCTTCATGAAGGAGTTAAAGCCCCAGAGCCTGGAGGACATTATTGCCGGGATCTCCCTTTACCGGCCGGGACCGATGGATTTTATTCCCAAATATATCAAGGGAAAGAATCATCCGGAGCTGATTACCTATGACTGCCCACAGCTTGAGCATATTCTGGCGCCGACCTACGGCTGTATCGTCTATCAGGAGCAGGTGATGCAGATCGTGCGCGACCTGGCGGGATATACCCTGGGAAGGAGTGATCTTCTGCGGCGAGCCATGTCCAAGAAAAAGGGCGATGTCATGCAGAAAGAGCGGCACAACTTTGTCTATGGCAATCCGGAAGAAAACGTGCCGGGCTGTATTGCCAACGGCATCGATGAAAAGACGGCAAACCAGATCTATGATGAGATGATTGATTTTGCCAAGTATGCATTTAATAAATCCCATGCGGCAGCCTATGCAGTGGTGGCTTATCAGACCGCCTGGCTGAAGTATTATTATCCGGTGGAGTTTATGGCGGCCCTGATGACTTCTGTTATCGACAACTCCAGTAAGGTGTCGGAATATATTTATACCTGCCGCCAGATGGGAATTGAGATCCTGCCGCCTGATATCAATAAAGGTGTGGGGAATTTTTCGGTGGATCATGGAAAGATCCGTTACGGACTGGCTGCCATCAAGAGTATCGGCCGCCCGGTGATCCAGGCGATCATTGAGGAGCGGGAAGCCGGCGGAGAATTTAAAAACCTGAAGGATTTCATTGAGAGGCTGTCAGGGAAAGAGGTCAATAAGCGGACCATTGAAAGCTTTATCAAATCTGGAGCCTTCGACAGTCTGGGCGGAACCAGAAAACAGTTTATGGTCATCTATCTGCAGGTGCTGGACCAGGTGAATCAGGAAAGAAAATATTCTATGACAGGCCAGATGTCTTTGTTTGACATCGTGTCGGATGATCAGAAGGCGGAGTTTGACGTGCAGCTTCCCAATGTGGGAGAGTATGAGAAGGAGACGAAGCTTGCTTTTGAAAAAGAGGTGCTGGGCATCTACTTAAGCGGGCATCCGATGGAAGAGTATGAAGAAAAGTGGAGAAAAAATATTACCAGGACGACTCTGGATTTTCAGCTGGATGAAGAGACCGGACGGACCAAGGTCCATGACGGCGCCAAAGAGACCGTGGGAGGAATGATCACGGGAAAGACGATCAAGTATACCAAGAATAATAAGGTGATGGCATTCCTGACACTGGAAGATCTGGCCGGCAGTGTGGAGATCATTGTATTTCCAAAGGACTATGAGAAAAACCAGCAGTATCTGAATGAGGAAAACAAGGTGTTTATCAGGGGAAGAGTGTCTGAGGAGGACGAAGCGGCCAGTAAGCTGATCTGTGAGAGGGTGATCCCGTTCGAACAGACCAGAAGAGAACTGTGGCTTCAGTATCCGGATAAGGCTTCTTACCTGGAAAAAGAGCCGGAGCTTTTTAAGATTCTGGAAGACTTTGACGGCGAGGATACCGTAGTAATCTACTGTAAAAAGGAAAAAGCGGTCAAGAAGCTTCCGGCGGGGAGAAACGTGGCGGCAGATAAAGTCCTCTTGAGCAGGTTGACGAATTATCTGGGGGAAAGTTGTGTAAAACTGATAGAAAAACCCATTGAAAACAGTCTTTAATTACGGTAAAATGTTGCTCGGAAGAGGTAGTAAGAATGAATAAGAATACAATGGAGGAGTAATCATGGCAGACAAAATAATTCGTACAATTGGCGTTTTGACAAGCGGCGGAGATGCACCTGGAATGAATGCAGCGATCCGTGCAGTTGTCAGGACCGGATTAGGAAAAGGCTTAAAAGTCAGAGGTATTCGAAAAGGCTACCAGGGATTGTTAAATGAAGAGATCATCGATCTTTCTGCAAGAGACGTATCCGATACGATCCAGCGTGGAGGAACCATCCTTCAGACAGCGCGTTGTGAAGAGATGCGTACAGAAGAAGGACAGCAGAAAGCAGCAGCGATCTGTAAGAAATATGGAATTGACGGCCTTGTGGTCATCGGAGGAGACGGTTCCTTTGCCGGCGCGCAGAAGCTGGCGAACCTGGGTGTGAATACAGTAGGAATTCCCGGAACGATCGACCTGGATATTGCCTGTACAGAGTACACCATCGGATTTGATACAGCAGTAAATACTGCGATGGAAGCGATCGACAAAGTCCGCGATACATCGACTTCCCATGAGAGATGTTCCATTATCGAGGTTATGGGAAGAGATGCAGGATATCTGGCGCTGTGGTGTGGTATTGCCAACGGTGCAGAGCGTATCCTGATGCCGGAGGAGCACGATTATGATGAGGCAGCAATTGTTGCTGATATCCAGGAGTGCAGAAAGCGCGGCAAGAAGAATTATATCATCATTAATGCAGAGGGAATCGGCGATTCTCTGAATATGGCGAAGAGGATTGAAGAAGCCACAGGCATGGAGACAAGAGCAACCATCATCGGACACATGCAGCGCGGCGGAAGCCCGACCTGTAAGGATCGTGTCTATGCGTCCATCATGGGAGCCATGGCAGTCGATCTTCTGGTGGCAGGAAAGACCAACCGGGTAGTCGGCTACAAACATGGACAGTATGTGGACTTTGACATTGACGAAGCGCTTGGTATGAAGAAGGGAATCCCTCAGTATCAGTACGACGTGGCAAAGGCTCTGGCATTATAAGGTGTTTATAAAAGGCAGACAAAGGCGGACGGATGTAAGGGCGAAAAAGCCGGACATCTGGTCCGTCTTTTGAATTGCTCTTGAATTTCTGCCTGTGACCGTTTACAATGTGTTGTAATACGGATAAAGAGATAAAGGAGACAAAATCGTGGCGAACGAAGATAGAAAAACCGCACCGGTAGGCGTGTTTGATTCTGGTGTGGGCGGACTTACGGTGGCAAGAGAGATCATGCGCCAGCTCCCGGAGGAGAATGTAGTATATTTTGGAGATACGGCCAGGGTTCCTTACGGAAGCAAGTCAAAAAATAATATCATCCGGTTTTCCAGACAGATTATCAGATTTCTGCGGACAAAGGACGTGAAGGCGATCGTGATCGCCTGTAATACGGCCAGTGCGCTGGCGTTGGAAACGGTTCAGAAGGAGGTGGACATCCCTATCATTGGCGTGATCGTGCCAGGAGCAAGAGCTGCTGTCCGGGAGACCAGAAATGGCTGTATCGGAGTGGCCGGGACGGAAGCCACCATCCGAAGCGAGACCTATACCAAGGTGATCAAAGAGCTTATGCCAGAGGCAAAAGTGATTGGAAAGGCCTGTCCTTTATTCGTCCCATTAGTGGAGGAAGGCTTTGCCAAGCATCATATTACAGAAGAAGTGATTGATATCTATCTGTCTGGGATGAAGGCTACAGATATCGATACAATGATCCTGGGATGCACTCATTATCCATTGCTGCGGTCCAGAATTATCTCGTATTTCGGCGAAAAAGTCCACATTGTCAATCCGGCCTATGAGACAGCTATGGATCTCAAGGAGATCCTGCAGGGAAGGGACATGCTGAATGAATCCGGAGAGCCGGGAGAATATCAGTTTTATGTCAGCGATGCGGCAGAGAAGTTTACAGAATTTGCCGGGTCGATCCTGCCTTATGATGTGGCGGCAACCAGACAGATCAATATAGAAGATTATTAGGTGATATTATGACGAAAGATGTATTGCTCAGTATAAGCGGGCTTCATTATGATATGACAGGGATCCCTGATGAGCCTGGGACGGAAGAGGAAAACGGCCCGATCGAGGTGATCACTCCGGCAAGTTATTACTTTAAGAACGGCAAGCATTATATTGTGTATGATGAAGTAGTAGAAGGCGTGCCGGGTACGATCAAGAGCAAGATCCGGATTACGGACAGCCAGATGGTAGAGATCATGAAGTCCGGAATTGCAAATACACATATGACGTTTGAAAAAGACAAGATCCATATGACACAGTATGAGACGCCCTATGGAGAACTTCTGGTAGGTGTCCACACCCGGTATATGGATCTGAAAGAGACGGAGCATCAGATTGATGTCAATCTGGGTTATGAGCTGGATGTCAACGGCGATAAAGTGGCGGACTGCAATATTACGATGCATGTGAAAAGCCATGGCGGACCCGGAGAGTAAAGAGAAAATATTAAAGATAAAAAACGGCATCCCAAAAGCCATTTCAGACTTTTGGGATGCCGTTTTTAAATATCTTCTAGTCTTCTCTTCTTCTGCGCTTCAGTTCTATACCGGCAGCTGCACTGCCAGATAATACCAGAAGTCCTGCCGCAAGGGCCAGATCAGCGGTATCGCCGGTTTTTACATTGCCACTTTTTTTGGAAACTGTCTTTGCAGGATTTGTAGAAGCGGCTGCAGGTGCATTTCCTTTATTTGAGTTCGCGCCTGGTGTTGTAGCACCTGGTGTCGTGGCGCCGGTATCAGTGGAGCCCGGGTTTTCAGGATCCGGATTTTCGGGTTCGGATTCTGCGTAGGAGTATACAAACTGGGTTCCGTTGTCGGCGGCCGTTAAAGCTTCTTTCAGCTCAGGAGACCAGCTTCCGGCAGTATAACCTTCATTCGGTTTGTTGCCGACTTCCGGAACTTCCGGTTTTACAGTTCCCTTATCAGTAGGAGTCCCATTTTCATCGGTCAGTGTCAGGAGCTGGTCAACGGTATCAGAAGTTCCGTCATTCCAGGTCCCGTTTTCTACGGCATAGGATACTTCAATCTGATACTGATCCGGGATACTGTCTCCCTTTCCGCCAGGTCCGAGATTGTCTTCGCGCCATACGTATTTGATCGTTACATCGCTGTCACCAAGGATACCTTCTGCTTTCCATGGGTTAGGATTCGTATCTTCCATACCGGTGACTGTTTCGGATTCCAGAACCCATCCTTTCATATATGTTGCAGTACCGACGTTCCAGCTGGTACCTTCTTTTCTTGTGTAAGTGCTGGTACCGCCCTTCTGATTGCTTAAGCTTCCGTCTTTGTTATAAAATTCGGTGGTGACGGTAATCGTCACGATCGAAGAATATTTGATGCCGGCTTTGTCAAGGGCTGCGGCGGTAGTGCTGCCATTCTTTGCCCAAAGATTACCGACGGATTTGAAAGCATTTGTACCTATATAGGAAATATTATCCGGCAGAGTCAGCTCTGTTAATGAGTCGCAGCTTGCGAAGACGTTTGCGCCTACGGAAGTCAAAGTTGACGGAAGGGATACCGTTTTGAGTTTGTCACAATCATTAAATGCTTCGTTCCCGAGAGAAGTGACACCTTCTGGAATGGTGATTTTTGTAATCGCAGTTCCCCAGAATGCACGACGTTCGATGGTCTTCAAAGTAGAAGGAAGAGTAACCTTTGCAAGGTTGTTATCACCGTTGAATGCTTCATGACGGATAGCAGTCACACCTTCGGGAATGACCACGCTTGTAATATTGTCATTCATCCAGAAGCTCATTGCCCCAAGCTCTACAACAGGTTTTCCGGCAATTGATGGAGGGATTACGATCTCTTTGCCGGTTCCGGTATAGCCCTCGATGATCACTCCGGCCTCAGTGGTAGAATATTCATAGTCGCCTTCTACACCGATTACAGTGACAGTACACTGAGCGCTTGCAGGTGCTTCCTGGCCCTCGTTTTTCCCTACGCAGGTTGCGGTGATAACAGCGGTTCCTTCGCCGACTGCCGTAACAGTACCGTCGGCCGCAACGGTAGCAACACTTTCATTGTCGCTGCTCCAGGTCACGTCTCTGTTCGTCGCATTTGCAGAGTAGCTGTTGACTCTCAGAGAGTCTGTCTCACCTTGTGTCAACTCTAACTCCGACTCGTTTAACGTGATCGCTGTTGGATATACAACTGCTGTATAGTCAATGCCGGCCTTGTCCAAGGTGGCTGTAGTTGTTGTCCCGGCGTTGGTGTTGATGGTTTCGATGGTTCCGAAAGCATTTGTGCCTACATAGGTGATATGATCTGGCAGTGAGATCTCTTTCAACGCAGTACATCTGGAAAATGCATTTGCCCCGACAGAAACCAGTGTAGAAGGAAGGGTTGCCTTGGACAACTGGGTACAGTTGCTAAATGCTTCGTTTCCAAGAGAAGTAACGCCTTCCGGGATCGCAATTTCCGTAATCGCAGTTCCCCAGAATGCACGCTGGCCGATTGTCGTTAATGTAGAAGGCAGGGTAATTGAGGAAAGATTGTCGTCGCCGTTAAAAGTCTGTTTGCCGATGCTTGTCACACCTTCGGGAATGACTACGCTTGTGATGTTGTCATCCATCCAGAAACTCATCGGCCCGAGTGCCGTAACCGGTTTCCCTTCGATCGTGGACGGAATTACGATATCGCCGCCTTCGCCAAGATAGTCTGTAATGGTAACGCTGTTCCCGGAAGTGGTATATTTGTACAGGTCAGATAGCCCGATTACCTTTACCGTACAGGAGTCGCTTGCAGGTGCTTCCTGGCCTTCATTTTTACTTACGCAGGTTGCGGTGATAACGGCAGTTCCTTCACTGACTGCAGTCACTTCTCCGGTCTTGGGATCGACGGAAGCGACAGTAGGATCGCTGCTGCTCCAGGTAACTTCTTTGTTTGTCGCATTTCCTGAATATCCGTTGACCTTCAGGACTTCTTTGTCACCGGTGGTAAGCTGCAGGTTCTTCTGTAATAAAGAAATCTGTGTTGGATAAATCTCTCCTGATTTTGTAGAAATGCTTGCGGAATCGGAAGAGCTTTGAGATGTTTCAGCTGTGTCCTGGCTGGCCGGCGCGGAGCTGTCGGGTTCAGCTGTCTGTTCTGAAGCCCCTTCGTCAGATGCCGGCTCTTCTGCAGCTACAGAAGAGTTCAGCTCTTCTGCATGAACAGATAAAGACGCTGAAGGTATGGCCGCAGCAGATAAAATAACTGAAGCAAGACCGATACAAGCGCCTTTTTTAAGTAATACTATCATTCTTTTTCGTACCATTGGGGTGATCCTCCTTTAGTTAATACTTTTCTTTATGCCAGAAAAGTATAAAGGAGGCATATTAATTCTTGATGTAAAATATGTTATTTATAGTTTAAACGTATTTAAAATCTTTGGGGCTATGAGTTAAACATCGGCCACTCTGTCATGGAAAAGCGTCTGCGGTATTCGCCGGGAGTCATTCCGTAAGTTGACTTGAATAACCGGTGAAAATGGCTGGAATTTTCATATCCGACGTCAAGGATGATCGCCTCGATGGGGTCCTTTGTCTCGGTCAGGAGATAAGCGGCCTGCAGCAGACGGCGTTTTTGCAGATACTGTGTAAATGTATAAGGAAAATATCGTTTCATCAGACGGCTGATGTAATAATCCGGCTTGCCTTCTTTTTTGCAAAAATCTGCAAGGCTGGCCGTTTTATATTCTGTCTCGATATAGTTCAGCGCGTCCAGCACGATTGTTTCTTCATAGTTGGAAGGGGAACCGACAGTGACTGTATAACTTCTGCCAGAGAGGTCAAGAAGAAGGACTCCCATGGTAGCCTGAAGGATCTGACGGCTGTTTCTTCGCCGTTTCAGAAGGATCCGGGTCATGTTTTCCAGTAAATTTTTGGCCTCGGGCATGTCCTGGAGATGAAAATGAAGAAATTCGCATTCCGTCGAGTCGTTTCTGGAGACCTGAGAGATAAATCTGCGCAGCAGAGTGTCCTCACGGAGCATGCTCAGAGGATACTGCAGAAAGGCGGGAAGAATGGCAAAACTGACGGCGATATCGTGATATCCGGCTGCACTGACGGAATGGGAAGTCCCCTGTGGAAGAAAGAGAAGCTCGTCTGCCTTCAGGGTCAGTTCTGAACTGGCGTTGATAACATGTGTGGTAGAGCCGCTGCACATGTAGATCAGTTCCAGATAGTTATGTGTGTGATCCGGCAGGGGTACAAATCTTGGCTGTTTTAAGATATCGATCATGGTCATCGGCGACATGACAATGTCAGAATCAAAAACAGTACTGTTCTTTCCCTTGACAAAATAAGAAAGCACAGGCTTCTCATGCCTGAGAATTTCTTGCTCCTGTGCATTTACTTTTTCTAAATATTCTAATAAATCCTTATCCAAATGTTTCACATCCCTCTTGATTCATAGCGGTGGGTTCTGATTCCACTATAGCACATTTTGCAGATTTCGTCCCTTTTTTTGCCAGAAAAGACAGAATTTTAATATTTTTTTTATCGATATTACAAAAATTGACGTGTTTTTTGCAATCTCGGTTCTAACATTTGACGTATAGATTTAATAAAATATATGTTAGAAAGGAGAGAAGATAAATGATTAAAGTCCCTGTTAATTTTCAGCAGAAAGAAGACGCAGTGAAATTTGTGAAAATTGTAAATCAATATCCGTTTCAGATGGATCTGGTGAGCGGGAACCGTATCGTTGATGCTAAATCTTTGCTTGGAACCATTGCGATCAGCCAGGCAGAAAGGCTCTCTCTTCAGATCTATTCCGCGCCGTCCCCCTCAACAGAACAAATGCTTGCAGAGATGCAGAACTATCTGTAGTTCCCCCTTTCCTTTATAATAAAATAAGCTGCAGCCGCAGGATCTGACCGGTTCTGCGGCTGCAGCCGTGAAAAGAGATATTATGTTTTCCCGGAAAATGTGGTACAATGCATATGTTATGCGTGCATGTGTGACTAGAAAGAAGGGAAAAGCTTGATAAAAGGAATGCCAAAAGAAAGTAAAAAACAGATGGGATTCCGCATCTTTTTTTATGCGGTCGGTCTGTTGATCCTCGCGTTGGGACTGACTTTAAACACGAAGGCAGGGCTGGGAGTCTCGGCGATCATATCGGTTTCTTACTGTGTATCTGTCGTATCCGGGCAAAATTTCGGGAATACGACTTTTGTTATGTATGGAATCTTTGTGGCGATAGAGATTGTACTGCACATGATCCGTGTCGGGAAATATGAAAAAATGGAAGATGGGGTTCTGGAACACGCAGGGCGGAAGGACAGGTGGCTGATTCTTTTGATGGATGTGCTGCAGCTTCCATTGAGTCTTGTTTTTACCAGATTTTTGAATGTGTTTTCAGATTTGATCCCACAGATTGCATCGGGAGAGACGACTCCTGGAGCATACACGTTGAGGCTTGTGGTACTGATCGTCGCGATTATTCTGACAGGCGTCGGAGCGGCCATGTCTTTAAATATGCGGATCGTTCCCAATCCGGGAGATGGGGTCGTACAGGCGATTGCGGATTGTATCCATAAAAATGTGGGATTTACCAAGAATTGTTTTGATCTTGTAAATATTACGATCAGTACACTGGTGGGACTTCTGGCGATCGGACGTCTGGCCGGTGTCGGGATAGGAACAGTGTTTGCAGTCATTGGCGTAGGAAGAGCGATCGCGGTATTTAATCATTTTACTTATGATAAGATGGCAGAGCTGTCTGGGACCGGAGAGGAATAGGTGAAGTACAGGTTGTGAAGAAAGAGAAGATTTGTGTACAAGGAATCAGGGTAACCGTCGAGTATCGAAAGGTGAAAAATGTAAATCTGTACATAAAACCACCGGATGGCCAGGTCCTGGTGACAGCGCCGGGATATGTAAATATTGCTCATATTCGTAGATTTATCGAGAGCAAGGAGGAGTGGATCCTCAGGAATCAGGAAAAAATCCGGCGTATTTACGCCGAAAAGGAGGCAGATATCCAGGAGGATATCTCCAAAGAGCAGAAAAAGGAACTGGAGAAGCAGATTCTTGACTATGCGAAGAAATGGGAACCTGTACTGGGAGTTCATGCAAATGGCTGGACCCTGCGGAAAATGAAGACTCGCTGGGGAAGCTGTACCATTGATACCGGAAAGATCCGGATCAACACACGCCTGGTCTGGTATCCGCCGGAATGTCTGGAGTATGTGGTGGTCCATGAATTGTGTCACCTTCTGGAGGCTGGCCATAATCAAAGATTCTGGGCGTATGTGGAGCGCTGTCTGCCGGACTGGAAGATCCGGCGGAAGATGCTTAAGGAGAAGGCTGTTAGATAAGATAGAACGGACAGGAAAGGGGCTGTCGCACTAAATAATTAGTGCGGCAGCACTTTTTTGCAGAGAATAAGAGC
>USDK01000003.1 GCA_900553355.1 uncultured Lachnospiraceae bacterium
TAATATCATTTTTTAGAGAATATATCAATCTGAAAAGTATTGACAAATGTGTAAAACGTCTATATGATTAATACACTCGTCTTAAGAAGTTCTGATGATTCTTTATAATCAATATTCGTACGGGGAATCCCCCGACAGGGAAATGATCTTCCCGAATTTCACAAAACGAGAAATCATAAAAGGAAAGGAGGGCAGTTACAGTAACTGGTTTTAGCAATTTAATTTTACAATTGAAGAAGGAGTAGTGCTTATGAAAAAAAGAAATTTCCCATGGAGTCCTTTTGTGCGGTTTCTGGCGGTGCTTTGTCTGGTTTTCTGTTGCGTGCCGGCAGTAAAAAGTGAGGCGAAAGATGTGTCGCTGAGAAGAGGCGAAGAAGTATTTTATGAAGGGTATTCAACGTTTTACTATTATATTGACGGAACCCTTGGATATTGTCTGGAACCAAAACGAAGTTCTCCGCATGACGGAACCTATATGTCAAAACAATTGACGAATGACACGCTTTTAAGTAAAACACTGTATTATGCGTATGGCAATCCGGGGTATCAGAAGTATTTGAAACCTGTATTTGGCGAAAACTGGCAGGAGAAGAAAAAAGCTTACAGTCTGTCGCATTGTATTCTGTCCTATGTATATGACGAATGCAAAGATTCAAATGATGCATTTCTGGGATTAAGTGACACAATGAAGCAGAAAGTGAAAAGCTGTACGGCGAAGATTAAGACATTTCCGAAAATACCGGAGCCGGATATTGCTTTTTCAGAGAAGACATTGACGGCTGTTTATGATAAAAATGAAAAAGTGCAAAAGACAAAAACTATTACCTGCAAGGGCGATGAAGATAATTCAATTGTCCTGAAACTGCCTGCGGATGTAATACTGGTAAATGAAACAAAAGGGACAAAAAAGACAGGAAATGTGACGGTTTACGGCGGCGATCGTTTTTATTTGAAGTGTCCGGTGGGAAAATGGAATGCCCAGACGTGGAAAACAGGCAACATTTATGGGAAAAACAGACAGAATTGGAGAAGTCTGGTGATTAATACCGGAGCAGGCGGACAGCACCTGGGAGTCGGGGAACTGGTAAGTGCGGATAATATTCCAACCAGTCTTGCGGTGCAATGGATTGAAAAGCCGGAACTTAAAGTGGAAAAGAGCGCTGACCGGGAAGATAAAAAATATAAAGTTGGTGACAGGATTACATATACGGTTGATGTGACGCAGCAGATTGAGAAGGCGGTTGCCTCAGGCGTTACGATCACAGACCGGATTCTAACGGAAGGAGTGAGACTTCTTCCGGATTCTATTATTCTGTATGACAAAGATCAAAGCGTTGTATCTGACGCGGTTATTTCCGTAAAAGAGAACACATATACAATTGAAACAAAACATTTTCTGGAAAGTATTCATTCCGGTGACAAATACACAGTGACTTATCAGGTGGAAATTCTGGATGAGAAACTGATCGGAAAAGAGATTGAAAATGAAGTAATCGTCCGTGCCGATAATGCGGAAGATGTGGATGATACGGAAATCGTGACTGTGGAAGAATCGGAAAAACCAGAGAAACCAGAAAAACCGGAGAAACCGGAAAAACCGGCAGAAAAGAAGAAACCTGAGATTGTGAAAGTAGAGAAAAAGGCAGAAAAACCGTTAGTGAAGAAGAAAGAGATTGTAAAAACCGGAGACGAACAAGATTTGATACTTCTTACGGTCTTATGTATTCTTTCTTGCACTGTAATATTTACCTGTGGTAGAATAGCTCGTAAGACTAAGTAGAAGAATAGGAGGTTGTCGTAATGGGAATGACAATGACGCAGAAAATATTAGCTGCCCATGCAGGTCTTGATCATGTTGTGGCAGGACAGTTGATAGAAGCAAAGTTAGACGTAGTTATGGCAAATGATATTACCGGGCCAATGGCACTGCCGATTTTCAGACAGATGGCAGAGAAGGTATTTGACAAAGATAAGGTAGTACTTGTACCGGATCATTTTACGCCGAATAAAGATATTAAATCCGCAGAGAATTCAAAATCAATCCGCGAATTTGCAAAAGATCAAGGACTTTCCTGGTATTTTGAACAGGGAAAATCCGGTGTAGAGCATGCGATTCTTCCGGAAGCAGGTGTTGTAGCAGCAGGTGAATGTATTATCGGTGCAGATTCACATACCTGTACATATGGAGCACTGGGGGCATTTTCTACCGGTGTCGGAACAACGGATATTGCAACAGGTATGGCAACCGGAGAACTCTGGTTCAAAGTGCCAAGTGCATTAAAATTTGTCCTGAAAGGACAGCCGGGACCTTATGTGAGCGGTAAAGATATTATTATTCATATCATTGGTAAAATCGGTGTGGACGGAGCACTTTACAAATCTATGGAATTCACAGGTGAAGGAATTGCAGCTCTTTCCATGGATGACCGTTTTACAATGGCGAATATGGCGATTGAAGCAGGCGCAAAGAACGGAATCTTCCCGGTAGATGATCAGACAAAAGCTTATCTTAATGAGCATACGAAGAAAGCATATCAGGTCTATGAAGCGGATGAGGATGCAGAGTATGACGAAGTGATTGAGATCAATCTTTCCGAAGTACGTCCGACCGTTGCATTCCCACACCTTCCGGGTAATGCTAAGACAATCGATGAGATTGAAGCAATGGAACCGATCAAGATCGATCAGGTTGTAATCGGATCCTGTACAAATGGACGTATGGAAGACATGCGTAAGGCAGCAGCTATTTTAAAAGGACATAAAGTACATGAAGATGTGCGTGTAATGGTAATTCCGGCAACACAGAAAATCTACAAACAGTGTATCAAAGAAGGACTTCTTGATATTTTCGTAGATGCGGGCTGTGCCGTGAACACACCAAGCTGTGGACCGTGTATGGGCGGACATATGGGCGTTATGGCAGCAGGAGAGAAGTGTGTATCTACAACAAACCGTAATTTTGTAGGAAGAATGGGACATGTAGATTCCTTGATTTATCTTGCATCGCCGGAAGTAGCAGCAGCAAGTGCGATCGCAGGATGTATTGCAAATCCGGAGAAAGTAGGTGAAAACTAATGAAGGCAGCAGGACATGTATTTAAATATGGAGACAATGTAGACACAGACGTGATCATTCCGGCCAGGTATCTGAATTCCTTTGATCCGCAGGAACTGGCAAGCCATGCGATGGTGGATATTGATCCGGATTTTGTAAAAAAAGTACAGCCAGGGGATATTATCGTGGCGAACAAAAACTTTGGATGCGGATCCTCCAGAGAGCACGCGCCTCTTTGTCTGAAAACTGCAGGGATCAGTTGTATTATCGCGGAGACCTTCGCGCGGATTTTTTACCGGAATGCCATCAATATCGGACTTCCGATCATTGAATGTCCGGAGGCGGCAAAGGCCATCGAAGCCGGAGATGAGGTGGAAGTGGACTTTGACAGCGGAAAGATCTATGACCGCACGAAAGGAACAGAATTCCAGGGCCAGGCATTTCCAGAGTTTATGCAGAAGCTGATCGCAGCAGGCGGGCTGGTGAATTATACAAACAGTAAAAATAAGAAATAAGAGAGGACATACTTTATGAGGGATGGAAAAGGGAATGCGGCGGCGCTGCTGCCAATCGGGATTTTTCTGGTGATTTTTCTGGGATCAGGTATTGTTACCGGAGATTTTTATGCGATGCCGGCCATCGTCGCATTTCTGATCGCTCTGCTGGCGGCATTTGTACAGCACCGGGATCTGGGATTTCAGGAGAAGATCCGGATTATTTCTCAGGGAGTGGGAGATGAAAACATTATTACCATGTGCCTGATCTTCCTTAGTGCCGGGGCGTTTTCCGGAGCCGTGACAGCGGCAGGAGGCGTGGAGAGTACGGTGAACTTAGGGCTGTCAGTCATCCCTGCACATATTGCTGTGGTAGGGTTATTTGTGATTGGCTGCTTTATTTCGGTTTCCATGGGGACTTCCATGGGAACCATTGCGGCCCTGGCTCCTATCGCAGCCGGAATCAGTGAAAAGACGGGGTTTGCCATGGCTGTCTGTATCGGAGCAGTGGTGTGCGGAGCCATGTTTGGAGACAATCTGTCTATGATTTCGGATACCACGATTGCGGCGGTAAAGACCCAGGGGTGTGAAATGAAGGACAAGTTCCGGGAGAATTTTAAGATCGTGCTGCCGGCGGCTCTGGTCACCATTGTCTTATTCTGGATTGTTACCAGAAACGGAAGCTATGCGATGACAGAGGCGCTGGATTATGAGATCCTTCAGGTACTTCCTTATCTTCTGGTACTGGTCGGGGCCCTGATCGGGATCAATGTATTTGTCGTACTGGTCACCGGGACAGCTGCTTCACTGGTGATCGGTGTGGCAACAGGAAGTCTTGCTCCGGGAGAAATGTTCTCAGCTGTCGGGGAGGGCGTGACAGGTATGTATGATATCACAGTCATCTCGATTGTGGTGGCATGTATTGTCTCTCTGGTCAGAGAATATGGCGGAATCCAGTTCATTCTGGGGCTGATCCGTAAAAGTATCCGTGGCAAAAGGGGAGCTGAGGCAGGAATTGCCGGCCTGGCGCTTCTGGTAGATCTTTGTACGGCAAATAATACGGTAGCGATTGTCATGGCAGGACCCATTGCAAAAGAAATCAGCGATGAATTTGAAGTGACGCCCAGACGGTCTGCATCCCTTCTGGATATTTTTACGTCTGTGGGGCAGGGACTGATTCCCTATGGAGCTCAGTTGTTATCGGCGGCAAGCCTGACGGGACTTACTCCTTTTGAGATCCTGCCATATCTGTACTATCCGGTTCTGATGGCAGTCAGCGCGATCTTGTTTATTATTTTTCGAAAAAGCAAAATAGAAGGGTAGAAGAAGATGAATCTATATTATAAAAGTACGAGAAATTCTGATCTGAAGGTAACTGCTTCTGAAGCCATCCTGACAGGCCTTGCGCCTGACGGTGGTCTGTTTGTCCCTAACGCCATTCCGAAGCTGGATGTTTCGTTAGATGAACTGAAGAAAATGAGCTACCAGGAGACAGCGTATACCGTGATGAAGCAGTTCCTTACGGATTTTACGGAGGAAGAGCTTCGGCAGTGTATTGCCAGCGCCTATGATTCCAAATTCGATACAGAGGAGATTGCACCTCTTGCAAAGGTGGATGGTATATATTATCTGGAACTGTTTCATGGTGCTACGATTGCCTTTAAGGATATGGCGTTGTCCATCCTGCCTCACCTTATGACTACATCAGCCCGGAAAAATCATGTGGAAAAAGAGATCGTGATCCTGGCGGCTACATCGGGAGATACAGGTAAGGCAGCGATGGCGGGCTTCGCAGATGTGGAAGGAACGAGGATCATCGTCTTTTATCCAAAGAATGGAGTCAGCAGGGTTCAGGAATTGCAGATGGTGACGCAAAAAGGCGAAAATGTGGACGTAGTTGCGATCCATGGTAATTTTGACCAGGCTCAGAGCGGCGTAAAGGAAATGTTTGGCGATCAAAAGCTGGCAAAGGAACTGGCGGACAAGGGATATCAGTTTTCTTCTGCAAATTCGATTAATATCGGAAGACTGGTACCTCAGGTGGTTTACTATGTGTATGCATATGCAAAACTGCTGGAAAATGAAGAAATCAAAGAAGGAGAGCAGATCAACGTGGTCGTTCCGACCGGGAATTTTGGAAATATCCTGGCGGCATATTATGCAAAACAGATGGGTGTACCCTTTAATAAGCTGATCTGTGCTTCCAATGAAAATAAGGTGCTTTATGACTTCTTCCGGACCGGTACCTATGACAAAAACCGGAAGTTTATCCTGACATCATCGCCGTCTATGGATATCCTGGTTTCCAGCAATCTGGAACGGCTGATTTATCTGATCGCAGGGGAAGATTCCCAAAAAACGAAAGAGCTGATGGATGCGCTTTCTTCGGACGGAACCTATACGATCACAGAAGAAATGAAGAAGAAACTTACAGATTTTGACGCCGGATTTGCAGATGAGAAGGAGACTTCAGAAACGATCCGCAAAGTGTATGAAAGAACCGGCTATGTAATGGATACGCATACGGCGGTTGCAGCAGAAGTCTGCAGAGAGTATCAGGAGAGGACCGGCGACCAGAAAAAATGTATTGTTGCATCCACTGCCAGTCCGTATAAGTTTGTAAAGAGCGTTCTGACGGCGATTGATCCTGCCTACAGTCAGAAAGAGGAGCTGGATCTGATGCAGGATCTGTCAAAGCTTTCAAACCGGGAGATACCAAAGGCAGTCCTGGATATCTTAGACGCCAGGATCCTTCATACGACCGAATGTGATGCAGAGAAAATGAAAGAGACGGTAAAAGTTATATTAAAAGTGTAAAACTCCGTCCCTCTGTCTTGACAATATTATAGGAAAGAAGTATGATATTTTCTGGAAAATTTGTCGTGGATTTTTCCGGATCTGATCGTCTTTTCGCCACACAGCTATCAAGATTTCTGATAACTGTGTGGCTTTTTTTGGGATTCGGAGAAAGCGAACAGGAGGAAATATGAACGAAAATTTTATGAAAGAAAGACCAGTACTGCCATTGATCCTGTCTATGTCGCTGCCGATGGTGCTGTCGATGATGGTCAATTCCCTTTATAATATTGTGGATAGTTTCTTTGTGGCAAAGATCAGTGAGGATGCGATGACAGCCCTCTCTTTAGTCTACCCGGTCCAGAACTTTGTGAATGCCATTGGGATTGGTTTTGGAATCGGCATCAATGCAGTGATTGCCATTCATCTGGGAGCTGGAGATGAAAAAAAGCCGATATGGCGGCAACTCAGGGGATGATACTCGCCCTGATACACGCAGTTGTGCTGACGGCTGCCGGAATTGCGGTGATGCCGGGATTTCTCAGGATGTTTACTTCCTCAGAAGAAGTGATTGATCTGGGAATCCGTTATTCAGTCATTGTATTTTTATTTACCTTTGCGATTGTTCTGGGAGTCGCCTTTGAGAAAATATTCCAGGCCGTGGGCGCCATGAAGGTGACGATGTTCAGCCTGATGTGCGGCTGTATCGCCAATATCATTTTAGACCCGGTCCTGATCTTTGGTCTGGGACCTTTCCCCAGGATGGGGATCGAAGGGGCTGCCCTTGCGACTGGTCTGGGACAGGTGCTGTCTTTGGTTATTTATCTTATCATTTATATCCGGCGGCCGATCCGGGTGAAGTTCAGCCGTGAGTACAGAAAACTGGATCGGAAGATGGCTGCAAGATTATACTCGATCGGAATCCCGGCCACTTTAAATCTGGCTCTGCCATCCCTTCTGATTTCTGCGTTAAATGCGATTCTGGCAGCATTTTCAGAAGTCTATATTCTGGTGCTTGGCATTTACTATAAACTGCAGACTTTCCTGTATCTGCCGGCCAATGGATTTGTGCAGGGAATGCGCCCTTTGATCGGGTTTAACTATGGAGCCGGAGAGCATCAGAGAGTAAAAAAGATCTACCGGATCGTTCTGGTGATGAGCGGCCTGATCATGGTATTTGGAACGGCAATCTGTCTTGCAGTACCGGGACAGCTGATCGGAATGTTTACCCAGAATCAGGAGACCATTCAGGCCGGAGAGACTGCACTTCGGATCATCAGTGCTGGATTTATCGTGTCAGCCGTTTCCGTTACGTCTTCCGGTGCCCTGGAAGGACTGGGAAAAGGAGTGCCGTCGCTGGTGATCTCCTTGTTCCGTTATGTGATCATTATTATCCCGGCGGCCTTCCTGCTAAGCAGGAGTTTCGGCCCTTTGGGAGTATGGAATGCATTCTGGATCGCAGAACTTGTAACAGCACTGATCGCGTATGTGGTATATCACAGAGCCGCAAAATAAGTGATTGGGGACGGGGGATTTTCCAAAATCCCCCGTCCCCAATCACTTTTTTCCACAAATTATCCACGGTGTTTATTCACAATTTGTGGAAAGATTAGTTTAGTATGGCATGATTGGATGATTGGGGGTATAATCTACGGTGTAGTGTTAGTGAGTGTTGATTGAGTTGAACCGGACGAAAAGTAATTAGCTTAAGGAAAAGGCGAGTTCGGATGGAGGAGGACAGTATGGGTAAAAAGGAAGAAAAGACAAATGTGATGAGGATCCTGGATCAGAAGAAGATTCCTTATCTTAGCCATAATTATCTGGAGACTGGTGCAGTCAGTGGACTGGAGGTGGCGGCAGCGCTTGGCGAGGATACCAACCGGGCCTTTAAGACACTGGTGACAGTGGGAAAATCAAAGGAGCATTATGTATTTGTGGTTCCGGTCAGCAGGGAATTGAATCTGAAAAAGGCGGCACAGTGTGTCGGAGAAAAGAGCATCGAGATGATCAAATCTAAGGAGCTGCTGCCGCTGACGGGCTATGTGCACGGAGGGTGCTCTCCGATTGGAATGAAAAAGCAGTTTGTCACAACCATTGACCAGAGTGCCCAAAACTTCGATAAGATCATGTTCAGTGCAGGAAAGATCGGATATCAGGTAGAGGTAAGCCTTGAGGACCTGGGAAAAGTAATCCGTTATCAGTTGGCGGATATTGCGGAATAGGCCGGTGGACAGACAAGTGATTTTGCAGGAGGAAAGCTATGGCGAAAACAGCAGGAATCCGATTGCTGGCGGTAGATATGGACGCAACCTGTCTGAATAAAAAAAGCCAGATGACAAAAGAGACGCTGCAGAGTCTTCGGATGGCGGCGGATGCTGGAATCATCGTGGTGCCGACGACAGGGCGCAGTCTTTCCTGTCTGCCTCACAAGCTGGCAGAAAGAATGGATATTTACCGTTATGTGATTAGTTCTAATGGGGCCTCTGTATCAGACCGCCATGCCAGAAAGGAACTGATGCAGACCCTGATCCCGAAGGAAGAAGCGCTTCGGCTGATCAGTGCCTGCGGTGGAGGAAGGATCGGAAGCACGGCCCATATCCGGCATGAGTACTATGTAGAGGGACGCATGTTGTCTTTTTGTGGACGGATGGTATTTGGAAAGGATGCAGAAAAGTTAAAAAGCGTCAGAAATATGGAAAAGATCATTCAGAGAAGTCCGTATGATGTAGAAGAAGTGCAGTTTTATTTTTTGTCCCCAGGGGCAAAGAAAAAAATCAAAAAGGCGCTTCTTCAATTCCCGGATGTATCTGCGGCGTATACGCCAATTTATGTAGAAGTATTTGCAAAACGGACCTCAAAAGGAAGGGCTCTTTCTTTTTTGGCACAGCATTTAAATATTTCCAGAGAAGAGATTGCATGTATCGGAGACGGAGAAAATGATCTGACCATGTTTGATGCGTCAGGGATAAAGTTCGCTATGGGAAATGCGGTGCCAGAGCTTCGCCGGAAAGCGGACTATATCCTGCCGGGAAATGATAAAAACGGAGCGGCAGAAGGGATCCGGCGGATTCTGAAAATGAATCAGGACGTTCAGAAAGGGAAAAAATAGGTGGAAGGGAGAAAAGCCATATGGACACCATCGCGGTAATCGATGACGACATTTATATCGGGGACATGCTGGAAAAAGCTTTGTCTCAGGAGGGCTATCAGGTCCTTCGCGCCTATTCCGGCACGGAGGCTCTGCTTTTATTTGAACAAAAGAAACCGGATCTGGTGCTCTTAGATCTCATGCTGCCGGGACTTGCAGGGGAGCAGGTGCTGGGGCACCTGAAAGGAATTCCGGTGATCGTGGTCAGTGCCAGGACCAGTGTGGATGATAAAGTGGAGCTTCTGACCGAAGGTGCAGTGGACTATGTGACAAAACCCTTTGAGATCCGGGAGCTTCTGGCAAGGATCCGGGTGCAGCTTCGGACGCAGAGAAATGAGCAGACCATGCAGGAGATCGCTTTTGGAGGGATGGTGATGAAGCCTGAGACCAGAGAGATTACGGTGGAAGGAGCGGATGTCCATCTGACGCCTACCGAGTTTGCCATTTTAAAACAACTGATGCAAAATCCGGACCAGGTGGTGACAAAGTCCCGGATCCTGGACGCCATCAGCATGGATACTCCGGACTGCACAGAAAGCTCACTGAAAATCCATGTTTCTAATCTGCGGAAAAAGTTAAAAGAACACGGCGGCAAAGACTATATCGAGGCTGTCTGGGGGATCGGATTTAAGCTTCGTAAGGAATAAAATCTTTACTGTTTCTTTACTGTTTTCTTAACCGGTATCTTTACGGCTGTATGTTACTATTTGAGACGTAAAGGAGGCAGCAGATATGGAATATGTATTAACAACAGAAAATCTCACAAAGCGTTACCGGGATTTTCAGGCTCTTGGCGGATTGTCCATGCATGTGGAAAAGGGTGCAATCTATGGGTTTGTGGGCCGGAACGGAGCAGGAAAGACGACCCTGATCCGGTTGATCTGTGGGTTGCAGAAGCCCACAGAGGGAAGTTATACACTCTATGGAAGAAATAGTGAAAGGGATGATCTGAGGGGCGTCCGCAGAAGAATGGGAGCCGTGGTGGAAACCCCATCGATCTACGGTCATCTGTCCGCAGAGGATAATTTGAAAGAGCAGTACCGGGTATTGGGAAAGCCATCGTTTGATGGGATTTGCGAGCTTCTGGATCTGGTAGGGCTTTTGGAAACAGGTAAGAAAAAAGCAAGGCATTTTTCCCTGGGAATGAAGCAGAGACTTGGCATTGCAGTGGCGCTGGCAGGGAATCCGGACTTCCTGGTCCTGGATGAACCTATCAACGGTCTGGATCCGCAGGGGATTATCGAGATCCGGGAGTTGATCTTAAAGCTGAACCGGGAGCGAAAGATTACCTTCCTGATCTCCAGCCATATCCTGGATGAGTTGTCCAGGATTGCGACTCATTATGGATTTATAGACGGCGGCCGGCTGATGAGGGAGATCAGTGCAAAGGAGCTGGAACAGTCCTGCCGCAAATGCATGCACATGGAGGTGTCTGACATACAGGCGCTGGTTCGTGTGTTGGATCAAAGAGCGCTGGAGTACAAAGTGGGGACGGAAAACAGTGTAGATGTTTTTGGATCTTTTGAGGTGACAGAGCTGATCCTTGCGTTGGAGCAGGAAGGATGCAGGGTATCTTCCATGGTAGAAAAGGACGAAAGTCTGGAAAGCTACTACATTAACCTGATGGGAGGTGAAAGCCATGCGTAAGCTCCTTCGGGCAAATTTTGCAAGATTATGGAAAGACAAGGTGTTCTGGGGTGTGCTGATCATTGGTGCAGTATATGGAATCCTGGGATGTGTCAGCCAGTACCAGCTGGTGCTGGAAGGATATGAGACAACCGACCAGTATGCCCGTATTTTCATGAATGATTATCTGTTCAGCGGAGTGGCCCTGGCCGCTTTTACGAACCTGTTTCTGGGATGTGAATACAGTGACGGCACGATCCGCAACAAACTGATCACAGGCTGTACCCGGACACAGATCTATCTTTCCAATTATGTGACCTGCGTATGTGCAGGAGTAATGATGCAGGCAGCCTATTCTCTGACGGTAAGTGCGCTGGCGATCCCGATGTTCGGCGTATATGAACAGTATCTGGGGCGGATGGCAGTCTATTCGCTTCTCGGTATCCTTTTGATCGCATCGGAGACTGCAATCTATACTTTGGTATCCATGCTGTGCCAGAACAAGGCGGTTGCGGCAGTCCTCTGTCAGGTAGGGACATTTCTCCTTTTGTTTGCGGCTGTGTATCTTTTAAGCAAGCTCTCCCAGCCGGAAATGATCCAGTCAGCAGTCCAGGGAACGGATGGATCCTATGTGGTGGAGATGGTTAAAAATCCTGCTTATCTGTCTGGTGCAGAGCGAAAATGGTATCAGTTCGGAATGGATTTTCTGCCGACAGGACAGAGCTTTACCATTGCCCAGCTTCATTCGGAACATCCGCAGCTGCTGGCTTTGTATATGGGAGCCGTCATTGTCGTATGCAGCGTGGCAGTAATTCTGGGATTTCATAAAAAAGACCTGAAGTAGAGGCCAGAGAATTCAAAACAGGAAAAGGAGGCGGAGGCTGTGATATGGCTTGGGGGAAGCTGTCTGATACTGGCAGCGGCAGTTATTCTTTTGTCCGTAAAAATATGGTCCATGCGCAGGGCGGCCTTCGCCTTGAAAAGAGATTTGAAAAAGAAGCTTTCTGAGGATACGAATGTAGGGCTGGAGATTTCCTGCGGAGATTACAGGATGAGGGAACTGGCCGCGGAACTGGACTGCCAGATGGAATCATTAAGAAAAGCGAGACTCCGGTATGAACTGGGGGATCAGGAGGTAAAAACAGCCGTGACAAATATCTCCCATGACCTCAGGACTCCCTTGACGGCAATCAGCGGTTACCTGCAGCTTTTAAAGAATGAAGAAGTTCCCATACAGGTCCGGGAGTATCTGGATATTATTGAAAACCGGACAGATGCGATGAAAAGGCTTACAGAGGAGCTGTTTTCTTATTCGGTGGTGGTATCAGAGGAGCAGTACCGGCACAAGGAGAAGCTTCTGTTGAAAAAGGTGCTGGAAGACAGTATTGCCGGCATGTAT
Organism: uncultured Lachnospiraceae bacterium; assembly: GCA_900553355.1. GTDB lineage: Bacteria > Bacillota > Clostridia > Lachnospirales > Lachnospiraceae > Merdimonas. The sequence goes on from USDK01000003.1 coordinate 12,518, forward strand.
GGCGCTTTGACAGAACGGAACATTCAGGTAAAGACGGAGCTTACGGAGGAGAAGATCTATGTGGAGGCAGACCGGGAGGCCCTGATGCGGATTTTTGGAAATGTCATCCATAATGTTGTGAAATATAGTGACGGAGACCTGGTGATCCGGATGAAAGAAACGGGAGAAGTCTCTTTTTCAAATCATGCATCTTCCTTAAGTGAAGTGGAAGCAGGAAAGCTGTTCCAGCGCTTTTTTACGGTGCAGAGCGGCCGGGAATCCACAGGACTTGGCCTTTCCATTGCCCGGGCACTGACCGAGCAGATGGGAGGAAAGATCCAGGCGGAGAAAGAGGAGGAATGGTTTACCATAAGAATCTTGTTTCAGGCAGTTGTAAAATCTGAGTAAATAGGTTATAATATTTCCAGTGGTAACCTGGAATGTTCGATACCTCCCGTAATTTTGAACCTACAAAACTTTAAACGGGACTCTTATATCTCTGTAATATGTCAGGCCTCCGATTGTGGCAGTGGAAGGCAGAAAAGCAGATGCGGACACCCACCTGGCTGCGGCTAGGAGTCAAAATACGGGAAACGGCATTTTGGGGGCATACAAAAGATGAAGGCAGCCGCATATGCGGCTGTCTTTTTTCATACATATAAACGAAGGAAAAGAACAAGGAGCCGGTAGATTGTATAGACTCATACATAATATAGGAGGATACCTGGCCGCGGTCACGGTCTGTCTTCTGATCATCTGTGGACTGCAGGCGGCACTTCTGGATCGGGACGGGGCGGAAGAGATCAGGCAGAACGAGAGGGAAGACGACGGGATAGACAGGGAGGATGAAGAAAGCAAGGAAGAACCAATCGAAGTTAACAATCCGGATATCCGGGTACTGATCATGAGTACGGGGTATCAGAATATCGTACATCCGGAGGTGACGGTAACGTCGCAGTCCGGGATCCTGATCGAGTCCGGTCAGGGACAGGAGGAATGCGGAGCCGGACAGCAGCTGACAGTAAAGCCGGATGATGCCAGGTTTACAGGTGGTGCGATCCGGCTGCAGGCAGAGGATGGAGGGGATCTGACGCTTGTCAGCATCGAACGGGGATGTGGACAGCCTTCCTATGCAGGTGTGCTGGAACTTCGGACGACGGCAGAGGGGATCGTGGTGATCAATGAGCTGCCGGTGGAAACCTATCTGTGTCGTGTGGTGCCAAGTGAAATGCCGGCGTCTTTTGAACTGGAAGCGCTGAAAGCCCAGGCAGTATGTGCCAGAAGCTATGCTTATCGTCAGATGGCCGAATATGGGTATCCGGAATATGAAGCCCATGTCAATGACAGCACAGACTATCAGGTATATGGGAATTCCGCCTCCCAGGAGTCTGCCGTGAGGGCAGTGGAGGAAACAGCCGGACAGGTGGCAAGATATCAGGGACAGGTAGTGACAACCTATTACTATTCTACATCCTGCGGAAAGACCACCAGCCTGGAGGCCTGGGGAACGGCGCCGGATGAGCAGAATCAATATCTGCAGTCGGTAGAAGTGAAGGATGAAGAGGGGGACTATGAAAAGGATCTGCCCTGGTATCGATGGGAGGCAAGGATCCCGGTGCAGACGCTCTCCAATCTGGCAGGATTGAATCTGAAACAGGATCTGGGAACACTTCAGAGTGTGGAGGTGACAAAGACCGGGCCTGGCGGTGTGGCCCTTCAGGTGACATTTACGGGGGATAAGGGGAGCGCTGAGGTAGAGACAGAGAATAAGATCCGAAGCGCTTTCGGGGGCGGCGGATACGAGATTGTAAAGCAGGACGGGACAGCCGCTTCCAGTTCGGCTCTTCTGCCAAGTGCTTTTTTTACGATTGAAAAGGATGGGGATAGCTTTGTGATCCACGGAGGCGGATATGGTCACGGAATCGGGATGAGCCAGAACGGCGCCAATGAGATGGCAAAGAAGGGAAAAAATTATCAGGAAATCCTTCAGCTTTTTTATCAGGGAATAGAAATCGGGGCCTGAAGGCCCCGATGTGTTTACCGAAATGTCAGACTGTTGTCCGTCATGGAATCTATGATTGCTAGGGATTCCAGATGGATTCCGCTTTCGCGGATCATTTTTCCTCCCTGCTGAAAGCCCTTTTCAATGACGATACCTGCACCCTCAATGGAGGCGCCTGCATCGCGGATCAGATTTACAAGTCCCATCAGCGCACAGCCGTTGGCAAGAAAATCGTCAATAACCAGCACATGATCTTCAGGACCGAGAAATTTTTTTGATACGATTACGTCATATACTTTCTTATGGGTAAAGGACTCTACCCTTGTGTGGTAGACCTCTCCGTCGATATTGATACTCTGTGCCTTTTTTGCAAATACTACTGGTACGTTGAAATACTGGGCTGCAATACAGGCGATGCCGATCCCGGAGGCTTCGATGGTCAGGATCTTTGTGATCTTGTCGCTGGGGAACCGGCGGCGGAACTCCTTTCCGATCTCATTGATCAGATCAATGTCCATCTGATGGTTTAAAAAGCTGTCTACTTTTAGTACATTGCCCGGTTTTACCACACCGTCCTTTAAGATCCGTTCCTTTAAAAGCTCCATTCGTCTTACCTTCCTTAGTGAGAAAATGATATTTATAAATAATATAGTAACGGATTAAGGAAGGTTTTTCAATAGACAAACCGGGAAAAATCGAGTAAAATATAGACCAGATATTTTGGGAGAGTACCATGAAGAGAGTCAAGGAGATCTATCAGAAGATCATAACTGTCACAAGAGAAATCGGAAATAACCACGTAGGTGCATATGCGGCACAGTCTGCATATTTCTTTATGCTGTGTATGATTCCGATCATTTTGCTTTTGCTGACGCTGGTGAGATACACTCCGGTGACGAAGGCGGATGTGATGACGGCGGTGATGCAGGTGTTTCCAACTTCTGTAGATTCGATGATGGCGACCATTGTCAACCAGGTTTATAATCAGTCGATGGGAGTCATCCCCATCACGATCATCGTGGCTCTCTGGTCTGCAGGGAAAGGTGTGCTGGCCATGACGACGGGGTTAAACTGTGTCTATCACTGTACAGAGACGCGTAATTATGTGGTCCTGAGACTTCGGTCTACCCTTTATACGGTCATGTTCCTTCTGGTAATCCTGTTCCTTTTGCTGTTGTCGGTGTTTGGTAACTCTTTGAATATTTTTATTGCGGAGAACCTTCCGATCTTCCGGGAGTTTGCAGACCGTCTGATCGAGCTGCGTGTTATCCTGACGCCGGTGGTGCTGGTTGCCTTTTCATTGTTGATATACAAGTTCCTTCCCAACCGGAAGGACAAATTTGCAAAACAGCTGCCGGGAGCCGTATTTACGGCAATCGGCTGGATGGCGATTTCCTGGGTGTTTTCCGTGTATGTGGACGTATTTACCGGATTTTCCAGTATGTATGGAAGTCTGACGACGATCGTGCTGATCATGTTGTGGATGTATTTTTGTATGTATTGCATCCTGCTGGGTGGAGAACTGAATCAGAGGATCTTCCCCGGACAGTAAATTTTTCTTGACATCCGGAATACGTATGATAAAATGATTTCGTATAGAAAAAAGCGATGACCGTGTCAGTAGAAAACCATTTTCCGTCAGAGAGGGGAGATCGATGGGCTGAAAGTTTCCCCGGGTTCAGATGGCGATCGAATTTCCCACGTGAGCTGCATTTTTGAACGATTTTGAAAAAGAAGTAGAAAATGCCGTCGATGCACGTTACGCAGTAATGAGCGCCCGCCTGTGACAGGTGGGAAGCAGGGTGGTAACACGGGTAAGACTCGTCCCTCTTTGGAGGGGCGTTTTTTTATTCTATAAGAAAAGTCCGCCGGGACTTTTGGTATGATATCTTGAAAGGAAGGAAAAAGAGATGCAGGAAAAGCTGAAAAACATCAAAGAAGAAGCATTGAAAGCCATCGAAGCGGCTGATGTGCCGGAAAAACTGAATGATGTGCGTGTAAGATTCCTGGGAAAAAAAGGAGAACTTACCGCAGTTTTAAAAGGAATGAAGGATGTAGCTCCGGAGGAGCGCCCCAAGGTAGGGCAGCTGGTGAATGAGACCAGAGCGGCTATCGAATCCGTGCTGGAGGAAAGCAGGCAGAAAATGGAGCGTGCGATCAGGGAAGAGCGTCTGAAACAGGAAGTGATCGACGTGACACTTCCGTCGAAGAAGAATATGGTGGGACACCGCCATCCAAATACCATCGCGCTGGATGAGATCGAGAGAATCTTCATTGGAATGGGTTATGAAGTCGTAGAAGGACCGGAGATCGAGTATGACCTTTACAACTTTGAGAAACTGAATATTCCGGCAGATCATCCGGCAAAAGATGAACAGGATACCTTCTATATTAACAAGGATATTGTTCTCAGGACTCAGACGTCACCGGTGCAGGCACGTGTCATGGAGCAGGGAAAGCTTCCGATCCGGGTGATCTCTCCAGGACGTGTGTTCCGTTCCGATGAAGTAGATGCCACACATTCGCCATCCTTCCATCAGGTAGAAGGACTGGTGATTGACAAGAATATTTCCTTTGCTGATCTGAAAGGCACACTGGAAGTATTTGCCAAAGAACTGTTCGGACCGGAGACAAAGACCAAATTCCGTCCGCACCACTTCCCATTTACCGAGCCCAGCGCAGAAGTAGACGTATCCTGCTTCAAATGCGGAGGCAAAGGCTGCCGGTTCTGCAAAGGCTCCGGCTGGATCGAGATTCTGGGCTGCGGCATGGTACATCCCCATGTGCTGGAAATGTGCGGGATCGATTCCAAAGAATACTCCGGATTCGCATTCGGCGTAGGACTGGAACGTATCGCACTGCTGAAATATGAGATTGATGATATGCGGCTGCTGTACGAAAACGATATCAGATTCTTACGGCAGTTTTAAACGGGGACACCCCAGATGACAAAAAGGGACAGGGGAAAAGTGAATTGGGGACGTACCCCTTTTGCAATGTACTACGTCCCCATTGAAAGGAGAAAAATATGAATACATCATTATCATGGATAAAAGCCTATGTTCCGGATCTTGACGTGACGGCGCAGGAGTATACGGATGCGATGACGCTTTCTGGAACGAAGGTGGAAGGTTATGAGGAGCTGGATGCGGATCTTGATAAGATTGTTGTGGGACAGATCGAGAAGATCGAGAAGCATCCGGATGCGGATAAGCTGGTCATCTGCCAGGTTAATGTAGGGGCAGAGACGATCCAGATCGTGACAGGCGCGCCGAATGTGCACGAGGGTGACAAGGTGCCGGTGGTGCTGGATGGAGGCCGCGTGGCAGGAGGCCATGAGCCGGGAAGCCGTGTGAAGGGCGGCGTTAAGATCAAGAAGGGAAAACTGCGTGGCGTGGAGAGCTGTGGAATGATGTGCTCTATCGAGGAGCTGGGATCCAACAGGGATATGTATCCGGATGCGCCGGAGGAAGGAATCTATATTTTCCCGGAAGATACGGAAGTAGGTGCAGATGCGGTGGAAGTGCTGGGGCTGCATGATGTTGTGTTTGAATATGAGGTGACTTCCAATCGTGTAGACTGCTTCAGTGTAGTTGGAATTGCCAGAGAAGCGGCGGCTACCTTTGGAAAAGAATTCCATCCGCCGGTAGTAACACCGACTGGAAACAGCGAAAATGCAGCAGATTATATTAAAGTTACGGTGAAGAATGCAGACCTGTGTCCAAGATACTGCGCGAGAATCGTGAAAAATATCAAGATCGGACCATCGCCGGAATGGATGCAGAGAAGACTGGCATCAGTAGGAATCCGCCCGATCAATAACCTGGTAGACATTACCAACTACGTGATGGAAGAATATGGACAGCCTATGCATGCATATGATCTGGATACCATCGAGGGTCGTGAGATTGTCGTGCGCACAGCGGCAAAGGGAGAAAAATTCACGACTCTGGACGGACAGGAGCGTCAGATGGATGAATCCGTCCTGATGATCTGCGATGGAAAGAAGTCCATCGGTATCGCTGGTATCATGGGAGGAGAAAACTCCATGATCACCGACGACGTACACACGATGCTCTTTGAAGCAGCCTGCTTCGACGGCACAAACATCCGTAAGTCCAGTAAGAAAGTCGGACTTCGTACAGACGCCTCCGGAAAATTTGAAAAAGGACTGGATCCTGAAAATGCGAAAGAAGCCATCGACCGTGCATGCCAGCTGGTTGAGGAAATGGGAGCCGGAGAAGTTGTGGGCGGTATGGTAGACGTATACGCCGAGAAGAGAGAGCCGGTCCGCATTACCTTTAAGCCTGACGAGATTAATGTATTGCTGGGAACAGACATTTCTGCAGAAGAAATGTTGGGATATTTTAAGAAGATCGATCTTGGGTATGATGAAGAGACCAATGAGGTTATCGTACCTACCTTCCGTCAGGATCTTCTGCGTACAGCAGATCTGGCTGAAGAAGTGGCAAGATTTTTCGGATACGACAACATCCCGACTACTCTTCCAAAGGGAGAATCTACCATGGGCAAGCTGCCGTTTAAGCTCAGAGTGGAAGAGATTGCCAAGGAAATCGCAGAATTCTGTGGATTCAGCCAGGGCATGACGTACTCCTTCGAGAGCCCGAAGGTTTTTGATAAACTCATGATTCCGGCAGACTCACCGCTTCGGAAAGTGGTAGAGATCATGAACCCGCTGGGCGAGGACTACAGTATCATGCGGACACTGCCGTTGAATGGAATGCTGACTTCCCTCGCAACCAATTATAATAGAAGAAATAAAAATGTAAGGCTTTATGAGCTGGCAAATGTATATCTGCCAAAGGAACTTCCGTTAAAAGAACTGCCGGATGAGCGTATGCAGTTTACCCTGGGAATGTATGGCGACGGAGATTTCTACAGCATGAAAGGGGTAGTGGAAGAGTTCCTGGAGAAGGCAGGCCTTCATGACAAAGAAACTTATGACCCGAAGAGCAACCGTCCATATCTTCATCCGGGACGCCAGGCGAATATCTTCTATCATGATACGCTTATCGGATATCTGGGAGAAGTACACCCAGATGTGGCGGACGCCTACGGTATCGGCGAGAGGACGTATCTGGCTGTGCTGGATATGCCGGAAGTGACAAAATATGCAACCTTTGACCGCAAATATACAGGAATTGCAAAGTATCCGGCAGTGACCAGAGATATCAGCATGGTAATGCCAAAAGAGATCCTGGCCGGACAGGTAGAAGAAGTGATCGAGGCTCAGGGCGGAGAGTATCTGGAGAGCTATGCACTGTTTGATATTTATGAGGGAGCCCAGATCAAGGCCGGATATAAATCACTGGCATATTCTATCGTATTCAGGGCAAAGGATAAGACACTGGAAGACGCAGAAGTGACAGAGGCCATGAACCGGATCTTAAAAGCTCTGGAAGGAATGGGGATTGAACTTCGGAAATAAAATAAGGAGCTGAAATATGAAGAAAAAGCAGATCGGCGGTCTGATCATTGCCGCAGTATTATTTATCGCAGTAGGAATTTCCAGTGTCCTGACGAACACAGTGTCTCAGCGGATGCTGGAAAGCAGTGTGGAGACGCTGCTGACGGGGAATTATACTTTTAACGCGCCGGCGAGAGATTATATCGCCATCGTACGAGTGGAAGGAACGATCCAGGAGCAGACGAGCACCAGTGCACTGGACGTCTCTTCCGGGTATCAGCATACGACAACTCTGGAGTACATCGATCATCTGATGCAGGATTCCAATAATAAAGGAATCCTGCTGTATGTGGATTCTCCAGGAGGGACCGTCTATGAGTCTGAGGAACTGTATCTGAAGCTCCAGGAGTACAAAGAGACGACAGACCGTCCGGTGTGGGACTATATGGCACACTATGCGGCATCCGGAGGATACATGGTTTCCATGGCATCGGACCGGATCTATGCGAATCCGAATACGGTGACCGGTTCTATTGGCGTGATCATGTCCGGGTATGACCTGACTGGTTTATATGAGAAGCTTGGGATCCGGTATGTAAGCATTACCAGTGGAGCCAATAAGGACAGCAGCCAGCTGACGGATGAACAGATTGCGATTTACCAGACTCAGGTGGATGAATATTACAATAAATTTGTAAACATTGTCGCAGAAGGCCGTGATATGTCAGAAGAGGATGTCAAAGCACTGGCAGACGGGCGGACATATACAGCACAGCAGGCCCGTGATAACGGTCTGATCGATGAGATCAGCCTGTATGAAGATATGAAGGATGCCATGAGTGAAGAGCTTGGCACAGATGAGTTTTATGAATTGGAGACACCATCCAGCGTCTGGTCTTCCTTATTTGCGAAAGCAGAAGAGCTGGTGCCTAAGTCTGACTCACAGATACTGACAGAAACCGCAGAAGAAATGGAAAGCGGGGTGCCGATGTACTATGCAGAACAGTTACAGTAATCAGGAAGTCGTATATGCAGGGTTCTGGGTTCGGCTGGCCGCCTATGTGATTGACAGTCTGATTGTGTTTTTCGGACTTCTGATCGTGAGGCTGTTTTTGTCGGGGATCATGTCTGTGCTGTCGGGCACCTGGCTTGGCGGAAATATCTTATTTCATTATACGCTGAAGGATATCGTGCTGTATATATTCCAGGTGTTGTATTTTATCCTCTGTACCTATCTGACCGGGACAACCCTGGGGAAACGGGCTATGAATCTTCGGGTGGTAAGCGCAGAAGACGGGCAGGGACTGACTTTGCTGGATGTGGTATACCGGGAGACCATCGGGCGTTTCTTATGCAGTCTTTTTGTGGGGATCGGATACATCATCGCAGGAGTTGACAGGGAAAAACGAGGACTTCACGACATTCTTTGTGATACCAGAGTCATCTATGCAAAAAAGATCAAGGTGATACCGGTTTATCCCAGATATCAGATGCCTCCTGTACCACCCCAGAACATGAATATGCAGACACCGCCGGGGCCGCAGCCATGGCAGCAAAATACAGCGCCGGTGCAGCCACAGCAAAAAGAGGAAGAGATAGAAGTACAAGAAAACAGAAGGGATTCTTAAGAATGAAACGACAGGATTTTTATTATGATCTGCCGGAAGAATTGATCGCACAGGATCCTTTGAAAGATCGTTCCAGCTCCAGGCTCCTTGTCTTAGACAAGGAGTCCGGGGCTGTTTCCCATCATGTGTTTCGGGAGATCACGGACTATCTGGAGGAAGGAGACTGCCTGGTCATCAATGATACGAAGGTGATTCCGGCAAGACTGATTGGTTCCAAGATTGGAACAAACGCGAAGATAGAAATATTATTATTGAAAAGAAAAGAAAATAATGTCTGGGAGACCCTGGTGAAGCCGGGAAAGAAGGCGAAAGTCGGAACGAAGATCAGCTTTGGCGAAGGCCTTCTTGTAGGTGAAGTCATCGACGTGGTAGAAGAAGGCAACCGCCTGATCCAGTTTTCTTATGAAGGGATTTTCGAGGAAATTTTGGATCAGCTGGGACAGATGCCTCTTCCGCCATACATCACCCATCAGTTGGAGGATAAGGATCGGTACAATACAGTTTATGCCGAGCATTCGGGATCTGCCGCTGCTCCTACGGCAGGGCTTCATTTTACGCCGGAACTTTTAGAGGAGATAAAGAAAAAAGGTGTGGATATTGCAAGGGTGACCCTTCATGTGGGGCTTGGTACTTTCCGGCCGGTCAAGGCAGAGGAAATCACAGACCACCATATGCATTCTGAGTTTTATCAGATCGAGGAAGAAGCGGCGGAAAAGATCAACCAGGCAAAAGACACGGGACACCGGGTCATCTGTGTGGGAACCACCAGCTGCCGCACCATCGAGTCTGCAGCGGATGAAAATGGAAGACTAAAAGCCCAGAGCGGCTGGACCGACATTTTTATCTATCCGGGATATCGCTTCAAGATCCTGGACTGCCTGATCACAAACTTTCATCTTCCAGAGTCCACGCTGATCATGCTGGTATCAGCGCTGGCAGGAAGAGAGCATGTGCTTGCGGCTTATAAAGAGGCAGTAGAGAAACGATATCGTTTCTTTTCCTTTGGAGATGCCATGTTTATTAAATAGCGTGAAATTTCAGGTATTGACCTTAAGTGGACTTCAGGGTTTACACTATCCGTAGACAAAATGCGTTTTGACAGCAGGAAAGCGAGGTAGAGGTATGAAGTCTAAAGTTTATTTTACCAAAGAAATCACACCGGAAAAGGTGGTGGAAATGTATCAGGCACTGGGAATGGATCTGCCGGGAAAAGTGGCGGTAAAGGTTCACTCCGGAGAAAAGGGGAATCAGAACTTCCTGAGACCAGAATTCTGGAAGCCTATGGTAGAAAAGGTTCATGGGACGATCGTGGAGTGCAACACTGCCTACGGCGACGCGGCCGGCGGCGTGCGTGATAATACACCTTCCCATCTGAAGCTGCTGGAGGAGCATGGGTGGACGAAGTACTTTGATGTGGATCTGATGGATGCCGAGGGGCCGGATGTAGTGTGGCCGATTCCAAATGGCAAGATCCTGAAAGAGAACAGGCTGGGAAAAGATATCGAAAACTATGATTCCATGCTGGTGCTGGCTCATTTTAAAGGGCATCCCATGGGAGGATACGGCGGAGCATTAAAGCAGCTTGCCATCGGGTGTGCTTCCAGAGCAGGCAAGGCGCTGATCCATTCGGCCGGGAAAACGGATGACCGTTTTGAGACATGGCAGCAGCATGCTGACAGCGTGGCGTTCCCGGAGGCTATGGCGGATGCGGCTTCCAGTGTGGTAGAGCATTTCAAGGGAAAGATTGCGTTCATTAACGTCATGAAAAATCTTTCCGTGGACTGTGACTGCTGTCAGGTGGCGGAGGATCCCTGTATGGCGGATATCGGTATCCTGGCATCCATGGACCCGGTAGCTATCGATCAGGCATGTATGGATCTGGTTATCCATTCTGACGATCCGGGACGGGATCATTTTATGGAACGGGTAAACAGCCGGAACGGCATCCATACCATCGAGGCCGCCGAGGAGCTGGGTGTTGGTTCCAGAGAATATGAACTGATTGAAATCTAAACAGAAAGAAGTTTTTATTGGCCACGCTTATATGTTACACTGAGGGTTAAGAGTAAAGCATATAAGCGTGGTGTTTTTTATGAAAAATGTGTTATGGCAGGAAGACACCGTCACAGTGTCCGCCTATGGAGAAGGACAGGAAACGACGGAATATATACTTTACTTGAAATCTGAATAAGAAAATGAGGTGTTTTTATGTTTCAAGAAATGCGTAGAAAACGGCAGGCTTTGCCGATAGAGGAAATCACGGCGGTGTTAGAGAGAGGAACTTCGGGCGTGCTGGCGCTGTCGGGAGATGACGGCTATCCCTATGCTGTTCCGATCAGCTATGTCTATGACGGGGAGAAGATTTATTTTCATTGTGCCAGAAGTGGACATAAGCTGGATGCGGTAAAAAGGAATGCGAAGGCTTCTTTTTGCGTGATCGGCCAGGATCAGATCGTTCCTGAGGAATATACCACCTACTTTCGGAGTGTGATCGTATTCGGACAGATACGGATAATGGAAGATGAGGAAGAAAAAAGAGAGGCCATTGAAAAGCTGGCGCTCAAATATGCGCCGGATGATACCGGGGAAGGACGGAAAGAAGCCATCGACCGGGAATGGAAGCCTCTGTGCATGCTGGAAATGGAGATTGACCATATGACAGGAAAAGAGGCAATCGAGCTTGTCAGGAAAAAACAGAAATAGAAAAAACATACAGGGGCTGAAGCCTCTGTTTTTTTGCAAAGAAAACTTTGCAAAAAAAGTTGACAAGTTTACTTTGCAATGATATATTAAGATTGACAAGAAAACTTGGCGGATGTATGAGGAGGGATTTTAGATGAACAAGGAAGAAATCTTGGCAAAAAGTAAAAAGGATAATGTATACGGGGACGAAAGAGAAAAGCAGGTACGGATAAAAAGAGACGCATTTTCCCTCTGGGGGACGATTGTTCTGGGGGCTGTCATCATGGTAATCAAGCTTTATCGGTCAGAATCGCCGTCGGATATCATATCGATTCTGTTTTGTACATCCGGTCTGGCCTTCCTTTATGAGGGCCTGAAGCTTAAAAATAAATGGAGTGTCATTGCAGGAGGAATCTTTTTGGTTCTGACATGTTACTATTTCTATCGTTTTTGTGCGGGGTTATTCTAATGGATGATAAACTGGTGTTAAAAAATAATCTGAAAGAGGCGCGTGCGGAGAAAAAGTTGTCGCAGTCCCAGCTGGCGGAGATGGTGGGGGTGTCCCGGAATACCATCAGCTCCATTGAGACCGGACAGTTTAATCCCACAGCGAAACTGGCTCTGATTTTATGTATTGCCCTAGATAAAAAATTTGAGGACCTGTTTTATTTTGATTAAAAAAGTCGCTGCTTGTTATTCCATTATGACAAGCAGTTCTTTTGGTTTTCGGCGACTGACAGCGAAAAGGGCGATGCTGACGGACAGCATGGTCAAGGTGATTCCGCTAATACCGGTAGCCAGGACGATCAGAGGAGACAGCTGGAGATGGAAGGAGGTATCCTCCTGGATCAGACTGGCATCTACTGTTTCAACAACGGGGACATTTGTTTCTGCTTCATCTGCAGCGTCATCTGTCTGTTCCGCCTGGAGTGTGGTCTGTGTATAAAGCCAGTCCCCGGCCTTTGCTGCGGTAGGGAAAAGGACAGAGGCAGAAATGAGCAGGGATAACAGAAATACAGTAATACATTCTATCATCCGCTGTCCCCAGATGTGACATCCTGAAATACCAAAGGACATCAGAATTCCGGTTTCGTGCAGACGATCTCTCTCCCACAGGAGCAGGATAAGTGTGAGTAAAATGATGCTTATGCAGGCAACCACAAAAAGCAGGATCAGTGACAGGTCGGAAAGCCGGTTAAGGGGCTCCATGCTGGCTTGATATGCGCTGTTATTTACGGCAAGTTTTGTTGAATCCATATCAATCATATCATTTTCTCTCAGTGATTCCACAACATCTTCCAGTGCTTTTGGATCTTTGACATAAAAGGCAGCGCCTCCGGAATAAACAGGAGGACTTTCCGGATTCAGATTCTGCATGATCTGCTGGGTCGAATGAATGTCCGTGAAGATAAAATTGGAAGGAATATCGCATTCTGCTGTCTCTGATATAGAAGAAAGGGTATCCTGGTTCGGATCAAATAACCCGACAATCTCCAGTTCATAGGTTTCCATGGCGGCACCGTTTTTCATGTCGCTATCTGTTGTGGTTATGACGAAATGATCACCGATGTCCAGCTGATTGCTTTTAGCAAGTTCGCTGGAGATCAGCGCTTTGCCGTTATCTGTACTTTTGATATGTGATCCCTGGATAAGTTCAAAAATTTCAAGAGAAAAGTATTCGGACAGACCGGTATCTGTATTTCCCAGAATCCTTGTCATATGCGCTCTTTCATCGTCGTCAGCCGAGAATTTGCCCGGATTCAGTGAAATATCCGGGGTATCCATATAACAGATATCCATTGCGTTGGCGGCCTTGATTTCGTCTGACTTGGCAATACGGCTGACCATGTTTTGATCAATCTGGCTGATGGCATCGGAATTTTGATAATCTGGTGTAAGCGTAAAATAACCGCCCAGGCTTGCTCTTAGCTGTGTTGCTGCTTTTTCTGAAGCGGAGCGCACAGATACGCAGGTCAAAAATAAGCCGGTGATGATAAAGAGGGTAAGTAATAGCAAAGAGCTTTTTACAGGTTTCCTTATTAAATATAAAAAGGCTCTGTGCCAGACATTCATGGTTTGTGTTTTGCTAAAACCGCCGAAACTCCGCTGTTTAGCCCCGGCACTTCTGCATGAACGGGGAGATGCTCCTTGTATTTTTCGAAATGATACGGCTGCTGCGCCAGAAGAAACGATGACCATAGCGCATAATGTTCCGGCCGCTGTCTCGAAAGAAATGTGATAGGAGAGGGATTCCTGTCGGACAGGAGACCGGTTTATATGAATCACATTTGTATCCTGCTCAAGTGTTACCGTAAATTCGGGTGTATCCTCTGGTGGATTAGTAAGTTTTGTCATGGTATCTCCGATTATATTTGTGACCGGCGCGGCAAGAATACAGGACGCCAGAAAGGCAGCCGTTACGACCAAGCCTGTTTCCACAAGAAACTGAGCCAGAATTCTCCGTCTGTCCATTCCAAGACAGGTGAGGATGTGTATTTCCTGTTTTCTGCTTCGCATCCACATGGCGGTTACCAGAGATAAGATTAGCAAAACAGCGGTAATCATGATCACTACTATACAGATAGCAAAAAGCTTCATCGAAAGAAGAGGTTTTGCGGCGGCTTTGTAGTCAGCATCGTAACGCTGGATAGTATAATAGTCCCAGTCTACATCTTCATATGCTTTAAGCGCTGATTCCACTTCATCCAGGCACTCAGGGTCTTCGACAAATAAGGTGATCGTGCCAAGCAGGGGATCCTTTTCTTCTGCCAGTGATTCATTGCCATAAAAAGTATTGTATTGAACCCGGCCCCAGTGTCTCAGTTCATAAGGAGAAAAAATAGTATTGGTGAGGATTTCCGGTTCGACTGTATAATCAGAAAGCTGCTGCTCGAAATTAACGCGGAAAATCCCAACAATTTTTGCACGATAGGTTTCGCCATAGAGTTCCCCAGTAGAAACGTCGAAGCTTTGCCCGTCGATCACGTCGCCGATATCCAGCTGATTTCTTGCTGCGAGCTCTTCAGAGATCAAAATCTTTCCCGAGTCATCCGTATGCAGGTGCCTTCCGGCAATAAGCTCCATGGCGCCATTTCTAAAGTATGGATAGTATTCGCTTTCCGTGACCAGACGATAATTATTCGACCTGCTGTAGGTGCGGACAGACGCAATTTCTTCAGGATCAGCAGTTTTTGTATCTTCTAAATCCCTTAGGTATTCTGTGTAGAATTTAGGGACGATATCCAGTCCGGTATAAAGGGTTTCAGTCCCTGATTCACTATAATAACCGCTGACGCCGGGGATGGCTGCAAGTTCTTCGGCTACAGATGCGGTAATCAGAGGAAGCTTGAGAGTGCGGACAAGTTCTCCGGATTCATTATGACCAAGATTATATATTTCAGATCCGGGAAGATTGTCCATTTTAAGCTCCAGTCCGGTAGAAATACTTTTTTGCATATCTTCTGCGGCCAGACTGGCACTTGAGCGGATAGACAGGCCTGCAAGCATAAAAATTCCCATGAAAAACAAGATCAGAAACAGAAGAAGTGTGCGAGCTCTTTTTCTGCTGAGATAAAGGAAAGCTTGTCGAAATACGTTCATGATCATCCCCCCTGGATAAATAAGTCGTTTTTTCTATGATACCATACTTTTCAACTATATTGAGAAATGATATGATGAGGGCAGAAATAAATGAAATTAAAAAATCCTATGCTGGTAGTTACGGATATAGATAAATCAGTCGAGTTTTATAAAAAAGTGTTTGGACTTCATGTCATCATGGATTTTGGTGCGAACAAAACACTGACCGGAGGGCTGGCCCTGCAGACACTTGAAACTTATTAAGAGTTCATCGGTACGGATGAGATTGCCTTTGGCGGCAATAATTTTGAGGTTTATTTTGAAGAGGATGATTTTGATAAATTTGCAGACAGGCTGAAGGAGTGAGACATTGAATATATTCATCCGGTCATAGAGCACTCCTAGGGTCAGTGGGTGGTGCGCTTTTACGATCCTGACAGGCATATGATTGAGGGAGGGGAGAACATGAAAGTTGTCTGCAGACGCTTCTTAGACAGTGGGATGATGCTGGAGCAGACTGCCAAGCGTATGAATGTGCCTGTGAAATTTGTAAATGCATGTATGCGATAGAAGCATAAAGCTAAAGCTTCTCCAAGAGATAATACATAGCACACTATATAAAATTTGAGCGGAGATGAATCTTGATTTTATTTCGCTATGCCGATATAATGAAGGTGGGTGATGATGATGGAAATCAATAAGTTGCTACAGGAAAAAGGACTGACTAAATATCGTCTTTCCGTTTTGAGCGGTGTTCCTCACGCTACACTTAGTGAATTATGTAGTGGGAAAACCAGCATTGCAAGGTGTTCTGTGGAAACAATTTATAAACTGGCTAAGACACTTGGCGTATCTATGGAAACACTGGTGGAGGATGCATTTAAGCCGCAGCCTTCCAGAGAGAAACTTCGGGAGAAATCTTACGAGTACGGACTGCCGGAATACCTTCAGCAGGATTTGGACGCTTTTAAGGAAGGGTTAAAAAACGGTTCTTCTCTGATGGATTGCCTGTGGGGAGAATTGTATGGCAGTATCAACATGGCAGAAATCAGTGATGGCGCAATTACATCGCAACACGCTGATTATCTTAGACAAAAATTCTTATGGGGAAATGCAAATGGAACGTATTGATTTTACAAATTGCAGACGCATTTTAGGTAAAGCATATAATGGAGCAAATGGAAAAAAGATTGCTGTAGAATATGCAGGCGTAGTTTATATGCTTAAATTTCCACCCTCTGCGGAAAACAAGCCAACAGATTTATCCTACACAAACAGTTGCTTCAGCGAGCATATTGCATGCAGTATTTTCCGTATGCTTGATATCCGAGCGCAGGAGACAATGCTTGGAACCTTTCGGGTTTCAGGGAAGAAAAAGCTGGTCTGCGCGTGCAAAGATTTTACAGCAGACGGAAAAATCTTGTATGATTTCTGTTCCATTAAAAACACAATTCTGGATTCAGGGCATGGCGGTACAGGTACAGAACTGTCTGACATTATGGAGAGCATAGAAAAGCAACAGTTTGTTAATCCTGTCATGCTGAAAGAACATTTTTGGAATGTATTTGTGGTGGATGCTTTTCTTGGCAATTTCGACAGGCATAATGGGAACTGGGGATTCTTATATGATCTGGGTGCCCAAAACGCAGAGATAGCACCGGTCTTTGACTGTGGGAGCTGTCTGCTGCCCCAGGCAGATGAGAAGGTTATGGAACGAGTACTGCAGGATGAAAATGAGATGAATGCAAGGATCTTCCAATTTCCTACTTCTGCTGTCAAGGAGAAGGGAAGAAAAATCCATTACTATGATTTTTTTATGGAAGGACAGTATGATGAATGTAATAAGGCATTATTGCGGATCGTGCCAAAAATCCGGATGGATATGATTCTTGATTTTTTGGAAAACGTTCCCTACCTCTCCAATTTGCAGCGCACATTTTATCAGACCTATATCCAGGCAAGATGGAAAAAACTTCTTCTGCCCGCTTATGAACGGGCTGCCGGCAAACAGATGGCATGAAATTTGCCTCGGAAGGGCCAGCGCTATAAGCAATTTATACCATTTTTTCAGGATCATCCCATTGGATTAGCGGCCTGGCAGATACAAGGAACTCATCATTCCTTGCGTATCCTGTTTGTATATGGTATATTTTATAATTAATAGCAATATAGAAAGTAACAGGTGTCAGACCGGAAGATCCGTGTCTGGTGAAAAGGGAAACAGGTGAAATTCCTGTGCGAACTCGTCACTGTCATTAGGAAGCATATGTATCAACAGAGCCACTGGGAGACCGGGAAGGCGGATACGCTGCGATGATCTATCAGCCAGGAGACCTGCCTGTTATGGTACAGGAATTTTCCGGACCACGAGTAATTGGTTGTACGTTTTTAGCGCCGCGGCTGAAAGGCTGCGGTGCTCCTTGCTCGTTTCCTAAAAAAGAAAACGGGCTTTTTTATTTTAGGAGAGAGGAAAATGACAGGGAAAAAACTGGCATGGGGCTACACGACAGGCACCTGTGCCCAGGCAGCCACAAAGGCGGCGGCAGAAATGCTGTTTTCACAGGTGCATATGGATCAGGTGGAGGTGACGATCCCGAACGGGGAGACGGCACGCTTCCCGGTAGAGGAAATCCGGTTTGAAAAAAAAGACGGGAGTCTTTTAAGCGTCAGCTGTGGGATAAAAAAGGACAGTGGAGACGATCCGGATATCACAGATGGCGTGCTGGTAAAAAGCCGGGTAGAACGGATCAGGCAGGGGGTCTGCCTGGTAGAAGGAGGCGAAGGGGTCGGCAGGGTGACCGGACCAGGCCTTGATCAGCCGGTGGGCGCGGCAGCCATCAACCGGGTTCCAAGAGAGATGATAAGGAGAGAACTGATCCTGGCGGCCAGGAAGGCCGGGTATGACGGAGGCCTGAAGGCAGTGATCCAGATTCCCGGCGGAGAGGAGCTGGCAAAAAAAACCTTTAACCCCAGGCTTGGCATCCAGGGAGGCCTTTCTATCCTTGGAACCAGCGGACGGGTGGAACCGATGAGCGAACAGGCGCTTCTCGATACGATCCGGCTGGAGATGCAGGTCAAATATGCGAAAGGACATCGCTTCCTCCTGCTGTCTCCGGGAAATTACGGACTGGATTTTTTAAAACGGGAATACAATATTGATGAAAAAGAAGTGGTGAAGTGCAGCAACTTCATCGGAGCATCTATTGATATGGCTGCAGGGATGGGGTTTCAGGGGTTCGTGCTGGCAGGACATATCGGAAAGCTGATCAAGGTATCCGGCGGCATCATGAATACGCACTCAAAGGAGGCTGACTGCCGGATGGAGCTGCTGGCAGCAGCGGCGCTTAAGGCTGGCCTTTCCTGGCAGAAAGCCAGGGCGTTTCTTGACTGCCTGACCACCGATGATGCACTGGAACAGTGTGACGGGCAGGAAAGAGGACGCCTGATGGATGTGGTCATGACGCAGATTGAGAAATACCTTCAGTGCCGGGCGCCAGAGCAGCTGCAGGTGGGAGCCATTGTCTTTTCCAATGTGTATGGAATGCTGGGAAAAACCAGGCAGGCGGAAAGCCTTTTAAAGAAGGTAAGAGATGAAAAGTCATAGATAAAAATAAGGAGGCAGAGTATGGCGGGAAGGTTGTATGGCGTAGGCGTGGGGCCGGGAGATCCGGAGCTTATGACTCTCAAGGCATGCAGGGTGATAGAAGAATGTCCGGTGGCTGCAGTACCCGGAAGGATTCCGGAGGATACGGCAGCATATCAGATTGCGGCAGGAGCAGTGCCCTCCATAAAAGAAAAAGAACTTCTGGGGATCCATATGCCCATGACCAAGAACAAAAATGAGCTGGAAGAAAGTCATAGAGAGGCTGTCAGAAGGATACGTGAACAGCTGGATCATGGAAGGGATGTCGCTTTCCTGACTTTGGGTGATCCCACGGTTTATTCCACCTATCTTTATGTACATGAGGCCTTGAAAAAGGCTGGATATCCGACGGAAATCGTCAGTGGGATTCCATCCTTCTGTGCGGCGGCGGCCAGACTTCAGACGCGGATTGCGGAAAAAGCAGAGCAGATCCACATCATTCCGGCTTCCTACCAGATCCAGGATGCGTTGAATCTTCCGGGGACAAAAATACTGATGAAGGCAGGACGACAGTATCAAAAGGTAAAGGAGATGCTGGCTGCATCAGACCTGGAAGTAAAGATGGTAGAAAACTGTGGTATGGAGGAGGAACATATCTATCAGGGAGTAGAAGAGATGCCAAAGGAGGCTGGATATTATACATTGATCTTTGTCAAAGAAAGAGGTGAAAAGGCATGATACATTTTGTAGGGGCAGGTCCCGGGGCAGTAGATCTGATTACGGTGAGGGGACAGAAACTCTTAGAGGAGGCCGATCAGGTAATCTATGCAGGATCCCTGGTGAATCCCCAGCTTCTGAAGATGACAAAAGAAAACTGCCGGATCTATAACAGTGCAAAGATGACTCTGGAAGAAGTATTGGAACGGATGAAGGAAGGCGAGAAGAACGGATGGACAACGGTCCGACTTCACACTGGTGATCCTTCTCTTTATGGAGCGGTCAGAGAGCAGATGGACCGGCTGGATGACTGGAAGATCCCTTATGATTCCTGTCCGGGCGTCAGTTCCTTTAGCGGTGCCGCAGCAGCTCTGAATCTGGAATATACTCTGCCCGACGTGTCCCAGAGTGTGGTGATCACCCGGATGGAGGGACGCACTCCGGTACCGGAAAAGGAGAGTATCCAGGCCTTTGCTGCCCACCAGACCACCATGGTGCTGTTTTTAAGCACGGGACTTCTGGAAAAACTGGAGACAGCTCTCCAGGAAGGAGGATATGCACCGGAAACATCTGCGGCGATCGTATATAAAGCGACCTGGCCGGAAGAAGCATGTTATCTCTGTACGGTGGACACGCTGTCGGAGACCGCCAGGGAGCATGGGATCACGAAAACGGCGCTGATCATTGTGGGAGACGTAGTGAGTCATCAGCATTACAGCCGTTCGAAACTATACGATCCTTCGTTTACCACGGAATACCGGAAAGGAAATGTATGAAAGCAGCGATTCTTAGTTTTACAAGAGATGGGAAAAAGCTGGGAGACAGGATCAAAGGCTGGCTGGAGGGACAGGGCTATGAAGCAGAAGCAGATGTCCGCTGCAAGGCTTTACCGGAGTCTGTTCCGGAATCTCTGGATCAGTGGACCAGGGAACGGTTTGGAAAGGCCGATGCACTGATCTATATAGGGGCGGCAGGAATCGCCGTCCGGGCAGTCGCGCCTTATGTACAGTCTAAAATATCAGACCCTGCGGTGCTGGTGATCGATGAACAGGGAACCTACTGTATCCCACTGTTGTCCGGTCATCTTGGCGGAGCCAATGATCTGGCTCTTCGGCTGGCAGAGGCGTTCCGGATGGAGCCGGTGGTGACGACAGCCACAGACCGGAACCAGAAGTGGGCCGTAGATGAGTTCGCCAGAAAAAACGGCTTGAGGATCCGGGATATGGAGCTTGCAAAACGGATCTCGGCAGACATTCTGGAGGGAAAAGAGATTCGTATCCTGATAGACAATACGAAGAAAGGCAGGATCACAGAAGAGATACCAGACGTCTACGTGGGTTTCTATGAGCATCCGGGCTGGAAGGATACTCTGTATCTGATTCCCCCTGTGGCTGTGCTTGGCATCGGCTGCCGGAAAGGTGCTTCCGTGGAGCAGATCCGGGGAATGGCAGATAAGATCCTGGAAGACTATGGCATCTGCCCCGAGTGTGTCCGGGCAGCTGCAACCATCGACCGGAAAGGAGAAGAACCGGGACTTCTTAAGTTCTGCGAAGACCGGGATTTGCCGCTTCTTACCTTTTCGGCGGAGGAACTTTTAAAGGCAGAAGGGGAGTTTACACCCTCAGAATTTGTCCGCCAGGTGACCGGTGTAGAAAATGTCTGCGAGAGAAGCGCGGTGACGGCTGCAGGTGGAGGAAGAGTGCTGATCCCCAAACAGAAAAAAGACGGAGTGACGGTGTCTCTGGCCGTGACAGATTGGAGTGTGGAGTTTGAAGAAAGTATATGTGGTAGGAATGGGGCCGGGGAGCCCGGAACAAATGACAGAAAAAGCCCGGCAGGTATTCGCATCCTGTGAGGTGATCGCGGGCTATACCGTCTATGTGGATCTACTGAAGGCATCATTTCCCAAAGCAGAATATGTGACAACGCCGATGCGGCAGGAGGCAGAACGGTGCCGTCTGGCATTTGAGGCAGCCAGGGAAGGAAAAACGACCGCCATGGTATGCAGCGGAGATGCAGGGATCTATGGCATGGCCGGGCTGATGTACGAAGTAGGAGAGGACTACCCGGAGGTGGAGATCGAGGTGGTTCCGGGAGTGACAGCTGCCCTTGGAGGAGCGGCTGTTCTGGGAGCTCCTCTTGGTCATGATCTTTGCATCATCAGCTTAAGTGATCTTCTGACGCCATGGGAGACAATTGAAAAGAGGCTTCTGGCGGCAGCCGGAGGCGATTTTGTGATCTGTCTTTATAATCCGGCCAGCCGGAAACGGAAGGACTATCTGAAAAAAGCCTGTGAGATCCTTAGGACCTGTAAACCGGCGGATACAGTATGCGGTATCGTGAAAAATATTGACAGAGAAGGGGAAGCGTTTCAGATCCTTTCTCTGGAAGAACTAAAAGAGACTCCGGCCGATATGTTTTCTACCGTTTATATAGGAAACCAGGAGACAAAAGTCATCCGGGGACGGATGGTGACACCAAGAGGATATAAGTTATGACGCAGAAAAAAGTTTTGATCTTTGGAGGGACAACCGAGGGAAGAAGACTCACCGAATATCTGGCAGCGCAGAAGGTAAGAACCCATGTGTGTGTGGCGACAGATTATGGGGAGAGCCTGCTTCCGGAAAGCGAATACGTGACCAGAAGCGGCCGGCGGATGGATGCAGGCGAGATGGAACGAAAGATCCGGGAATATGACCCTGCTTACGTCGTGGATGCGACTCATCCTTATGCAAGCCAGGTGTCGGATCATGTGGAGGAAGCCTGCAGAGCCTGTGAAAAACCCTATCTTAGACTGCTCAGGCAGACAAAGAAAGGCAAGGTGTCCCATGGCACAGTCAGGGTAGAAAATGTAGAGAAGGCGGTCCGTTATCTTTCCGGCACGAAAGGAAACATCCTGGTGACCACCGGGAGCAAAGAGATACAGGCCTTTACAGAGCTCCCTCATTATCAGGAGCGAGTGTTTGCCAGGGTATTGTCTCTGCCATCAGTAGTGGAAAAGTGTCAGAGTCTGGGATTGGAAGGAAGGCATCTGATCTGTATGCAGGGGCCGTTTTCGGTGGAGATGAATCTGGCTATGCTGAGGGATTTTAAGATCAGGCATCTGGTGACCAAGGAAGCCGGGGCAGCCGGAGGATTTCCGGAGAAATGTCTGGCGGCAGAAAAGGCCGGTGTAGAGCTTGTCGTGATCGGAAGACCAAAGGAGAAGGAAGGCCTGGAAGAGCAGGAGCTCTATACTTTTCTTAAGGAGAAGCTTGGACTTAAGACTACCTGGGATCTGACGATTGCAGGGATCGGGATGGGCGCTGAAGCCGGGATGACGGAAGCTGTAAAAACAGCCTGCCAGGAAGCCGGACTTCTGATCGGCGCCGGACGGATGCTGCAGGCGGCAGCGATGGACGGTCAGCTTCTGGAAGAAGCCTATCGTCCGGAAGAGATCCTGGCAGCTCTTAAGAAGCATCCTTCCGTAAGAAAGGCGGCGGTGGTTTTGTCTGGGGATCCCGGCTTTTACAGTGGGGCGAAAAAGCTGCTGGAAGCTTTAAAGGAGGAACCGGATATCTGTGCGCGTGTACTACCGGGGATCTCTTCCGTATCCTACCTGTGTGCAAGGCTGGGCACCAGCTGGGAGGATGCGGAGGTCTTAAGTCTCCATGGAAGAGAAGGGAACCTGATAAAAGCGGTAGAAGACCATGCCAAAACGATTGTACTGGGAAGCGGCGCCGAGAGTGTCCGGAAAATCTGTGAAAACCTGAAAGACTATGGGTTCGGAGGGCTGACGGTGACTGTCGGAGCAAAATTATCCTATCCGGAAGAAGAGATCCGGAGTGGCACGGCAGAAGAACTGACATCCTATGAGGGAGAGGGGCCGCTTCTGCTTCTGATTGAAAATCCGGACGGAGGGAAGAGCCCTTGTGTCCCCGGGATTCCAGATGAAGCTTTTCTGCGGGGAAAAGTGCCGATGACCAAAGAAGAGGTCCGCTGCATCTGCCTGTCCAAGATGCGGCTGTCCAGAACTTCTGTAGTCTATGATGTGGGAGCCGGGACAGGTTCCATAGCCGTGGAGGCGGCCAGGATGGCAGACAAAGGACAGGTCTATGCGGTCGAGAGAAATTCTGAAGGACTGGAACTGATCCGGGAGAATGGACGGAATCTGAAAGCAGAAAATCTGATCCTGGTGCCGGGAGAGGCCCCGGAGGTCTTAGAGGAGCTTCCGGCTCCGGACTGTGTATTTATCGGGGGAAGCGGCGGACATCTGAAAGAGATCCTGGAAACAGTGACCCGGAAGAATCCAAAAGTCCGGGTGGTGCTGACGGCAATTTCTCTGGAGACAATGGCAGAAGCGAAAGAATGCCTGGAGTCTTTTGTCCATACAGAGGAAGAAGTCGTGCAGATAGCAGTCAGCAGGGCGAGAAAAGCAGGAAGCTATCATCTGATGAACGGACAGAATCCGGTATTTGTCTTTAGCTTTACCTGTGGCAAGGAGTAGAAAATGAAGAAAAAAATGCCAAGAATCATGATCGCAGCGCCCGGAAGCGGTACGGGTAAGACGATGCTGACCTGTGCTCTTTTAAAGGCATGGAAAGAAAGAGGGCTCAGGCTTCGGGCCTATAAGTGTGGCCCCGACTATATTGACCCGATGTTTCATAAAGAAGCTCTGGGGATCGACAGCGCCAACCTGGATGTCTTCCTCTGTGGCAGAAAGTTTCTGAGGAGGCGCCTTTTCAAGGATGCAGAATACACAGACCTGGCAGTGCTGGAAGGCGTGATGGGCTATTATGACGGCATCGCAGGAATCTCCACAGAGGCCAGTTCCTATGACGTTGCGGATGCCACAAATACACCGGCAGTCCTTCTGGTGGACGGCCGGGGAAAGAGTCTTTCGATCCTGCCAGAGATCCAGGGGTTTTTAAATTTTCAGGCAGACAGTCATATCCAGGGCGTGATCCTTGGACGGATTTCTGCCGGCATGTATCCCCGTCTGAAGCAGATGATTGAAGAGAAAACCGGGATTTCCGTATACGGCTATTTTCCGGAACGTACAGACCTTAAAGTGGAAAGCCGCTACCTGGGACTGACTCTTCCGGGAGAATTAGAAACACTGGAAAACACCCTGGACGCATTGGGACGTCAGGCAGAGGAAACCCTTGATCTGGACGGCCTTTTAGAGCTTGCAGGGACGGCAGGAGAACTGGAATGGGAGGATGGTGCTTTCACGTGGGAAAAAGGAGCGCCAGTACAGATCGGTGTGGCAAGAGATGCGGCCTTTTGTTTCTTTTACCGGGACAATCTGGAGATTCTGGAAGCCCTGGGAGCAGAGATTACCTTTTTTTCTCCTCTGGAGGATGAAAAGATCCCGGAAGGAGTGGATGGGCTGATCTTTTACGGAGGTTATCCGGAGCTGTATGCGGAAAAACTAAGCGCCAACGAAAGAATGAGGAAAAGCGTCCGGCGTGCCATAGAGGAGGGGATGCCCTGCATCGCAGAATGCGGCGGCTTCCTTTACCTTCAGGAATATCTGGAGGATCAGGAGGGCAGGCGTTTTTCCATGGCAGGGGCGCTGCCTGAAGGAAGCAGGTATACCGGAAGGCTTGGGCGGTTCGGATATGTGACCTTATCCGGAGAAACTGCATTTGGGCGTCCGGCAGGAGAGATCCCGGCTCATGAGTTCCATTATTATGATTCTGCAGATCCCGGAAGCAGCTTTCTGGCAAAAAAGCCTTTATCAGACAGGAGCTGGAGGTGCATCATCAGTACAGACCGGATGTGGGCAGGATATCCTCATATCCATTATGGAGGAAGCAGAACATTCGCACAGAATTTTCTGGAAGCATGCAGAGACAGGAGGAAAGATCGATGAACCAGGAAGAAAAGTTACAGGAAGTGATCGGAAAGATCGGGCCGTTAGACGAAAAGGCTATGGAGCAGGCTGCCAGAAAGTGGAATTCTATCGCAAAGCCGCTCCACAGTCTGGGAAAGCTGGAAGAGCATATCATCCGGATCGCCGGGATCACCGGGACGAGCGAGGTACGGATCGACCGGAAGGAACTGATCGTGATGTGCGCAGATAACGGTGTGGTGGCAGAAGGAGTGACCCAGACCGGCCAGGAGGTGACTGCTATTGTGGCGGAAAACTTTCTGACTGGAGACACCAGCGCCGCCATCATGTGCCAGTGTGCAGGAGCAAAGATCTGTCCTGTCGATATCGGGATGGCAGCAGATACAAAGGTACCGGACTATAAGATTGCCTATGGTACGAAAAACCTGGCAGAGGAGCCGGCCATGACAAGAGACCAGGCACTTCAAAGCATCCTTACCGGAGTCCGGATCGTGGAACAGAAAAAGGAAGAAGGGGTACAGCTTCTGGCTACCGGAGAGATGGGAATCGGCAATACTACCACCAGCAGCGCAGTGCTTTCCGCTCTTCTTGGAGTGGATCCTGTGGAGGTGACAGGAAGAGGAGCCGGGCTTACCAGAAAAGGCCTGGAGACCAAGGTGCAGGTGATCCGCCATGCACTCATGCTCCATCGGCCGGAGAAGTCTGATCCGGTGGATGTGCTGGCAAAAGTGGGAGGCTTCGATATCGGGGGACTGACAGGCGTCTATCTGGGTGCCGCAAAGGAGAGGATCCCGGTGCTGATCGACGGTTTTATCTCCGGGACGGCCGCACTTCTTGCCTGTCGCCTCTGCCCAGGGGCAAAGGAATATATGATCGCCTCCCATAAGTCCAAGGAACCGGGAATGCAGGTCTTGCTGGAAGCTCTAGGACTCCCGGCCTCTCTGGACTGCGACATGTGTCTGGGAGAAGGAACAGGGGCAGTTGCCTTTTTCCCGGTTCTTGATATGGCGGCTGCGGTTTACCAGAAGATGAGTACGTTCGAAGAGATTCAGGTAGAAGAGTACCAGGAATTAGGAGACCAGTAATGATACATTTGATCACAGGAGGAAGTGGGAGCGGAAAGTCCGCCTATGCGGAGGAGTGGCTGATCCGGAAAAAAAGCCAGAAGCCGTTTCTCTATGTTGCCACTATGCGTCCCTTTGGAGAGGAAAGCAGGGAAAAAATCCGGCGCCATCAGAAGCTGCGGGCTGGAAAAGGCTTTTTTACTCTGGAGTGCTGCCAGGATCTGAAGGATCTGGAAATTCCGGACAATGCCGGAATTCTGCTGGAATGTGTGATGAATCTTGCGGCCAATGAATATTACAGGGATGACATCGCGGCGTCAGAAGCCAGGATCCAGGCAGACGAGCTGGTGGAAGAAAGGGTGCTGGATGGGGTCCGGCATCTTTCAGAAAAGACAGAGTTTCTGACCATGGTGACCGGACGGGTGGATGAGGATCTTTTTTCCTACTCGGAAGAGACCAGAGGCTACCAGAGGATTCTGGGGAGGATTAATCAGAAGATCGGCATAATGTCTGATCAGATCACGGAGGTGGTGTACGGGATTCCCGTACCGGTAAAACGATGAAGGATAGATTATGGAACAGTCTGAAAATTGCATGTTCGATGTACAGTAAAATTCCGGTGCCTCAGGCAGACTGGACAAAAGAAAACAAGGCCTATGTCATGTGCTTTTTCCCATGGGTGGGGGTGGTGATCGCAGGTTTGATGCTTGCCCTCTATCAGGTGAAGGTGCTGGTCGGAGAGACTGTGTATGGATTCCCGGATCTTTTTTTTACCGTGCTTTTCGTGCTGCTTCCAGTGTGGGTTACAGGGGGAATTCATCTGGATGGGTATCTGGACACTCAGGACGCCCTTCATTCTTACCAGCCCAGGGAGCGGAAACTGGAAATTTTAAAAGATCCCCATACAGGCGCCTTTGCGGTAATTGCCGGAATCTGCTATTTTGTGCTGGAGCTGGGGATCTACAGCGGACTGACAGCAGAAAGTGTGAAGGTGGCCGCGGCGGGATTCGTGTTGTCCCGTGCCCTCAGCGGTCTTTCGGTGGTCTGTTTTCCTCAGGCGAGGAAGAAGGGCATGGCGGCAGATTTTTCTAACGGAGCCAGTAAAAAAGGATGCAGGGCGGTGCTGACCATTTATGTGATCCTTTCTATGGCTGTTATGGTGCTGGCGGTGTGCCGGGGATCGCAGCCGCAGCCGCGGCCGCCGGTGTGTTTCTTTATTACCGGCATATGACAAAGAAGATCTTTGGCGGAATGACCGGGGACCTGGCAGGGTATTTTCTGCAGCTTTGTGAGATCTGGATCGCCGGGGCTGCCGTGATCACAGATCTTCTGATGAAAGGAGCGTAGGTGGTAAAGATGGAACTGATCGTAGGAGGCGCTTATCAGGGAAAAGAAGAATACGCCAGGCAAAGATTTCCGGAAATCTCCTGGGCTGATGGAGAAACCTGCGGCGAGGAGGAGCTTTTTAGCTGTCAGGGAATCTTAAACTTTCAGCGGTATCTGGAGCGCCGGATGAAAGAAGGAGAGCCGCTGGATCAGCTGGCAGAACGGATGTATGAGAAAAATCCGGATATGGTGATTGTGGCAGACGAGATTGGCTGCGGCATCGTTCCGCTGGACCCTT
This sequence comes from uncultured Lachnospiraceae bacterium, assembly GCA_900553355.1. Classification (GTDB taxonomy): domain Bacteria; phylum Bacillota; class Clostridia; order Lachnospirales; family Lachnospiraceae; genus Merdimonas. Next base: position 40,640 of record USDK01000003.1, read on the forward strand.
TTCAGAGAAAATTCCGGGAGCAGGCCGGAAGGGTCTGTACAAAGCTGGCGGAGAAGTCGGTACGGGTCCACCGGGTCATCTGCGGCGTAGGGATGGTGATCAAGGGATGACGATCCATATGTTTCTGATCCGTCATGGGAAGACAAAGGGCAATCTGGAGCACCGCTATATCGGGAGAACAGATGAATCTCTGTGCGAAAAAGGGAAAGAAGAGCTTTTGCGCCGGAGAGCGCCGGAGGTCCAAAGAGTATATGCAAGCCCTATGCGCCGGTGTATCCAGACGGCAGAAATCCTGTATCCGGCAAGGGAGTTCCTTAAGGTAGAAGACTTCCGGGAATGTGATTTCGGAAGGTTTGAAGGAAAGAATTACCAGGAGTTAAGTAAGGATCCGGGGTATCAGGCATGGATCGACAGCGGAGGATCCCTGGCCTTTCCCGGCGGAGAAAGCCCCGCAGATTTCCGCAGGCGGTGTGTACACGGATTTGAACGTGTGCTAGATGGCTGCCGGAAGGATGGAGTGCAGACGGTGGCGCTTATTGTCCATGGCGGTACCATCATGAGTATCATGGAGGCATATGCAAGGCCCCGGGGCACTTATTATGATTATCAAGTAGGAAACGGAGAAGGATATGAACTGGTTATTACAGATGACAGTGCCGGTACTGGCTGGCTTTGTGCTGGATCTTCTGCTGGGAGATCCGAGGTGGCTCTATCATCCGGTGCGTCTGATAGGTCATGTGATCACCTTTGGAGAAAAAATTATCAGAGGCTGCCTTCCGAAGACGAAAAACAGTGAACGGCTGGGCGGCGTGCTGCTGGTCCTTTTGGTCCTGGCAGTCAGTACGGCCGTCCCGGCAGGAATCTTATGGATCCTGTACCAGATCTTTTGGCCGTTAGGATTACTTCTGGAGACCTTTTCCTGCTATCAGCTTCTGGCTGTAAAATCCTTAAAAACGGAGAGCGACAAAGTCTTCCTGGCGTTAAGGGACGAGGGCCTGGAAAAAGGAAGAAAGGCAGTCTCCATGATCGTAGGACGGGATACAGACAGCCTGACCGAAGAAGGGGTGACGAAGGCAGCGGTAGAGACGGTGGCGGAGAATACCTCCGACGGCGTGATCGCACCTCTTTTTTACATGGTAATCGGAGGAGCTGTGGCAGGATTTGCCTATAAAGCTGTCAATACCATGGATTCCATGGTGGGTTATAAAAATGAAAGATACCGGTATTTTGGGACGGCAGCGGCAAGACTGGACGATATCGCAAACTTCATTCCTGCCCGGATCGCGGCGGTGCTGATGATCGCAGCATCCTGCCTTCTTGGGATGGATGCAAAAAGAGCATTCAGGATCTACCGGAGAGACCGGAAAAAACATAAAAGCCCCAATGCGGCTCAGACGGAGTCGGTCATGGCAGGGGCATTAGGAGTGGAACTTGCGGGAAATGCCTGGTATTTTGGAACCCTGCATGAAAAACCGTCCATCGGGGATCCGCAGCGGAAGATTGAAATCCTGGATATCAGGAGGGCTCACCGCTTGTTGTATGGAACCAGCATCCTTGCCCTGGTGCTTCTGATGGGAGTCAAGGGTCTGCTGATATGGCTGTTGTGGTAGGAGGTTGAGATGAAGAAAGAACAGATACACGGAGGAGATATTTACCGGAATCCCGGCGTCATAGATTTTTCTGTCAACAGCAATCCGCTGGGAGTGCAAAAAGAGGTGATGAGTGCTCTGGAGAACAATCTTGAAAAGATCGCCCATTATCCGGATATCCAGTGTGAGGCGCTGATCCGGGAGATCTGCCGGTTTGAGCAGGTGGAGCCAGATCAGGTGCTGTGCGGAAACGGAGCGGCAGAGTTGTTTTTTGCTGCTGCTATGGCAAAAAAACCAGGAACGGTACTTTTGCCGGTCCCCTCTTTTGCGGAGTATGAACGGGCCTTACGTCCGGTGGGGGCCAGGATCAGGGAATATTTTCTCAGGCCAGAGCAGGAATTCCAGGTGACGGAGGAGATCCTTGACGCCATTACGCCGGAGATAGACCTTTTAATTCTCTGTAATCCCAACAATCCGACAGGACAGGTTATTTCTCGGCCCCTCCTTGTCAGGATTCTGAAAAGGTGCCAGGAACAACAGGTGACGCTGCTTCTGGATGAATGTTTTGTGGATTTCCTGGATCGGCCGGATGAGGTGACGATGACGGGATATCTGAAGGAGTATCCGGAACTTCTGATCGTAAAGGCTTTTACCAAAACTTTTTGTATGCCGGGACTCAGGCTTGGATATGCACTCTGTGGTGACGATGGGCTCCTGGAAAAAATGGAAGGCTGTCTGCAGCCTTGGAATGTATCTGTTCCGGCGCAGATTGCCGGAGCCGCAGCCATGCATCACGGTGAAACATATCTGAAAGAAACCAGAAAGTTTCTAAAGAAAGAACGTGAGAGGATGCGCAGTGAAATGGAAAAGGCAGGCGACCGCGTGATCGGGTCTTCGGCAAATTATCTGTTTTTTACCAGCCGGGCGGGATTGTACGAAAAAGCCCTGGAAGCCGGATTCCTGATCCGGGACTGTGGAAATTACCGGGGACTTACGGAAGGATATTACCGGGTTGCTGTCCGGACAAAAGAAGAAAATGAGAGGTGGATCGCATGGCGAAAAGGATTATGATACAAGGAACCATGTCAGGTGCAGGAAAGAGCCTGATCTGCGCAGGATTATGCAGGATTTTCCGGCAGGACGGATACAGAACGGCACCCTTTAAATCCCAGAACATGGCATTGAATTCTTTTATCACCGATGACGGGCTGGAGATGGGACGGGCACAGGTAGTCCAGGCAGAGGCAGCCGGGACCAGCCCCAGGGCAGAGATGAATCCTGTCCTGTTAAAACCCACCAATGATACGGGATCCCAGGTCATCGTAAACGGGAAGATCTGGAAGGATATGAGTGCCCGGGAGTATTTTTCCTGTAAACGTCAGCTGATCCCGGATATTCTGGAGGCTTATCACCGGCTGGAAGAGGAGTATGATCTGATCGTTATCGAAGGAGCCGGCAGCCCGGCAGAAATCAACCTCAAAGAAAACGACATTGTTAACATGGGGCTGGCAGATATGTTGGATGCACCGGTCCTGCTGGTAGGAGATATCGACCGGGGCGGGGTATTTGCCCAGCTTCTGGGGACACTTATGCTGCTGGAGCCGGAGGAAAAAGAACGGGTGAAAGGTCTTGTCATCAATAAATTCCGCGGAGACAAGACCATCCTGGATCCGGGGATACAGATGCTGGAAGATAAGTGCCAGGTGCCGGTGCTGGGGGTGGCTCCTTACCTTCATGTGGACATCGAGGACGAGGACAGCCTGACAGAACGGTTTTTCAGAAAGAATGGAGGCGGAAAGATCGATATTGCCGTGATCCGCACGCCTAGGATCTCCAATTTCACAGATTTTCTGGCACTGGAGCATCTGGAAGAAGTGTCTCTTCGGTATGTGGAACATGCCAGACAGCTGGGACATCCGGATATGATCCTGCTTCCGGGGACAAAGAATACGATGGGCGACCTGAAGTGGATGCGGGAAAATGGGATGGAAGCGTCTATTTTAAAGGAAGCAGACAGGGGAACAGTTATCTTTGGTATCTGCGGAGGTTATCAGATGCTGGGCGAGCTGCTGAAAGACCCTGAGCAGGTGGAAGAAGGAGGAACCATGAGAGGGATGGGGCTCCTTCCTCTGGAGACGGTATTTACGAAGGAAAAAACAAGGACCAGGGTCAGTGGACGGTTCATCCATGTGGACGGCGCATTAAAGACGTTGGAAGGAAAAGAGCTGGAAGGCTATGAGATCCATATGGGTGTGACAAGAAGACTGGGCAGGCAGGAAATACAGAAACCTATGAACCAGATGAAAGACCAGGTCAGCGGACAGGAAACGACGGATGGATACAGCCGGGGAAATGTATACGGCACCTATATCCATGGCATTTTTGACCGGAAAGGTGTGGCAGAAGGGGTGGCAGAAAGCCTGGCAGAAAAGAAAGGCGTAAGCCTGAAGGAGATCAGAAGCAAAAGCTTAAAAGAGTGGAAGGAAGAACAATACGACCTGCTTGCAGATGCCTTAAGGGAGCATCTTGACATGAAGGCCATTTACCAGATTTTGGAGGAGGAAGAGTAGCTGATGGAGATTGAGATCGTACGTCCGGAAGAGATTGAAAAGAGGAGTTTTGCGATTATTTCTGAAGAGTTAAAGGCGAGAGGCATCACCCTGCCGGAGGAGCAGGAAGCGGTAACCAAACGGTGTATCCATACCAGTGCAGACTTTGATTATGCAAGGAATCTGGTATTTTCCAAAGACGCAGTAGAAAAGGCAAAGAAAGCGATCCGGGAGGGGGCGTCCATTGTTACGGATACGCAGATGGCCAGGTCCGGCATCAATAAAAAGGCGCTGGAATATTTTGGAGGACGGGTTTACTGCTTTATGTCGGATGCAGACGTGGCGGAAGCGGCGAAGAGGGCAGGCACCACCCGGGCTGTAGCCAGTATGGAGAAAGCCTGTACTCTGGAAGAAAATCTGATCTTTGCCATCGGCAATGCGCCTACTGCACTGATCCGTCTGTATGAGCTGATCCGGGAAAGAAGGATTGCTCCTGAACTGGTCATCGGTGTTCCGGTAGGGTTTGTCAATGTGGTGCAGTCCAAGGAGCAGATCCTGACCTTAAAGGATACGCCCTATATCGTGGCCAGAGGCAGAAAGGGAGGCAGCAATATTGCGGCCTGCATCTGCAACGCCCTGTTGTATCAATGTAAGAAAGATTAATCGTTTACGGGAGGAATAACGGATATGAACAAATGGAGTAAATCAGAAAAAAGGCTCATACTTTTTGCTGCGCTTGTGGCGTCTGTATATGTCTGCGGTTTTGATGCAAAGGCCATGCATATCATGGAAGGGTATCTTCCGGCAGGCTACTGCATCGCCTGGGGAGCGGTCTGCCTCCCGTTCCTGGCGGCAGGATTCCTTCGGATCCGGAAACTGGTGCAGGAGCAGAAGAAAGCATTGATCCTGCTGGCTATGTCCGGGGCGTTTATCTTCGTGATCTCGTCTCTGAAGATTCCGTCGGTTACCGGAAGCTGCAGCCATATGACAGGAACCGGTCTTGGAGCCATTCTGTTCGGACCTTCGGCAGTCAGCATTCTTGGCATCATCGTACTGATCTTCCAGGCAGTGCTTCTGGCGCACGGAGGACTTACTACACTGGGGGCCAACACCTTCAGTATGGCGATCGCAGGACCGCTCTTTAGCTTTGGCATCTATAAGCTTGGCGTCCGGTTCGGATGGAACCGGAAAGCAGTGATTTTCACGGCTGCGTTTCTGGGAGACCTTCTGACCTACTGCGTTACCAGTATCCAGCTGGCCCTGGCCTATCCAAGTGAGACCGGAGGAGTAGCAGCAAGCGCCGTGAAGTTCCTGGGCGTGTTTGCCCCGACTCAGCTGCCGCTGGCAGTGCTGGAAGGGATCCTGACGGTACTGATCGTGATCGGGATGGAGAGTTTTGCGGCCCCGGAGCTACGGGCAATCGGATTTTTCAGAAAGGAGAAGACGGATGGCAGAGCATAGGAAATCAAACAAAGGACTGGTGTGTGTACTGATCCTGGCGTGTATCCTGTTGGTGGTGGTCCCGTTTCTTGCATTAAGAGGGGCAGAGTTTGGCGGAAGCGACGATGCAGGGAGTCAGATGGTAAATGAGGTGACAGGGACAGAATATGAACCCTGGTTTACTCCGGTGTTGGAGAACCTGATCGGCGGGGAGATACCTGGCGAGATCGAAAGCCTGATCTTCTGTGTACAGACAGGAATCGGCGTGGGAATCCTGGCGTTTTGTTTCGGCTATCTGGTGGCCCGGAAGAAATACTCCGGGGGACAGGAGGAATGATGCGGGGAGAGAAGGACAGCCTTTCTCCCATGCAAAGATTCTTATTCTGTCTGAGTATGATGGCGGCAGCGGTCTGTTCCGCCCATCCTTTTCTGGGAGCAGAGCTGTCACTGGTTATGCTTTTGTGGGCCAGGATATCTGGCAAGGTGCCGGTGGGAAAATATCTCAGGATGTTCCGCCTGCCCCTTGGTTTTCTGATCCTGTCCGGTCTGGTGCTTTTGTGGGAATATTCCTTCGTGAGGGAAGGAATCTTAAGTCTGTCCCTGGGGCCGGGATATCTCTGTATGACCAGGGAAACGGTCCTTCGCACACTCCTTGTCACCTGCCGGGCCCTGGGGGCGGTGTCTGCGCTGTTCGCCCTGGGAATGACCACGCCGGCGACGGAGCTGACCAGTGTTTTGAAGCAGCTCCACTGCCCGGATCTGATCTGCAGCCTGATGTATCTGATGTACCGGTATATCTTTTTGATGTATCAGGTACACGGGAATATGAAGCAGGCGGCAGAAGGGCGGATGGGTTACGTCGATCTTCGGACGTCCCTTCGGACCACGGCTGGGATCTATGGCAATCTGCTGGCTTATAGTTACCGTCAGGCGGGAGCAAATTTTGATGCCATGGAAAGCCGCTGTTTTGGCGGAACAATCGGGTTCCTCCCGGGCAGATATCAGAAAGACCGGAAAAAGACGGCGCTTCTTGTGGGAATCGTTCTTGTGGAAACAGGACTCTGTATCTGGCTTCGCGGCTGGCCGGTAAGATAGGAGAGAAAAGACATGGATGAAATTTTAAGACTGGAAGACTTGTCCTTCCGGTATGGAGAAGAAAAAGTATGGGCGCTTAAGGAAGTAAGTCTTGCTGTTTCTCATGGCGAAAAAATAGCCGTACTTGGCAATAACGGCGCCGGGAAAAGTACATTTTTCCGATGCTGCAACGGGATTTTAAGGCCGGGGGAAGGAAGCTTATATCTGAAGGGAGAAAAAATCACCTGGAGAAAACAGGAAATCCTGGACCTGCGACAGACGGTGGGGCTGATCTTCCAGGAGGCAGACCACCAGCTGATTGCCGGGACGGTGGAAGAAGAGATAAGCTTTGGTCCCATGAATCTGAAGCTTCCGGAAGAGGAAGTGCGAAGCAGGGTGGATGCGTCGCTTGAGGCTATGGATCTTTCGGAGTATCGGAAAAGAGCGCCCCATGAACTCTCCGGCGGGGAGAAAAAAAGAGTCAGCATCGCGGATATCCTGGCAATGGAGCCGGAACTGATGCTTCTGGACGAACCAGCATCCAGTCTGGATCCGGTAAACCAGGGCCTTCTGGAGGAAAACCTGGAAAAGCTCCACCGCAAAGGGATTGCTCTGGTCGTGGCTACCCATGATGTGGACTTTGCCTGGAGATGGGCAGAGAGGATCCTGATCTTTCATCAGGGAAGACTTACGGCGGATGCAGATGCGGAAGACGTTTTTGAGGATCAGAGGCTTCTGGACCGCTGCGGACTTAAGAGACCTCTGCTGTATGAGGTGGGAAAAAGATATGGAATCTCGCCCCTTCCGAGAAGTCTTTCTGAACTTCCGGGAAAAGGGGCGTAGAGGTTACAGGATTTTTTCCAGATGGGAGAGAAAGAGATCCTGGATCTGGGGGAATTCTCCCAGCCCTTTCAAATGGCAGGTGACCTGATATCCGGCATTTTGACACTGCATTTTCCAGGAGTCAGGGCCAGCTCCTGCCATATCATTTTTCGCATGGTCTCCGGCTACGATCATGAGTGGCAGCAGGTGGACAGAATGGATCTGGCTTTCTTTCAGATGTTCCAGGACTTCCTGAAGAGAAGGGTAAGCTTCCACAGTTCCTACGTGGATATGAGAGTAGCTTAAGTCCTTCAGCATATAGTCCAGTGCTGCATAGACGGTATTTGAAAAATGGTCGCTGCCGTGTCCCATCAGGATGAGTGCCTCATCGTCTGACAGGAAGGAAAATTCACCGGCAATGATCCGGATCACACTCTGCAGATCCTCTGTGGACGACAGAAGGGGAGCGCCGAAAGCCATGGAAGAAAAATCTTTTTGGAAAGCAAGGGCGTCTGCGGTCATCCGGTCATTTTCGATGCCATTTAAGATATGTGTGGGCTGGATCCGCACATCTGTGACTCCGTCTCTTTTCATCTGTTCCAGTGCTCCAGATACGGTACAGATGTGCTCCCCCGTGGTGCGTGCAAGCTTTCGGATGATCATCTGACTGGTCCAGGCACTGTAGAGAGGAATATCCGGGTGTGCGCTGCGGATCCTCTGCTCGATGGCAGATATGGCAGCAGCACGGGTATCGGCGTGGCTGGTTCCAAAACTGACGGCCAGAATGGCCTTTTTATCGGGTGTCATCATATAAGTTCTCCTTTCTGGTCAGACATATGGCTGAATCATTACGGGACATTATATCATGGCTGACCGGTGCTTGCAATTTAGAAAGGACATGATATTATGGGAAAGAAACGTTTTTTTCCAATGTTTGTAGACATATCAGAATTTCAGATCACAGTGATCGGTGCCGGCAGGATTGCAGAACGCAGGATTGAGACACTGCTTTTGTTTTCGGAAAATATCCGGGTCGCCGCGCCGGAAGCGACGGAGAAGATCAGGGAATATGCCAGGGAAGGAAGAATTCGTCTGGAATATACAAAATACAGGCCGGAACTGATCAGAGACGCAGATCTGGTATTGGCGGCAACCGACGATCCGGTCTGCAATGAGCAGGCGGCAGCAGAGTGCAGACGACTGGGAATTCCGGTAAATGTCTCTCATAAAAAAGAACTCTGTGATTTTTACTTTCCGGGAATTGCGGTCTGTGGAGATCTGACAGCGGCAGTGACTTCCGGAGGAAGTGATCACAGAAAGGCCAGGAGGGCCAGAGAAGAAATAACAATCTTATTAGAAAAGCTAGAGGAAGAAACCAGAGATGATGGATAAAAAGATAAGAATCGGGAGCAGAAAGAGCCGTCTGGCGGTGGTCCAGACAGAACTCGTCATGGAAAGGATCAAAAGGCTGCATCCACAGCTGGAACTGGAACTTGTAACGATGGAGACCACCGGAGACCGTCGGCTGGATGTAACGCTGGATCAGATCGGAGGGAAGGGTCTGTTTGTCAAGGAACTGGATAAGGCTCTCCTCTCCGGCAGGATTGACCTGGCGGTCCACAGCTTAAAAGACATGCCGATGGAGGAGTCAGAGGAGATTCCCATCGTCGGCTATCTGCCAAGGGAGGATGTGCGGGATGTACTGGTGCTGCCGGAAGGAGTGACAGAATGGGACGGGACGGGAGTGATCGGCTGCTCTTCTTTTCGCAGAAGGATCCAGGGAGAGCGGCTGTTTCCGGAGGCCCGGTTTGAAAATATCCGGGGAAACGTCCTGACACGTCTGGAAAAACTGGACCGGGGTGAGTATGATGCATTGATACTGGCAGCGGCCGGCCTTAAACGTCTGGGGCTGGAGAACCGGATTTTCCGGTACTTTTCTCCGGAGGAGATCCTGCCGGCGGCCGGGCAGGGAATTCTGGCTGTTCAGGGCCGGGCGGGAGAAAACGAGATTCTGATGGAAGGATTTACACAAGAAGAGACCAGACAGAAAGCACTGGCAGAACGGGCCTTTGTCCGCTGGCTGGACGGCGGCTGCACGTCCCCGGTGGCTGCTTATGCCGACGTCTGTGAAGGAGAGTTGTTTTTAAAAGGCCTTTATTATATAGAAACAGAAGGAACTTATGTGGTCGGAAGGAAAAGCGGAGATGCGAAGAATGCCGGGGAGATCGGAATCAGCCTGGCGAAAGAGATGCAGGAGTGCTACGGGAAAAAGGAGGAGTCAGGCAGTGCAGAATGAAGAAAAAAAGGGAAAGGTATGGCTGGCCGGAGCAGGTCCCGGCGATTCCGGACTTTTAACGATCAAAGCGAAACAGGTACTGAAAGAAGCAGATGTCGTGGTCTATGACCATCTGGTGGGGAAGGATATCCTGGCGATGATCCGTCCGGATCAGAAAGGTATTGATGTGGGCAAAATTTCCGGACACCATCCCATTCCACAGCAGGAGATCAACCGGATCCTGGCAGAAGAGGCCGGACAGGGGAAAAAGGTGGTCCGCTTAAAGGGGGGAGATCCCTTTTTGTTTGGAAGAGGAGGGGAAGAACTCTGCGAATTAAAAAAAGAAGGGATCCCCTTTGAGGTGATCCCGGGGGTGACTTCTGCACTGGCGGTTCCGGCCTATGCAGGAATCCCGGTGACTCACAGAGACTATGTCTCCTCCGTGCATATTGTGACAGGACATAAAAAGAAAAACGGAGAGCTGGAATGCGATTATCAGGCGCTGGTACAGACCGGCGGAACCTTAGTGTTTCTGATGGGGGTAAGTGCACTTCCGGATATCGTAAAAGGGCTCATGGATGCAGGAATGGATCCGGAAATGCCGTCAGCAGTCCTGCAGGAAGGAACTCTGTCTTCCCAGAAGGTGGTAACGGCTCCTCTGGCGGAGCTGGAAAAGGCGGCAGAAGCAGAAAAAGTGCATCCGCCGGCTATCATTGTGGCAGGAGAAGTGTGCCGCCTTGCAGAAGAAATATCCTGGTATGAACAGCTTCCTCTTGCAGGAATGCGGATTCTGGTAACCAGGCCCAGGGAGCTTTTGTCTGTCATGGCAGATAAGCTCAAAAAGAAAGGCGCAGAGGTACTGGAGGTTCCGGCGATCCGGACACGCGCCACGGACGAAGAAAAGCTGGAAGAATGTCTGAAAAATACGGCGGGGGATGACTGGGGCGTGTTTTCCAGCCAGAGGATTTCCTGCGTATTCTTTGAATATCTTGACGCACATGGACTGGATATCCGCACCCTTTACCGGACTCGTTTTGCTGTGATCGGGGAAGGCACCAGAAAGGCTCTCAGGGGTTATGGAATCGAGGCAGATCTTATGCCTGAGGTTTACGAAGGAAAGGAGCTGGCTATAAGCCTGACAGAAAAGGGGGTAGAAGGGAAGCGGATCTTAATTCCTCGCTCTGCATCAGGAAATCCAGAACTGACAGAGATCCTGACTGCTTCAGGAGCCTGGGTGGACGATGTGCCGGTCTATGAGACCCTCTATGAAGAATGTCCGGCCCTTGACATCCGCAGGGAGATCGACCAAGGACGGATCGACTGTGTTACGTTTACCAGCAGTTCCACGGTCCATGGGTTTGCAGCAGTCAGCGAGGGCGCGGATTATTCAAAGTTTACGGCGGCCTGCATCGGAAGGCAGACCATGGAGACGGCGAGAAGCTATGGAATGAGCTGCCGGATGGCCGAAAAAGCTACGATAGACAGCCTGATAGAATTAGTAGAAAGGATTGGAAACGACAGATGATAAAAAGGCCAAGAAGATTAAGAAGAAAAGAAGGTTTGCGGAAAATGGTCCGGGAAACCCGGATAGACCAGGCATCCCTGATCTATCCGATGTTCGTCCGGGACGGAGAGGGGATCCGGGAAGAGATCCCTTCTATGGCAGGACAGTATCGATATAGTGTTGATCAGATGTACTATGAACTGGAACAGGTCAGTAATGCCGGTGTCGGCTCCGTCATGCTGTTTGGGATCCCGGATCATAAGGATGAGAGGGGAAGTCAGGCATATGCCTGTGACGGGGTGATCCAGAGAGCTCTTGAAGAGGCCAGGAAAAGATTTCCGGAAATTTACTACATCACGGACGTATGTCTGTGTGAGTATACTTCCCACGGACACTGTGGAATGCTAAAGGGGCAGGAGGTAGATAATGATTCTACCCTGGAGCTGCTGGCAGAGACTGCGATTTCTCATGCACAGGCAGGAGCAGATATGGTGGCTCCCTCTGACATGATGGACGGACGTGTGGGAAAAATCAGGACGGCGCTGGATGAGGCCGGATATGAGGAGATTCCCATTATGTCCTATGCGGTCAAATATGCTTCCGGGTTTTATGCCCCGTTCCGGGATGCTGCAGAGAGTGCTCCGGCATTTGGTGACCGCAAAAGCTATCAGATGGATTATCACAACAGCCGGGAGGGAATCCGGGAGATCCTGCTGGATGAAGAAGAAGGGGCAGACATCATCATGGTCAAGCCTGCGCTGGCTTACCTTGACATGATCGCAAAGGCAAAGGAAGTGACGAACCTTCCGGTTGCGGCATACAGTGTCAGCGGGGAATATGCCATGATCAAGGCGGCTGCGCAGAAAGGATGGATCCAGGAAGACCAGATCGTATGTGAGACGGCAGTGGCGGCTTTTCGCGCAGGAGCTCAGAGCTATCTGACCTATTTTGCAAAGGAACTGGCGGGATATATAAAAGAAGGAAGAATCGGATAGATGAAAAAAGTATTGACCCTGGTATAATACCAGGGTTTATTCTTGTGATGCAAGAAAATTACAGGAGGATTGATATTTGTGTTTCAGCGTATTGCATCGGCGATTGTGTCAGATGTAAAAAGAGTATTTACCCCACAGACGGTCGTCTGTATTGTGATCGGTACAGCCATCGCCTCTTTCGGTCTTCACAATGTCCATCAGAGGACCGGGATCACAGAGGGCGGTGTGCTGGGTATGATACTTTTGTTAAATCACTGGTTCGGGATTCCGGCGGCCATTGCCTCGCCGGTGCTGGATCTTATTTGTTATTTTGCGGCCTTCCGTCTGCTTGGAAAAGACTTTCTGAAGACATCGGCATTTGCAAGTGTGTGTCTGGCCGGCTGGTTCTTTTTGTGGGAACGGCTGCCATATCTTTTCCCTGATCTTTCTGGGCATCCGCTGGCAGCGTCCATTGCAGGAGCCATGTTTATCGGAGTGGGCGTGGGGCTTGTGGTACGGAGAGGCGCCTCTTCCGGAGGGGACGATGCTCTGGCGATGGCCATCCAGAAAGCAGCAGGATGCAGGATTGCAGCGGCATATCTTTTCACAGATCTGACGGTTCTTTTGCTGTCCTTAAGTTATATCCCGCTCCGGCAGATCATCTTTTCCCTGATCACGGTGACCCTGTCTTCGACCCTTCTTGATCTGGTCAAAAGCGTATCGATGAAAGATCTGTCAGGAAGCCTTGGATTGAGAGCGGCTAAGGATGATGATCGCAGCTGTGGTAAGGATCAGGCCTGATATGGACAAAAGGGTCGGCTGTTCAGAAAAGAACAGAAAGCCGAACAGCATGGCGGCAGCAGGTTCGCTGGCCGCCAGGATGGAAGCGGTACCCGCATCGATAAAACTTAAGGATGTGGTGTAAAAGACGTAGGATAAAGTGGAGGTGACCAGGGAATGGAGGAGCATAAACCAGGGCATCCAGGGCCATCCCTTTTCAATCGTGCTGCCGATACAGGCCCAGTCTGTTCCAGGAACCAGAAGGATCAGTGAGGAGACCAGGCAGTAGAAGGTGATGGTCAGAGCGTGATAGCCCTTTTTCATGGCAGCTTTGCTGAAAATGCTGTAAAGTGCATAGAAAAAAGCAGACCCGATCCCACAGATAACGGCAATGGGGGAAAGAGATGTCCCGGAGACATTTTCCAGAACACCGCTGACCAGGACACAGCCCATCAGGGCGGCGGCCATACAGACTCCTTTCTGTATGGTCATTTTTTCGTGAAAAAACAGGATAGAAAAGGTTACGACAAACAAAGGGGACATGCTAAGAAGCACGGATGCCAGGGCCAGGGTTCCATGCTTGATCGCTTCGTTATAGGTCAGGTTGATGCCAAACATTCCCAGGATTCCTCCGCCCAGAAAGACCCAGAGATCCCGGAGTTTTATTTTCAGCAGAGACCGGTCATAGAGAAAGAGACCCACGCCCAGCAAAGTGACAGATACGATGATCCGGGTAAAGAGCATGGTAAAATTGTCCATACCCAGGGAATCGAAGGTGCGGACAAAGACGCCGCCGGATCCCCACATGATACCGGAGAGGACCGGCATGACCAGAATCAGTTTTGTTTTCAGAGAGTAAGTATTTTGTGACATTATATTTCCTGCTTTCTTTTGTGACTGCATTTATGATAGCATTGACAGCAGGGAATATGCAACCGTCAGATATTCAAAATAACTATGGATTTGTATTCTGTTTAAGTATTTGATGTAAGAGAAAAATAGTGATACCCTGATATTGAAAGAATTGAGAAAAAGGGGAATTGACATGGAATATCGCATCAATCAGAGAACAAAAGACCGTATCAGTGTAATCGGTATCGGATCCAGCTATTTTTCTGAGATGTCAGAAAAAGAGGCAAGAGAGACACTGGAACTGGCCTGTGAAAAGGGCGTTAACTATATTGATATGGCTGCAGCGTCTGTGGAATGCTTTGACTATTATGGCAAAGAACTGGAAAAAGTAAGGGATCAGATGCTGTACCAGGTACATTTCGGGGCAGATTATTCTTCCGGAAAATACGGGTGGACGACCCGGAAGGAAGCAGTAAAGCGGTCGGTAGACTGGCAGCTTGGGAAGCTTCGGACAGACTATATCGATTATGGGTTTATCCACTGCCTGGATGCAGAGTCGGACTGGAATGCCTACCGGGAAAATGGAGTGCTCCAGTATCTGCTCCAGATGAAGGAACAGGGAGTGGTCCGGCATATCGGGCTTTCTTCTCATACACCAGAGCTGGTAAACCTGGCGTTGGATGAAGGACTGGTAGATATGGTAATGTTTTCCATTAATCCGGCCTATGACTATAAGAAGGGCGATTATGCCAATGGGACGCCGGATGAGAGGATGGAGCTGTACCGCCGCTGCCAGAGAGACGGAGTCGGAATCTCTGTGATGAAGGCGTTCTCCGGAGGACAGCTTCTGGATGAAAGGACCTCACCTCTTGGCAAGGCGCTGACCCAGTATCAGTGTCTTCAGTATGCCCTGGATAAGCCGGGGGTGCTGACCGTGATTCCGGGAGTGCGTGACAGGAAAGATCTCGAGTATCTTCTGGGCTTTTTGGATGCGCCGGAAGAAGAGAGGGATTATTCGGTGATCGGGTCGCTGACGAACGAGTCGGAAGGAAAATGTGTATATTGCAATCACTGCCATCCATGTCCGGCAGGACTGGATATCGCGCTGATCAACAAGTATTATGATCTGGCAAAGGCAGGGGATGCTATGGCAGAAGGGCATTACCGGAAACTGGAAAAGAATGCGTCAGACTGTATCCAGTGCGGACATTGCAACCGCCGCTGCCCGTTTAAGGTAGATCAGATGAAGAGAATGAAGGAAATCGCAGAATATTTTTCATAGACCGTAAAAAAAGCTCCGGCGTCAGATACTGACGAAGGAGCTTTTTCAGAAGAATTATTTTGTTAATTCAGAGAGTTGGTCAAAGAATCCGGGATAGGAGATATCTACACACTGACTGTTCAGGATTGAAGTCGGCCCTTCTGCGGCCAGCGCGGCGATGGTAAAGGCCATGGCAATCCGGTGGTCAAAGTGGCTCTGGACAGATGCGCCTGTTAACCTGCCGGTTCCCCGGATGATCATGCCGTCGTCTGTCGGGGTGATGTCTGCGCCCATGGCATTTAGATTTTCTGTAACAGTATCGATCCGGTTTGTCTCTTTGACCTTCAGTTCAGCGGCATCACGTATCACGGTCGTCCCTTCGGCAAGAGCCGCCATGACAGCGATGACAGGTATCTCATCGATCAGTGTAGGGATCAGAGCCCCCTCGATGGTGGTCCCGTGAAGGGACTGTGGAGTGACCAGGATGTCGGCCATCTCTTCACCACCCTGGACGGAATGGTTCAGGAAGGTGAGTTTGGCGCCCATTTTCCGGCATACTTCCAGAAAACCGGCTCTGGTCGGGTTGATCCCTGTATTTTTTACGAGGATCCGGGAACCAGGAACCAGAAGTCCTGCGGCGATAAAGTAGGCAGCAGACGAGATGTCGCCGGGAACAAGAATCTTCTGTCCGTATAATTCATCACAGGGGCATACGCCTGCCGTGGCAGTTCCGTCTTCGCAAATGACAGAAGACAGATCTGCGCCGAAGCTTTTCAGCATCAGTTCGGTGTGGTTTCTGGAAAGAGAAGGTTCTGTAACAGAAGCCGGGGTGTCAGCGTACAACCCTGCCAGAAGGACTGCGGATTTGACCTGGGCAGAAGCCACAGGCGAAGCATAGTGGATTCCGTGAAGCTGCCCTGGATCAATGCGTAAGGGAGCGCAGCCGTTATCCTGGATGCTGGAAATGTGTGCGCCCATCTGATTCAGCGGGGTCATGATCCGCCCCATAGGGCGGGAATTTAGAGAATCATCCCCGGAAAGAATGGAAGGAAAGGGCTGTCCTGCCAGAATACCACTGATCAGCCGGGTAGTAGTCCCACTGTTTCCGGTGTCCAGGATGCCGTCCGGAGCATGAAGCCCGTGTAAGCCCTGCCCGTGTACAAGAACATGGGTGTCAGATTTTTCGATTTTGATTCCCATTTTCTGGAAACAATGGATGGTGGACAGACAGTCTGCGCCACTTAGAAAATGGGAGATTTCTGTAGTCCCTTTTGCGATGGATCCCAGCATAACGGCGCGGTGGGAAATGGATTTGTCACCCGGGATCAGGACTTCTCCTGCAAGTTTTTTTACTGGATAAATTTCTCTAACGTTCATATACAATATACCTGAATTTCTGCAGAAGTCCGGCCGCCTTTTTAGAGGCGGATTCTTCATAGAACTCAATCCGCAGAACCCCTTCTTCAAATTCTCGATTGTGGACGATGCCGATATTTTTTATATTAATGCCGCCTGAGGCAAGAATCGTGGCGATCGCAGCGATCCCTCCGGCCTCGTCGATGATATCACAGTAGACGGCATAAGCCTTTTTGATCGGGCCTGAGGAAGTATCGGATATGGAATTCCGATAATTCCGGGAGATATCAAATAACTGATAAACCCACTGCCCGTCTCCGGAGGAAATATGGTCTCTGGCTGTTTTTAAGGAATCGATGTATGCATCCAGGATTTTCGTAAGATTCTCCTTGTTTTGCGTACAGATATGCTGCCACATGGTGGGGGAGGAAGAGGCGATCCTGGTCAGATCCTTAAAGCCTCCTGCGGCCAGATTCTTCATCAGTTCATCCTTGGTATCCGTATCTTTGACCAGTTCCACCAGGCTGGCTGCAATGATATGTGGCAGATGGCTGATCGTGCCGGTCACGTAGTCGTGGGTCGCGGCATCCAGAAGGATGGGGAGAGCCTTCAGACTCTGGACAAATCCGGAGTAAGCTTCAATCTTTTCCTGTGAGACCTGATCCGTGGGGGTCAGCACGTAGTATGCATTTTCCAGAAGCATGGCTTTGGAGTTGGCGTACCCGCTTTTTTCCGAACCGGCCATAGGGTGTCCGCCGATAAAAGAGGCCTCAATGCCCAGGCGCGATACCTCCTGGTGAATATGAGACTTGACACTTCCCACATCTGTCAGGATGCAGTCTTGATCCAGATAGCGTACCAGCTGTTTTAAATAGGCGCTGTTGCAGGACACCGGGGCACACAGGAACAGATACCGGCAGTGATAGAAATTGTCATCAATGGTGGTGGCAGCCACGTCAATGACGGATTCCTGGGTGGCCAGGGCCAGTGTCTCTTTATTCTTATCAAATGCAACGATCTCGATATCCGGATGATACTGACGGATGGCTTTTGCGATGGAACCGCCGATCAGACCAAGACCGATAAAACCGATTTTTTGTTTCATAATATTAATGAAGTCTTCCTTTCTTTGCCTTTTTACAGGGAATATTGTACCCTTTCTTTCACGGATTTGTCAATCCTTTGCTGCTTTAAAGTGAAAAAGTAACGGTTGTTGTAAATAATGCATAAAAGAGTTGTAATGTAGAAGAATTTTTAGTACAATATACACATGAGATTTTACCAAATAAGGAGGCAGCAGAATATGAAGGTTTACAGAACGGATGAAATTAGAAATGTGGTCCTGCTGGGACATGGCGGATGCGGAAAGACCAGCCTTGTGGAAGCGATGGCCTATGTATCCGGAGCCACAAATCGTATGGGTAAGGTTACGGACAAAAATACGATCAGCGATTTTGATAAAGAGGAGCAGAAGCGTGAGTTTTCGATCAGCACTACTCTGGTGCCTATCGAATGGGAGAAAGCCAAGATCAACATTCTGGATACACCGGGATACTTTGATTTCGTCGGAGAAGTAGAAGAAGCGGTCAGCGTAGCTGACGCAGCTGTCATCGTTGTTTCCGGAAAGGCCGGTGTGGAAGTAGGAACTGAGAAGGCCTGGGAGTTGTGTGATAAGTATAATCTGCCTCGTATGGTATACGTGACAGAGATGGACGTGGATGATGCAAGCTTCCGTCAGGTGGTGCAGGATCTGACTGACCGCTACGGAAAGGTGATCGCTCCGCATTTCCAGCCGATCCGCGAAAATGAAAAGCTGGTAGGATATGTTAACGTCATTAAGAATGCCGGACGCCGTTATACAGGAATCGGCCAGAGAGAGGAATGCGAGATCCCGGATTACTGTAAGCCGAATCTTGAGATCTACCGTGAGAAGCTTCTGGAGGCTGTTGCAGAGACCAGTGAAGAGTTTATGGAGCGCTATTTTGCAGGAGAGGAGTTCTCTGTCGAAGAGATCCGTGCAGCCATGAGGACGGAAGTTATGGATGGTGATATCGTGCCGGTGGCTATGGGATCGAATATTCAGGCACAGGGGGTTGCCAATCTCCTGTCTGATATCGTCAGATTCTTCCCAAGCCCGGACTGGAGAGAGTGTGCGGGGATCAACCGTAAGACGAATGAGATTTTCGAGGCGAATTATGATTTTGCAAAGGCAAAGACAGCCTATGTGTTTAAGACGATGGTGGATCCGTTTATCGGAAAGTATTCCTTTATCAAGGTTTGCTCCGGTGTGCTGAAAGGAGAGGATGTCCTTTATAATGCGGATTCGGAAGCCGATGAAAAGCTTGGCAAGATCTATACAATGATCGGAAATAAACCGGTGGAAGTCAGCGAACTGTTTGCCGGAGATATCGGAGCAATCGGCAAGCTCGCCAATACAAAGACCGGGGATACCCTGTCTACCAAGACGACGCCGGTACTGTATGGAAGGACTGAATATTCCAAACCTTATACATATATGAGATATGTGACCAAGAATAAAGGAGATGAGGACAAGGTATCCCAGGCTCTGCAGAAGATGATGGCAGAGGATGTGACCCTGAAGGCAGTCAATGACAGTGAGAACCGTCAGTCCCTGATCTACGGCATGGGTGACCAGCACCTGGAGATCGCAGTCAGCAAACTTGCAGAGCGCTATAAGTGTGAAGTGACACTGGAGACTCCGAAGGTTGCTTTCCGCGAGACGATCAAGAAGAAATCCGATGTGGACACCAAGTACAAAAAGCAGTCCGGCGGACATGGACAGTATGGTCATGTCAAGATGACCTTTGAGCCATCCGGGGATCTGGAGACGCCATATGTATTTGAAGAGACTGTTGTCGGAGGAGCTGTTCCGAAGAACTACTTCCCGGCAGTGGAAAAGGGACTTCAGGAATCTGTACAGAAGGGACCTCTGGCCGGATATCCGGTAGTCGGTGTGAAGGCAACGCTGTACGATGGATCCTATCACCCGGTAGACTCTTCCGAAATGGCCTTCAAGACAGCCACGATCCAGGCATTCAAGAAAGGATTTATGGAGGCAGGACCTATTCTTCTGGAACCAATCGCCTCTGTAAAAGTAGTCGTTCCGGACGACTATACCGGAGACGTCATGGGAGATCTGAATAAACGCCGGGGCCGTGTACTGGGAATGAATCCGATTGCCGGAGGAAAACAGGAGATTGTGGCAGATATCCCGATGACAGGACTGTTCGGATATTGTACGATCTTACGCTCCATGACAGGAGGAAGAGGAACCTATTCCTATGAGTTCGCCCGGTATGAACAGGCGCCGTCTGACGTGCAGGAAGCAGAGATTAAAAAGCGTGCTGAAGAGGATGCGTAAAATCTTTGTAAAGCCCGAATTTTAGCGAAAAATTAATATGTAGAAGAAAAGCCCGAAAGGGCTTTTTTTCTTGAAACAAAAGTGCTATAATCTCTTTACTGTGGGGCAGGGAGCCGTCAAATAACAGAAAGACGCTCTTTTAGCCCCGCATTATCAGTTATATCAAATGACTAATTTTATAAAAAAGAGGAAGAAGAGATGAAAATAGTAATCATTGGAGACGGAAAAGTCGGTCATAAGCTGACGTCTCAGTTATCGGAAGAAGGCTATGACATTATTTTGATCGATCAGAATGAGGGAAAACTGAAGGAAGCTCTGAATCAGCTGGATATTTACTGTATTACAGGAAACGGTGTTGATATCGAGGTCCAGAAGCAGGCAGACGTTCCCCATGCGGATCTGGTGATCGCTTGTGCATCTACAGATGAATTAAACATGTTAAGCTGCCTGATTGCAAGGCGGCTTGGAGCACGGCATACCATTGCCAGAGTCCGCAATCCGCTGTATTACCGGCAGATCGGGATCCTGAAGGAGGATCTGCACTTAAGCATGGCGGTAAATCCGGAGCTGGCGGCGGCCAATGAGGTGGCCAGAGTCCTTCTGTTCCCGGCGACCAGCAAGGTGGAGACATTTATGAAGGGGCGTGTAGAGCTGGTAGAGTTCAAATTAAAAGATGACAGCAGGATCATCGGCATGTCCCTGGCAGAGCTTTACCAAAGATATCAGATCAAGATCCTGGTGTGTGCTGTGAAGAGAGGAGAAGAGGTCTATATTCCGGATGGAGATTTTGTACTGGAGGCAGGGGATAAGATGCATATTGCAGCCGGCCATCAGGATCTGGAAAGTTTTTTCAAATCCCTGGGGAAAAAGAATGAAAAGGTCAGAAAAGTGCTGATCTGCGGCGGCGGCCACATGTGCTATTATCTGACGACCCAGCTTTTACAGGCCGGGAGACAGGTCAAGATCATCGAGAAAAATCCGGAACGCTGTGAGGAACTGTGCGAGATCCTGCCCAAGGCAACGGTGATCTGCGGGGATGCCACCGATCAGGAGCTTCTGATCGAAGAGGGGCTGGATGAATGCAATGCATTCGTAGCGCTGACAGGCATGGATGAGGAAAATATTATTCTTGGATTATTTGCCCAGAGCCGGGGGGTGCCAAAGATCGTGGCAAAGGTAAATGAGGATTCTCGTGCGCAGATGGTGGAAAATATGGGGATCGACAGTATTATTTCCGCAAAAAGTGCCACTGCAGATGAGATTATGAGCTATGTCATCGCCCGGAACAACTCTTACGCAAGCGCCAATGTTGAGACCATGTATCAGCTGCTGGGAGGCAGAGTCAAAGCGATGGAGTTTATTATAAAGAAAGAATGCGAGATTACCAATGTACCGCTTAAGGATCTTCCGACAAAGCGCGATTATCTGATTGCCTGCATCGGACGAAAGCGGAAGGTGATCATCCCCAATGGTAACGACCACCTGGAGGTCGGGGACAGCGTAGTGGTAGTAACGACCAATCAGATGATCAATAAATTCAGCGATATACTGGCATAGAGGAGACATAAGAAAAGCTATGAATACGAAAATGATACGGTACATACTTGGTAAAATGTTGGGAGTAGAGGCTCTGCTTTTGCTCCTTCCGGCTTTTGTCTCTTTGATCTACCGGGAGACAGACGGACTCTATTTCCTCATACCGGCAGCGGTCCTTGCGGTGGTGTATCTGCTGACGGGCGTCAGGAAACCGAAAAATTCAGAGATTTACGGAAAGGAAGGAATGGTGATCGTAGCCAGTGCCTGGATTCTCTGGTCCATGTTTGGCGCTCTTCCCTTTACGCTTTCCGGAAGTATTCCGAACTATATTGATGCGTTGTTTGAGACCGTGTCCGGATTTACGACAACCGGATCAACGATTCTTACGGATGTAGAGGCGCTGCCTCAGGGAATGCTGTTCTGGCGGAGCTTTACCCACTGGGTCGGTGGCATGGGCGTGTTGGTTTTTGTTATGGTGCTGACCTCTTTTGATAAAAATTCTATGGTCCTGATGCGTGCAGAGGTCCCGGGTCCGGAAAAGGATAAGCTGGCGCCGAAGATGATGACCAACGCCAGGATTCTGTACGGAATGTATCTTGGACTGACAGTGATCCAGGTGATCCTGCTTTTGTTCGGAGGGATGAATCTTTTTGACAGTCTGATCCATACCTTTGGTACAGCCGGAACAGGAGGATTTTCCAACTATGCGTTAAGTGTCGCACATTTTGACAGTGCATATATCGACGGGGTAATCACAGTATTTATGATTTTATTCGGCATCAACTTCAGCCTGTATTATCTTCTTTTGCTGCGGGAGTTTAAGCCGGTGTGGAAAAACGAAGAGCTTCGGACATATCTGGGGATTATCCTTGCGGCGGC
This sequence comes from uncultured Lachnospiraceae bacterium, assembly GCA_900553355.1. GTDB lineage: Bacteria > Bacillota > Clostridia > Lachnospirales > Lachnospiraceae > Merdimonas. The sequence continues at coordinate 62,913 of USDK01000003.1, forward strand.
ACTGATCATTACTGTGAATATTAACTATATTTATGAAAATCCGCTGACTTCTTTCAGGTATGCGATCTTTCAGGTCGCTTCGATCATCACGACGACAGGTTTTGCGACGGCAAACTATGTAGAGTGGCCGATGCTTTCACAGACAATCCTGATGTTCCTGATGGTGGTGGGAGCCTGTGCATCTTCTACCGGAGGCGGTATTAAAGTATCCAGGCTGATCATGGCGGTCAAGAGCATTAAACGTGAGATCCAGCAGATGGTGCATCCAAAGTCGGTCAATATCATCCGGGTCAACGGTAAAAAGGTCAGCAGTGATGTGATACGGACTGTCTATATTTATCTGATTGCATATGCACTTATTTTCATGCTTTCGGTTATGATAGTAGCAGTAGATAATTTTGATTTTACGACGACATTTTCGGCGGTACTTACTGCCGTTGGAAACGTAGGGCCTGGTATGGAAATGGTAGGGCCGCTGGGAAGCTTTGCGGACTTTTCACCGCTTTCCAAGATTGTGTTCTGCTTTGATATGCTGGCCGGACGTCTGGAAATCTTCCCGTTCCTGCTGTTGTTTGCCATTCCATTTAAAAGAAACAAATTTTAGCGGAGGTGTCCATGAAAGGAAAGAGAAAGGTACTGATAGCTGTGGCAGTGGTCCTGGCGGCAGGGCTTTACTACTATATTGCATTACCGGCGTTTAATATCCATTCGGCGGAGACGTGGTTTGCTGCATTATTTTTACTGATCGTTCTGGCAGCGGTCTATATTGTACGGAAGAGGCCGGGCAGAGGGGAGTTCCGCCAGAATAGAGTGCTGAAGAGCTTTGGAGTCGTGATCCTTGCTCTTGGGATCGTGTACCTGGTGGGTACCCTTCTGTCTTCGCCGGTGGTGAATGCAAAAAAATACCAGCAGCTGATGACCGTAGAGGAAGGTGAGTTCACGGAAGATGTTGAGGAGCTTTCCTTTGACCAGATACCGATCCTGGACAGAGATACGGCGGTGCTTCTGGGAGACAGGAAAATGGGAAGTATGGTGGATATGGTTTCTCAGTTTGATGTGGATGAGATCTACAGCCAGATTAATTACCAGAACCGTCCGTATCGTGTGACGCCTCTGAAATATGCCAATATCATCAAGTGGTTTACAAACCGCTCTGAAGGAATTCCGGCTTATATCCGGATTGATATGGCCAGTCAGACTACAGAGCTTGTGCAGCTGGAAGAAGGGATTAAATATACAACCAGCGAGCACCTGAACCGGAATATCTACCGGCATCTCAGATTCGCTCATCCTACTTATATCTATGGAGAGCTGAGTTTTGAGATAGATGAAGAAGGTATTCCATACTGGATCGCACCGGTCAAAAAGTTTAATATCGGTCTGTTCGGCGGAGAGACAGTAGGAAAAGTAGTGATCTGTAATGCTGTCAATGGCGAGATGAAGACCTATGATATCGAGGATGTGCCTCAGTGGGTAGACCGGGCATATTCGGCGGATCTTCTGGTGCAGCTGTTTGACTATTACGGAACGCTGAAACATGGATTTTTGAACAGCGTACTCAGCCAGAAAGACTGTCTGAAGACAACAGAAGGTTATAATTATCTGGCGCTGGATGACGATGTCTGGATGTACACCGGTGTCACATCTGTGAACCAGGATCAGTCAAATGTGGGATTTGTGCTTTCCAACCAGCGTACAATGGAGACAAAGTACTACGAGGTAGAAGGAGCTACGGAAGCGGCGGCCATGTCATCAGCGGAAGGCCAGGTGCAGAATTTAAAGTATACAGCCACATTTCCGCTCCTTTTGAATATTTCTGATGAACCAACGTATTTCATCTGTCTGAAAGATGACGCAGGGCTGGTTAAGAAGTATGCGATGGTAAACGTGCAGCAGTATCAGATCGTTGCTGTGGGTGACAGTGTCAGCCAGTGTGAAGAGAATTATCAGGAACTTCTTCTGAGTAATGGCGTGAAGCAGGAAGAGGAAGAACCGAAAGAAGAAGATACGGTTACCGGAACGATTACAAAGATCGCCCAGGCGGTCATCGAAGGGACTTCTCATTATTATCTGATGCTGGAAGGATCGGACAATATCTACGATGTACCGGTTGTGGATTTTATTGACGTGATCCGGCTGGAGCCGGGACAGACGGTTACGATAACCTATCAGACCGGGGCGCAGACCAGTACAGTGACAGCTCTGGAAATCGGAGAAGGAGAGTCATAGAATGGAATTAAGTATATTGCTGGCAGAGCAGATCGTCGTCATCTTTTTGATGATGGCGATCGGCTATTTTATTGTAAAAATTGGCCTGTTCCGGCCGGATGACAGTAAAGTGCTGTCGAATCTCGTGGTTTATATTTGTTTTCCCTGTGTGCTGATCGATGCGTTTCAGATCGAACTGACGGTAAGAGCGGCAAAAGGACTGATACTTGCGGTTATTGCAGCAGTGGCAGCTCACGCGTTTATGCTTCTTGTGGTAAAGATCCTGGAACGGCCCCTGGGGCTTAACAGTATCGAGAAAGTGTCGATTATCTACACGAATGCCGGATATCTGGTGATACCACTGGTAACGGCGGTGCTGGGAGAGGAGTGGGTCTTTTATACCACAGCCTTCCTGCTGGTACAGAATGTAATGATCTGGACGCACGGGGTCAGTGTACTGAAAGGAAGCTCACAGCAAGATATTAAGAAGATCTTCTTAAGCCCCAATATCATTGCATTAGCGGTTGCGCTGCTGCTGTTTCTTGCGGGAATCCGGCTCCCGATAGTACTTGCTTCCTGTGTGGAGAGTATGAGCAGCCTGGTAACACCGGCCAGTATGCTGGTGATCGGGATGGTGATCGGAGATGTGGATCTTAAGTGGGTATTCCGGCAGAAACGGCCATATCTGATCTGCCTGATACGGCTGGTAGTGATCCCTGTGACAGCTGCGGCAGGGCTTGGAATTGTGGAGCGTATGGGATTTCATGCAGATGCGGAATATATCCTGTTAATTGTACTGATCGCTGTTGCAGCTCCGGTAGCGGCGATCATCACTCAGCTTGCGCAGATTTATGATAAAGATGTAAAATACGCCAGTGTGATCAATGTGATGTCAGTGGTATTTTGTATCCTGACTATGCCCCTTGCCGTGCTGATCTATGAAATGATTCTTTAAAAGCAAAGCAAAACAGGCAGCCCCATCAAGGCTGCCTGTAATACCTCTCAATATTCTCTTCCGGTGCAGGAGAGTGTGCGACTAATTCAGATAGCAGCAGTCATCATCGATCACAGCTGCCACATCTTCTTTTTCTGCGCTGATACTTACGTAAAAATCAATATCACATTCTTTGGAAATGTCCTTCAAGTCTTTAATGAACTGTGGAACATTCTCAATCGTAATGTCAGCATGTTTTAAGATTCCATCGATAAATACGCATTCGATGTCGTGGTTTGAACTGTACATTCCATATAAGAATCCGATATAATTGTCCGTGTTTTTGATTGCCGGGAGATCATCCATGCAGATTGTGCGGATGTTGAAATCTACGCTTGTGGTATCGCGGTGTGTCTTTTTAATGAATACTACATTTCCGTTACATTTTTTTGCGGCCTCGTTAGCCTTTTCGATCATGATCTGTGTCTTTCCGGTGCCTTTTGGACCTGTTAATAAATTTACCATGGTGAACACTCTCCTTTATGTATCATATTTACTGAAAAACTCAGCACGATTAACTTATATCCATTATACACGAAAGCACTAAATGTAACAACAAGAAAATGTGTTTTTCCGTCGGTTTGCATAAGTGGGAAAATAGCACTTGACTTATTTTAATGTTATTTTTATAATAAATAAGAAATCTTAAAAATACAGATAAAAGCAAGGAAGAGGAATAATAAGAGAACGTTGCTTTTTCAGAGAGCTGCCGGCCGCTGCAAGGCAGTAAAGCCCGTCTCCCAACTGGCCTCGGAGTTCTTCTGCTGAACAGTCAAAGCAAGTAGGCAGAAGCGGTACTCTCCGTTACAGAGATAATGAGTGCATACAGGAGTTCTTTCTGTGTGAAAAAGAGTGGTACCACGGAAATCAAGCCTTTTCGTCTCTTATGGGATGGAAAGGCTTTTCATATGTTATCAGAAAGTGAGGAGTGGAAAAATGTCAAGAGTACCTTATAATCATAAGGCAATCGAAAAGAAATGGCGTGAGAACTGGGAAAAGAACCCGGTCAACCCGAAAGTAGATGAAAATGGCAACAAAAAGGAAAAATACTACTGTCTGGATATGTTCCCTTATCCGTCTGGAAACGGACTGCATGTAGGACACTGGAGAGGGTATGTGATCTCTGATGTGTGGAGCAGATACAAGCTGCAGCAGGGGTACTATATCATTCATCCGATGGGATGGGATGCCTTCGGCCTTCCGGCAGAGAACTATGCCATCAAGATGGGCGTGCATCCTGCGGTATCTACGGCAGAAAATATTAAGCATATCAAAGAGCAGATTAATCAGATCGCAGCCCTTTATGACTGGGATCTGGAAGTAAATACCACAGATCCGGATTATTATAAATGGACACAGTGGATTTTTGTTAAAATGTTCAAAGAAGGACTGGCATATGAGAAGGAGTTCCCGATCAACTGGTGTCCGTCCTGTAAAACCGGGCTTGCCAACGAGGAAGTGGTCAATGGAAAATGTGAACGCTGCGGAGCAGAGGTGACCAAGAAAAATCTCCGCCAGTGGATGCTGAAGATTACCGCCTATGCAGAGCGTCTGCTGAATGACCTTGATAAGCTGGACTGGCCGGAAAAGGTAAAGAAGATGCAGACAGACTGGATCGGCAAATCCTATGGTGCAGAGGTGGATTTCCCGATTGATGGAAGAGAAGAAAAGATCACTGTCTATACTACCAGACCGGATACTCTTCATGGAGCAACCTTTATGGTACTGGCGCCGGAGCATGAGCTGGCTAAAGAGCTTGCCACAGATGAGACCCGTGAGGCAGTCGAGAAGTATATTTATGAGGCTTCTATGAAGTCGAATGTGGATCGTATGCAGGACAAAGAGAAGACGGGTGTATTTACCGGAAGCTATGCGATCAATCCGATCAACGGCAAGAAGGTGCCGATCTGGCTGTCCGACTATGTACTGGCTGATTATGGTACCGGAGCCATCATGTGTGTACCGGCCCACGATGACCGTGACTTTGAGTTCGCAACAAAGTTCGGTATTCCGATCATCCAGGTCATTGCAAAGGATGGAAAAGAAATTGAAAACATGACAGAAGCTTATACAGAGGCTTCCGGTATTATGATCAATTCCGGAGAATGGAACGGTATGGAGTCTTCTGTGCTGAAGAAGGAAGGACCGCATATCATTGAGGAGAAGGGAATCGGCCGTGCAACGGTGAACTACAAGCTGCGTGACTGGGTATTCTCTCGTCAGAGATATTGGGGAGAGCCGATTCCGATCATTCATTGTCCGCACTGCGGTAACGTGCCGGTGCCAGAGGAAGAACTGCCTTTGCGCCTGCCGGAAGTAGAGTCTTATGAGCCAACCGGAACCGGGGAATCACCGCTGGCAGCCATCGATGAGTGGGTAAACTGCAAGTGTCCGGTCTGCGGTGCTGATGCAAAGCGTGAGACAAATACCATGCCTCAGTGGGCAGGTTCTTCCTGGTATTTCCTTCGTTATGTAGACAATCACAATGATAAGGAACTGGTATCCAGAGAAAAGGCAGACGAAATGCTTCCGGTAGATATGTATATCGGAGGAGTAGAGCATGCCGTACTTCACCTGCTGTATGCAAGGTTCTATACCAAGTTTTTGTGTGATATCGGAGTTATTGATTTTGATGAGCCGTTCCAGAAACTGTTCAATCAGGGTATGATCACAGGAAAGAATGGAATCAAGATGAGTAAGTCCAAAGGAAACGTGGTTTCCCCGGATGATCTGGTCAGAGACTACGGATGCGATTCTCTCAGAATGTACGAACTGTTCGTAGGACCGCCGGAACTGGATGCAGAGTGGGATGACCGTGGAATCGACGGCGTCAACCGTTTCTTAAAACGACTCTGGAACCTGGTACAGGACAGCAAGGACGCAGACATTCAGGCGACAAAGGATATGATCAAAGAACGTCACCGCCTGGTATATGATATCACGACCCGTCTGGAAAGCTTCAGCCTGAATACCGCAATTTCCGGATTTATGGAGCATAACAATAAGCTGATCGAGATCGCCAAGAAAGAAGGCGGAATCGACAAGGAGACTTTGTCAACCATGGCAGTGCTGCTGTCTCCATTTGCTCCTCATATCGCAGAGGAAATCTGGGAGCAGTTAGGTCATGAGGGAAGCGTATTCAGAGCCGGATGGCCGTCCTATGATGAGGAAGCCATGAAGGACGATGAAGTGGAAGTGCCGGTACAGATCAACGGAAAGACCAGAGCCGTGATCTCCATTTCAGCAGATATTTCCAAGGAAGACGCCATCGCAGCCGGAAAGGCCGCCGTGGCAGATAAGCTGACCGGGAATATTGTCAAAGAGATCTACGTGCCGAAGAAGATTATAAATATTGTGCAGAAATAAGACAGCAAGAGCCGGGAACCCTTAAAAACAGGGCGCCCGGCAATATGTATTTGCGAATAGCGCCTTACTTTACCAGAGTGGGGGCGCTATTTTTTGCGTCTATTATTGGTTACAAGGGTAATAACTGTGCAAAGCATGATGAATACAGGACTGTTTTCTGTTGTCTGCTGCATCCAATAATTATCTGCTAAGTGATTTCGGTATATGTGCCGGATATGGATTTGTCAATAGCTTTATGCAGAGCCAATCCGGCCATATACTTTTATCGCATCCTGGACATGGTAGGGTTCCGTCTGGTGGTCTCCCGGGGCGCCTGTGGTCACCAGGATATATTCTCTGCCATTTATTTCGGCCAGACTGGCCAGGCATAGTCCGGCATCTTTGGTGTATCCGGTTTTTCCGCCCAGGATTTTACCACCGGTTACAGAAGGATCCGGAAGACTCTGGGACAAAGTGCTCGTAAAGGTCAGGCCGTCCGGGTGAAGGCTGGTGGGAGACGAGGTGTAGCTGGAGGAAGTAAAGGCCTGGCGAAATGTCGGATTCTGAAGAGCATAGACCAAAAGCTTCGAGATATCTTCCGCAGTAGAATAGTGCCTGGAATTTTGAAGGCCGGTACAGTTGGTAAAATGAGTCCTTTTCATCCCAAGTTCCCGGGCTTTTGCGTTCATAAGGGTGACGAAATCGTCTTCTCCACCGGCAACAGATACTGCAAGTGTAAGGCAACATTCTGCGCCGGACGGCAGCAGAGCGCCGTAGATAAGATCACGGTATGTTACTGTTTCCCCGGCCTCAAAACCTGCCATGGAAGCGTCCTCCTGGTAAAGATCCTGGTAGATATCCTGTGGGATCGTGACGGCAGCGTCCAGACTCTGAATGTGCTCTAGCGCTGTCAGAGCCGTCATAATCTTAGTAAGAGAAGCAGGATATACTTTCCGGTTTCCGTTTCTGCTTCCGAGTATCTGCCCGGTTTCTGCGTCAGCCAGTACTGCATTGGGACTGTAGAGATCATCTAGATAATCAGACAGTTCTCCATGGGAGACAGGCCAGGGAAGGACTGTAAAATTCATAAGGTTTAAGACGGCAAAAATAACGAAAAGGCATAGCGAGAGCCGGAGGAGTATCTGGCGTTTTCTTTTCCGGCGTTTTCTTCCATGTCTTTTTGCCTGGTCAGGGCGTCTTTTTCTTTGGGTTTCCATAAGCTTCATCTTCCTTTCCGGTACTAGTGTACCGGAGAAAAAGATCAGAAACTTTAATGTGAAATTGTAAATTTCCTAAGGAAAGATTAAGGCTTCCTTGAGGTTTTGCTAACGGCCGTGCTGATTTAGAACCATGCCGGGAGCCGGACCAGGAAACATGTTTTCCGGTCTTTACTGGACGCGGTGATCTCTCCGCCGTGCTGTATTACAATTTCTTTTGCAATGGCAAGACCGAGTCCGGAGCCTCCGGTTTCCTGAGTGCGGGAGGAATCCAGACGGAAAAATTTCTCGAAAATAATCTCCAGCTTTTCTTCCGGAATGGTAACTCCGGTATTTTCGATCATAATGGAAATAGAATCGATGTCTCGTTTTGAGCAGATTGTGATAGGTGTATCCGGATCACTGTAGGCTGCCGCATTTTTCAGGAGGTTATTGAACACCCGGGCCATTTTTTCGGGGTCGGCGTAGAGATACTCTTCTTCAGCGATATCGTTCTGAATGGTGTTCCCATGCTGCTCCAGTATGGGATACAGCTCTTCGGCTATCTGTACAATCAGTGCACAGAGATTGACTTTCTGCTTTTCCAGTGGGATTTTCTGCAGATTATACCGGGTGATATCAAAAAACTCGTTGATCAGACCTTCCAGACGCTCAGACTTGGAAAGCGCCGTGTCCAGATATTTCTGACGCTGTTCTTCCGGCATTTCCGGTGTCTCGGCAAGAAAGCTCAGATAACCGATGACAGAAGTAAGAGGCGTCTTCAGGTCATGGGCCAGATATGCGATCAGATCGTCTTTTCTTTGCATTTCTCCTTTGAGAATTTCCTGCTGACGCTTCTGATCTTCTTTAAGAGTTTCCAGTTCCATAGTCTGTCTGCGTTCCAGTTTCCGGCGGCTGTTTTCTGTCAGGAAAAAGACCAGAAGAGCTGCCAGAACCGCCAGAAGACAGGATGCCCAGAAGAGAAAGCTTTTAAGAGCAGGCCAGCAGATTGCCTCATGGGTCCCCACATAGCCTGCCTGAGGGTCATAATAGGCGGGAACGGTAGTCATAAAGTTTCTGGTAAACCAATCTACAAACATGCCATTTAAGGCATAGTCTGCAAAACTGTACAAAATATAAATGCCGATTAAAGAAAAAATGGCAGCCGCGGCCGGTTTCAGGAGTGTTCTAGTGGTCTTCAATTTTATATCCGCACCCCCAGACTGTTTTGATATATTTGGGATGTTCGATGGAATCCCCCATTTTTTCACGCAGGTGCCGGATATGGACGGTGATCGTGTTATTTTTCCGGCTGTAATATTCATCCTTCCAGATGGTATGAAACAATTCTTCGGAGCTGACAACACTGCCTTTTTTACGGCACAGGATCTCAAGCACCGAAAATTCGGTGGGCGTCAGCTTTAGTTCCTTTTGCCCGAGATAGCATTCGTGAGTCCGCACATTGACGGTCAGGGCTCCCCGGGTCAGAATGCCGTCTTCTTCTTTTGGCGCGTTGTATTTTTTATAGCGCCTAAGCTGGGCTTTGACCCTGGCCACCATCTCAAGAGGCCGGAAGGGTTTTGTGATATAGTCGTCGGCACCCAGGGCCAGACCATTGATCTGGTCAATTTCTTCGCCCCTGGCGGTGAGAAAAATGATGGGATAGGAATCTGTTTCCCGGATTTTGCGACAGACGGTAAGGCCGCTTGCTCCTGGCATCATGATGTCCAGGATGGCCAGATCAGGCTTTTCCTTCTGGATAGATTCTAAAGCTTCACGTCCGGAATAACAGGAAACTGTCTGGAAATTTTCGTTTTGAAGATAAAGGCAGACGAGATCCGCGATATCGGGTTCATCGTCTGCCACTAAGATGCGTTCGTTCATGAAACTGCCTCCTTCCTGCGAAAAGCGCTGACCAGACGGTGCGGCGCTTGTTATCTCTATCGTAGCAGGAAGAGATTAAGGATTTCCTTTGGAAATCTTAAGATTTTATAAAAGCTGTAAAATCAGTACGTATCGTCCTGGCGGTCCAGGTTGATAACCTTTTCAAATAAAGATCGGATTTCATTCCGGTCGTTTGTCTGGCCCAGTACCCACATGATCTTTGCAACAATCGCTTCTGTGGTCATATCACCGGCTTGCAGGATCCCTGGGTAGTCACTGTATTTTTTGCCTACCTGGTATACCTGGAGATCACAGCCTTCTTCTGGTACCTGGGTGGTTACGGCAAGGGTTTTCCCGGAATCGACCCAGTCAAAAATAGCTTTCTGGAAGGAATCGTCGTATTCAGGGATTCCGCCGATGCCGAAAGTTTCCAGAATAATGGCGTCATAGTGATCTTTTAAAAGATAAAAGATGTCGGCCTTGACCTCAGGCGTCAGTTTCAGCACAAAGACCCGGTCATTCAGCTGGTGGTAGGTTTTCAGATCAGAAGGTGCCGGTATGACACCGGTATAATGCCGGATAATGCGGTCATCATGGATGATGGCAAGGGGTGGGAAGTTCATACTTTCGAAGGCATCAAAACTTCTGGTACGCTGTTTCCTTGCTCTGGTGCCAATGACTGCCTTGCCGTTGAAGACGATAGAAACCCGGCAGGATTTATCGTCCAGTGCATAGAGGATGCTCTGGTAGATATTCAGTTTTGCATCGGTATAAGGATCACCCATGGGTTTCTGAGAGCCGGTGAGAACGATCGGCTTTCGGGAATCCTGGATCAGATAGGACAGGGCGGCAGCCGTGTAGGCCATGGTGTCTGTTCCGTGGAGGATCACGAAGCCGTCATAGTGATCATAGTGTTCCAGGATCGTTTCACTGATCATAAGCCATTGCCTGGGACGCATGTTAGTACTGTCAATATTCATCAGCTGCAGCACTGTTAAATTACATTTGCTTTCGATGCCGGGTACGTTTGAAGCCAGCTCCTCACCGGTCATGGCAGGTGTCAGTCCGTCGCCTCCTTCCTTGGAAGCGATGGTGCCGCCTGTTGCGATCATAAGTATCTTTTTCATGTTCAATCAACCTCTCTGTTTAACCTCTGATAGAATTGTTCATAGAAATCCAGATCCGTTCTGTAAGCACGGACATAGAAGGTGGTCAGGACAGACATGCTCAAAGCTTTGACCAGATCCGGGCCTTCACTGGAGGCTGCTTTCTCCTGAAGAGCCTTCAGATAGTAATGCCAGTCGGAAATATAGGATTCATAACGCTTTATATCCGGAGTATCAATCCATTTACGGATTTTGATCTTGGCTTTATTCGGTTTTGGACATTCATGAATCTGCAGGAAATATTGAAAGCCGGTGCCGTCATAATAACGGCCCAGAGGAAAGATCCGGCAGATACCCGGGCGTAAGGGATGGATGGAACATCTGCCATCGGCATCCAGAAATGTGCAGGCCTCCCCGGGACCTGACATTTTCAGATTAGGCAGGATGATGCCGTCCACGACCTGGAGTTCCAGATGAGAAGATAACAGCTCCTCAAAGGATTTCCCAAGCCCTGAAGAAATTCTGTGGACGTCCAGAGGATCCAGAACAATCGAAGCGCCCATGCCGCGGCAGCAGGAAGAACATCCTTTGCATCCGCCGCAGTCTGCCTTTACCATGTCACCCGAACGATAGAATTTTCCATCAGATACTTTGTCAAAATCAATTTCTCTAAGCATGATACCCTTGTCCTTCTTCTATAGTGAATTTGCTGTGAATAGCTCTTGATAGCTAAGAAGATTATAGTGTAAGATAGATTCAGATGTAAAGTAGAAAGGGAGGTTTTCATGAAATTTTTCCATCTGTCAGATCTGCATATCGGAAAGCAGCTGCATCATTACAGCTTAAGAGAGGATCAGAAAGAGATTCTGGGGCAGGTGACTGCTTATGCCAGACAGCTTCATCCAGACGCCATTGTGATTGCCGGAGACGTCTATGATAAGTCTGTGCCGTCGGCAGAAGCGGTCAGCCTCTGGGATGAGTTCCTTACATCTCTTGCGGAAATCCGGCCGCAGATACCGGTTCTGATCATCAGCGGCAACCATGATTCGGCGGAGCGGCTGCAGTATGCGTCAGCACTTCTTGCAGGACAGAAGATCTATCTGGCCGGCGGAATCCCGGAGAAGGGTCTTACAAAAGTGACGCTTCCGGATGAATATGGAGACGTAACCTTTTATCTTCTTCCTTTTGAAAAACCGTCCTATGTCAGGCATCTGTTTCCGGAAGACGCTCCGGAGACATATACCGGAATGGTAGAGAAATTAATTCGTAGAGAAAATATTGATTTTACGAATCAAAGAAATGTATTGGTTTCTCATCAGTTTTACCGAGGGGTTCGGGATCCGGAGATCTGTGATTCAGAAGTCATCTCTGTGGGCGGCCTGGACCAGGTAGATGTATCTGTGATCCGGGAATTTGACTATGGAGCCCTGGGACATCTTCACGGCGCTCAGGCAGTAGGGGAGGAAAAGATCCGTTATTGCGGGACACTGCTGAAATATTCGGTCAGCGAGGCTGGGCACCAGAAGGCACTGAACATGGTGACGCTTGGAGAGAAGGGACAGGCTCCGGCAGTAGAGATGCTTCCCCTTCATCCCCTCAGAGATGTGAGAAAAAAGGAAGGGACGCTGGAGCAGATTTTAAGGGAAGCTCTTCCGGAAGAACGGGAGGATTTTGTCAGCATTACTCTGACAGATGAGGAAGAGTTATATAAACCCAAGGAACAACTGGAACGGGTGTATAGCCATATTCTGGAAGTGAGGATAGAAAATACCAGAACGAAAAGAAAGCTGGAGGAACTGGATGAAAAGCTGACTATCAAAAGTCCTGCCGAGGTGTTTGGAGACTTTTTCTATCAGATGCAGGGAACCAGCATGACCAGAGAGGAGCAGGCGCTTATGGATGAAATATTTGATCAGGTGAAGGGAGAGTAAGACGTGAGGCCGTTACGATTAGAATTGTCAGCCTTCGGGTCCTATGCCGGAAAGACAGTCATAGATTTTTCCAGAATACCAGGAGGGCTGTTTCTGATAACAGGGGACACCGGATCGGGGAAAACAACAATTTTTGACGCGATCACCTATGCACTTTATGACCGCACCAGCGGCGGACGAAGAGATGGGAATATGATGCGAAGCCAGTATGCAGAAGATGATGCGGATACCTATGTGGATTATACCTTTTCCTACCGGGATCAGGTGTACCGGATACGGAGAAATCCAGAATATATGAGAGCCGGAAAACGCCGGTACAAGGACGGATCCATACGTATGGTAAAAGAAGCCGCAGGGGTAGAGCTTGAGATGCCGGATGGGCAGATTTTCCGCGGAAAGAAGAGGGAGACAGATCAGAAGATCGCCGACATCATCGGACTTAAGGCGGAACAGTTTACCCAGACGGCGATGATTGCCCAGGGGGATTTCTTGAAGCTTCTGCTGGCAGAGTCCAGGGAGCGTAAGAAGATTTTTTCACATATCTTCCAGACACAGATCTGCAGCCGCCTCCAGGAAGAACTGAAAACGCGTTCCAGTGAGCTGTACCGCCTTCTGGAAGAAAATCAGAGAAATGTAAAATCAGAGATGGATCGTGTGGTTTCAGAAGGAAATGCACTTCAGTCTGCGGAAAAGTGGGCGGAGCTTATGGGTCAGGAGCTGCCGTCATATGAGGAGATTTTTCAGACACTTCAGGAACTGACCGACGAGGGGAGCCTGGAGGAGCAAAAGTACCGGGAAGAGACAGAAGACCTGCGAAAGCAGCTTCAGATGCTCCGGGAAAAGAAGCAGCAGGGAGAGGATTATCAGCGCCTGAAGGAAGCCTGGGAAAAAGAACGCTGCCACAAGGAAGAATTGGATGCAGGGAAGGTGTCCTATGAGAAACTGGAAAAAAAGCTTATATGTGGGAAAAAGGCGGCCAGGGCAGCCCAGGCAGAGAGACTTTTTCGCCAGATGACCGACATCTGCGAGAAAAACTGCCAGGAACTGGAAGAGACAGATAAGGAGCTTACTGAGGCGGAAAAGCTGGGCAAAGAAAAACGACTCTTATTGCAGAAAACGGAACAGGAATGCATCAGGACAGAAGAACAGTACACAGACAAGATTGTAATTCTTCAGAATGCACTGCCGGTTTATCAGGAAGTGGAAGAACTAAAAAGACAGAAACAACAGATAGAAAAGGAAATTGATAAAAATAAAGAACAAGAAAGAGAATTGGCAGAACGAGAAGAAAAACTGGAAGCAAAGAGAGCAGAGGCAGCCGGCATCATAGAAAGCTGTGCAGAAGCCGGGATCAGGGCAGAGGCAGCCGAACGTGAAAAAAGTGATCTTCAGCGTCGGAGAGAAAGGCTTGAAACGCTGGAACGAAGGGAGCAGGATCTTAGAAAGAAAGAAGAAATCTGCCGCAGGAAGAAGAAAGAATGGGAAGAGAAGCGGTCAGCTTATCTGCGCTGCCACGAAGAATACGAAGGGAAGTATCAGGCCTTTCTGGACGGACAGGCAGGCTTTCTTGCACGGAATCTGGAGGAAGGTGCTCCCTGTCCGGTCTGTGGCTCCCTGCATCATCCGCTGCCCTGCAGCCTCCCGGAAGAATTTCCGTCAGAGGCCGATGTGGACAGGGCAAAAAGGAAGAGAGATCAGGCGGAAGAAGTGCGGAATCAGTACGCAGACGATTATCAGAGGGAAGCGTCAGAGTTTGGGACTCTGCAGAAGATTTTACGGGAAGAGTATGAACAAGAGTTTCAGACAGAGGTCGGAGAGGATGCCGGGGAGCGGATCAGACAGGAACTGGAGCAGGGAAAAATACAGGAAGAGAGAGTGCAGGAAAAACTAAAACGCGCACTGGAAGAAAAAGAGCGCTTTCAACAGGCACAGGAATTGGAAAAAAGTCTCATGAGCCGGCTGGAATCTCTAAAAGAAGAGTCTGACAGTCTCCGGCAGAAGCAACAGCTAAAGGAACTGAAAAGAAAAGAACTGGAGACTGCTCTTTTTACGAAAAGGCAGGGACTACCGGCAGAAGACGCAGAAGAAGCCGGACAGAGGCTCCGGACAATGAAGCAGGCAGTCAGTTGTGCGAAAGAAGCGCGGACAAGGGCAGAAGAAGAATATCAGAAGATAATGGAGAAACAGAACCATCTGTCCGGACAGAAAGAACGTCTGGAAAAGTCCTGCAGGCAGAATAAAGCGGAGAGGGACAGACAGAAGGCAGAATATGAGAAGACACTGAAAGAACAGGGATTCTCCGATGAAACGTCCTATCGGGAAGCGCTGATCGATGAAGATAAGATCAAAGAATATGAGCAAGAGCTTCAGTCTTATCGTGAGTCTTTAAAAGAAGCAGAAGGAAGGATCCAGAGTCTGGCAGAGCAGCTCCGGGAAAAGCATCCGGAAGACCTTCCGGCTGTCATACAGGAAATTACACATGCAGAGCAGGAATATGCAGCTGTTTCCCAAAAGCATCTGCAAAGCTATGAAAAGAACCAGAGGAACCGGGATGTGATGGCACATTTAAAAAAGCTGGAAGAGGTAGATGGCGGTCTTCGAAAAGAGTATGAGACGGTCAGCCGCTTAAGCAAGACCGCCAACGGTACCTTAAGCGGTTCAGTAAAGCTGGATTTTGAAACCTTTGTTCAGAGACAGTATTTTAAACAGATCATTCAGGCTGCCAATCAGAGGCTGGTACGCATGACCTCCGGGGAATTCCTGCTGCAGTGCAGAGAGATTGAAAACCTGGGAAACCAGGGGCAGGCAGGACTGGATCTGGATGTCTATGACATGACTGGTGATTCGGTGCGGGACGTGCGGACCCTGTCCGGAGGGGAGTCGTTTATGGCATCTCTTTCCATGGCGCTTGGACTTTCGGATATCGTACAGAATACGGCAGGGGCTGTCAGCATTGAGACGATGTTTGTAGACGAAGGATTTGGCGCCCTGGATGATGAGGCCAGGGAGGAGGCAATCCGTGTGCTGACCGATCTGGCAGGAGAGCGGCGGCTGGTGGGAATTATTTCCCATGTCAATGAACTCAAGGAGCAGATTGAACGAAAACTGATCATTACAAAGACAGAGCAGGGAAGCACAGCCGTCTGGTCTGTGGACTAAAGCCTGCTGCAGAAATAGATAGGGAGGAAAGAAACATGAGTTATGATTATCTGATCGTGGGATCCGGCCTTTTCGGAGCCATTTTCGCCCATGAAGCAAAAAAAGCAGGAAAAAAGGTGCTTGTGATCGATAAGAGAGATCACATCGGAGGAAATATTTATACCAGGGAGATAGAGGGAATCCAGGTACACCAGTACGGGGCTCATATTTTCCATACATCAGATGAGGAGGTATGGAATTATATCCGGCAGTTTGCGGAGTTTAACCGTTACACCAACAGCCCGGTGGCACGCTACAGGAATGAACTCTATAATCTGCCCTTTAATATGAATACCTTCAGTAAAATGTGGGGGATCAGCACGCCCAGGGAGGCAGAAGCAATTATTCAGAAACAGATTCAGGAGGCCGGGATCAGCGAGCCCTCGAATCTGGAAGAACAGGCGATCTCCCTGGTGGGAAGAGACATCTACGAAAAGCTGGTCAAAGGATATACTGAAAAGCAGTGGGGCAGACGGGCTTCGGAGCTTCCCAGCTTTATCATCCGCAGGCTTCCGGTCCGTTATGTCTATGACAACAATTATTTTAATGACAAATACCAGGGGATTCCGATCGGCGGCTATACCCAGATTATCGAACGTATGCTGGAAGGGATCGAAGTGCGGCTGAATACAGATTTCTTTTCTGACCGCGCATCTCTTAAGTCAGAAGCAAAAGATATTGTATTTACAGGTATGATCGATGCATATTATGATTATTGTTTCGGAGAATTGGAATACCGGAGCCTCCGGTTTGAGACAGAGGTCCTGGATATGGAGAATTATCAAGGAAATGCGGTAGTAAACTACACAGAATATGAAATTCCTTATACGCGGATCATCGAGCATAAACATTTTGAATACGGATGCCAGGGAGGATATGGAGGAAGCGGATCGGGCGTTTCGCCTAAGACAGTGATCACCAGAGAATATCCGGCATCCTGGAGCAGAGGAGAAGAACCATATTATCCGATGAACGATGAGAAAAACAACAGGCTCTATGCCAGATATAAGGAACTGGCGGAAAAAGAGGAACATGTGATTTTTGGGGGCCGCCTTGGAATGTATCGGTATTTTGACATGCACCAGGTGGTGGCAGAAGCGTTGAAATGTGTGAGAAAGGTATTATCATCGTAAGAAAAGTATGAAAAGGCGGCAGCTGCTGTTTAAGCGGCTGCCGCCTATGTTTTGTCTTAGTATCTTAGGTCAGACGGTCTGTTTATGCTCTTTTTGATATTCCAGAGCTGCCTCGATAAATCCCCGGAACAGAGGATGAGGACGGTTGGGCCTTGATTTCAGTTCCGGGTGAGCCTGAGTGGCGATGAACCAGGGGTGATCCGGAAGTTCGATCATCTCTACAATACGCCCGTCAGGAGATAAGCCGGAAAGCTTCATTCCGTGTTCGGTCAGAACGTCCCGGTAGTCATTGTTGACTTCATAGCGGTGGCGGTGGCGCTCGCTGATATGATCTGTGCCGTATAACTGATATGCCTTGGAGTCTTTGTCCAGAACACAGGGATAGGCGCCAAGACGTAAGGTTCCCCCGATATCCTCCACTCCGATCTGATCCGGCATGATATGGATCACCGGATGAGTGGTGTCAGGCTTTAATTCTGCACTGTGTGCATCGTTGTAACCAAGGACGTCTCTT
Source organism: uncultured Lachnospiraceae bacterium (assembly GCA_900553355.1). Taxonomy (GTDB): domain Bacteria; phylum Bacillota; class Clostridia; order Lachnospirales; family Lachnospiraceae; genus Merdimonas. Next base: position 80,422 of record USDK01000003.1, read on the forward strand.
GCAAATTCTACGATGGCAAGCTGCATGCCAAGGCAGAGCCCGAGGAAAGGCACGTTGTGGGTACGGGCATACTTAATGGCTTCAATCTTACCATCAATGCCCCGGTGGCCGAAACCGCCAGGAACCAGGACGCCGCTGACGTCGCCCAGTAGTTCTCCTACATTGTCGGCGGTGACTGTCTCGGAATCTACCCATTTAATGTTGACAGTCGCACGACTGAAGATACCTCCATGCTTCAGCGCTTCTACTACGCTGATATATGCGTCGTGAAGCTGGATATATTTTCCGACCAGAGCTACGGTAACTTCTGTGTTCGGATGCTTCAGGTAATCCACCATCTCTGTCCAGTCTTTCAGATCCGGATCCGGACAGGGAAGATTCAGACATTCGCAGACGACTCCTGCCAGATTTTCCTTTTCCATAGCCAGAGGCGCCTCATATAAGTATTCCACATCCAGGTTCTGCAGGACGTGATTGGAAGGTACGTTGCAGAACAGGGCAATCTTATCTTTGATTCCGATGTCCAGAGGATATTCGGAACGGCAGACCAGGATATCCGGCTGGATTCCCATTCCCTGCAGGTCTTTGACACTTGCCTGAGTCGGTTTCGTCTTCATTTCCTGAGAAGCGCGCAGATAAGGAATCAATGTTACATGGATCAGGACAACATTTTCGCGGCCTTTTTCATGTTGGAACTGCCGGATCGCCTCCAGGAATGGCTGACTTTCGATGTCGCCGACGGTTCCGCCTACTTCGATAATAGCAATTTCGGTATCTTTGGCAGCTGGATTACGGTAAAAACGGCTTTTGATCTCATTGGTAATATGAGGGATTACCTGTACTGTGCCGCCTCCGAAATCACCGCGGCGTTCCTTCTGAAGAACAGACCAGTAGATCTTTCCAGTGGTAACGTTGGAATTTTTGCTGAGACTTTCATCAATAAAACGTTCGTAATGTCCCAGGTCAAGGTCTGTTTCGGCGCCGTCGTCTGTTACGAAAACCTCTCCGTGCTGCACCGGATTCATCGTACCGGGGTCAATATTAATGTAAGGGTCAAATTTCTGCATGGTCACGGTATATCCGCGGGCCTTCAGAAGTCTTCCCAGAGATGCAGCGGTGATCCCCTTTCCAAGACCGGAAACAACACCGCCTGTAACAAACACATATTTTACTGCCATAGTTCCCTCCTTTAGTAAAGCTTCGTTAAAAAAATACTTTTCGATTATACACCGGATTCTTTGAAAAATACAGGGTTATTTTCATATTTTGCCTCAAAAGTCGCCTGAATGGATAATTTCTTAAACTGCTTCATATCGACAGAACCCACCATGACCGAGGTGTGTGCCTGACATCCGGCAAGTTTGGGGAGCTGATCCAGAGCCAGCTGGGCATTTGGGCTTGTGGCGGCGCTGACGGAAAGAGCAATCAGGACCTCGTCTGTATGAAGCCTGGGATTGCGGCTTCCCAGATACTTGATCTTCAGTTTCTGGATCGGCTCGATGGCCTCCGGCGAGATGACATGACAGCCATGGTCGATCCCTGCCAGTTCTTTCAGGGCATTGAGAAGCAGTGCGGCACATGCCCCCAGAAGATGAGAAGTCTTTCCGGTGATCATGCGGCCGTCTGCAAGCTGCAGGGCAGCGGCAGGTCCTCCCGTTTCTTCGGCGCGCTTCAGGGCAGCATCTACTACCGGACGGTCATGGATGGTGATGCCTGCCTGATTCATCAGCATTTCGATTTTATATACTTCTTCCTCTGCACAGGCTCCGATCAGCAGGCGGCGCAGAGAATCATAGTACCTGCGGATAATTTCCTGCCTGGAAGCCTCCTGGCATACTTCATCGTCACAGATACAGTTTCCGGCCATATTAACTCCCATATCAGTAGGTGATTTGTAAGGGCTTGTACCGTAAATCTTCTGGAACATGGCGTTCAGTACCGGGAAGATTTCTACGTCACGGTTATAGTTGACCGTCGATTCGCCGTAAGCCTCCAGATGGAAGGGATCGATCATGTTGATATCGTTCAGGTCTGCGGTGGCAGCCTCATAGGCCAGATTTACCGGATGCTTCAATGGAAGATTCCAGATTGGGAAGGTCTCAAACTTCGCATAGCCTGCCCGGATTCCCCGCTTGTGCTCATGATAGAGCTGGGACAGGCACACTGCCATCTTGCCGCTTCCAGGACCGGGAGCAGTGATAACGACCAGAGGTTTTGTAGTCTCGATATAATCATTTTTTCCATAGCCGTCATCGCTGACGATCAACGGCACGTTGGCCGGATATCCTGGGATGATATAGTGCCGGTAGACTTTTATACCCAGTTTTTCCAGCCGGTTACAGAACAGATGCGCGCTTTCCTGTCCGGCGTATTTCGTGATCACCACGCTGCCTACATACAGACCGTGCTGCCGGTAGACACCGATCAGGCGCATGACGTCCGTATCGTAAGTAATGCCAAGATCCCCGCGGATCTTATTTTTTTCGATATCTTCTGCACTGATGACAATGACGATCTCGGCCTGGTCAGAGAGCTGCTTTAGCATACGCAGTTTACTGTCTGGCTGAAATCCGGGCAATACCCGGGAAGCATGGTAATCGTCAAACAGCTTTCCGCCGAATTCCAGGTAAAGCTTGTTGTCAAATTGCCCGATCCGTTCACGGATGTGGGCGGACTGGGTTTTCAGGTATTTTTCATTGTCAAATCCGATTTTCATATGTACTCATTCCTCTATTCATCTACTATATATGGTGGCTGCTTTTACCCAATATGGAAGTATAAGCATTAATATATCAAGTATACTACAAGATATGGTAAGTTTACAATCTTTTCATAATGTTTTTATTGATTTCCCGGGGGGCTGTCCGTATAATGTAAGAGTAATACAGGAGGAAAAGAATGGACAACCAGAATAAGAACCAAAATAATAAAAATAACAGGCAGGGCCTGTCTTTTATTCTCATAGTGACTCTGGTCACAACACTGCTTGTCATGGCGCTTTATCAGTTCCAGGGAGCAGGATCAGATCAGGAAATCAGTTATGATGAATTTTTAAACATGGTCGATGAAGGAAAAGTGGAAAAGGTAGTGATCCAGAGTAATCAGATCGTGATCACGGCGAAACCGGAAGACGGCAAGAGGACAGGAAAAGAATACTACACCGGACTGGTGCAGGACGACAGCCTTTCTGACCGGCTGTATGATGCCGGCGTCGAATATGAGCAGGAGATACCGGATACCACTTCGGCAATCGTAATACAACTGCTTGCCACCTTCCTGCCCATCGCGCTGCTGGTAGGTATGATCGTATGGATGACCAGGCGGATGAGCAAAGGCGGAGGCATGATGGGCATTGGCAAGAGCAATGCCAAGATGTATGTGGAAAAGCAGACTGGCGTGACCTTTAAGGATGTGGCCGGACAGGATGAAGCGAAGGAATCGCTACAGGAAGTCGTAGACTTTCTGCATAATCCGGGAAAATACACCAGTGTGGGAGCAAAGCTTCCAAAAGGCGCATTGCTGGTAGGCCCTCCGGGAACCGGTAAGACGCTGCTGGCAAAGGCAGTGGCAGGAGAGGCGAATGTTCCTTTCTTTTCTCTGAGCGGATCAGCTTTTGTGGAAATGTATGTGGGCGTAGGAGCCTCCCGTGTGCGTGATCTTTTCAAACAGGCGCAGCAGATGGCTCCGTGCATCATATTTATCGACGAGATTGATGCGATCGGTAAGAGCCGTGACAACCAGCTGGGAAGCAACGATGAGAGAGAACAGACTCTGAACCAGCTTCTGGCAGAGATGGATGGCTTTGAAAGCAATAAAGGCCTGGTCCTTCTGGCGGCGACCAACCGTCCGGAGATCCTGGACCCGGCGCTTCTTCGTCCCGGACGGTTTGACCGCCGGATCATCGTAGAAAAGCCGGATCTGAAGGGACGTATTGATGTCCTGAAGGTACACTCCAAGGATGTGCGCATGGATGAAACGGTGGATCTGGAAGCAATCGCTCTTGCAACTTCCGGAGCCGTAGGATCGGACCTTGCAAATATGATCAATGAAGCGGCGATCAATGCGGTCAAACATGGCAGAACGGCTGTGTGTCAGGCGGATCTTTTTGAGGCTGTCGAGGTTGTTCTGGTCGGAAAAGAGAAAAAAGACCGGATCATGAGCCAGGAAGAAAGAAGGATCGTCTCCTATCATGAAGTGGGCCATGCGCTGGTAAGTGCGCTGCAGAAAGATGCGGAGCCGGTACAGAAGATCACCATCGTTCCGAGAACGATGGGAGCTCTCGGCTATGTTATGCAGGTACCGGAAGAAGAAAAATACCTCAACACCCAGAAAGAACTGGAGGCAATGCTTGTGGGATATCTGGGCGGTCGTGCAGCAGAGGAAATCGTGTTTGATACGGTAACTACCGGTGCAGCAAATGATATCGAGCAGGCTACGAAGGTAGCGCGTGCGATGATCACGCAGTATGGTATGTCTCAGAAATTCGGTCTGATGGGACTGGCAACACAGGAAAATCAGTATCTGTCAGGAAGAGCTGTGCTTAACTGTGGCGATGATACAGCAACTGAGATTGACCATGAAGTTATGCAGCTTCTTCATTATTCTTATGAGGAGGCAAAGCGACTTCTTAACGAACACAGAGAAGCACTGGATAAGATTGCCGGTTATCTGATCAGCAGAGAGACTATCACCGGTAAGGAATTTATGAAGATCTTCCGCGCAGTTGAGAAGGGACTTGAGATTCCGGAAAATCTGGATGATCTTCCGGATGAGGATGTGAAGGCAGAAGAGAAGTCTGAAGAAAAAACTGAGATGAAGACAGAGAATATAGAAGCTGTCCGGGATCCGGAAGTTACAGGCGTACAGGAGGAAACATTGAATACCGGTGATGCAACTATATCGGATGATGTAGTTGCTGACGAAACAGACAATCACGTATCTGACTCTGAGGAGTAGTATGTTCCAGATTGAAGAAGAGTTAAAGAAGCTTCCCGCGAACCCGGGTGTTTATCTGATGCACGATGAGCGGGATGAGATCATCTATGTGGGCAAGGCAATCAGCCTGAAAAACCGTGTGCGGCAGTATTTTCAGAGTAGCCGCAACAAAGGTGCGAAGATTG
>USDK01000004.1 GCA_900553355.1 uncultured Lachnospiraceae bacterium
TCCATAATCCGGGAAAATATACGAGTGTCGGTGCAAAGCTTCCGAAGGGAGCACTGTTGGTCGGCCCTCCGGGAACAGGTAAGACGCTTTTGGCGAAAGCAGTAGCAGGAGAAGCAAAGGTGCCGTTCTTTTCATTGAGTGGTTCGGCATTTGTGGAAATGTATGTCGGTGTCGGAGCATCCAGAGTGCGTGATCTGTTCAAGCAGGCACAGCAGATGGCACCATGTATCATTTTCATCGACGAGATTGATGCGATCGGTAAAAGCCGAGACAATCAGATGGGTGGCAATGATGAGCGTGAGCAGACACTGAATCAGCTGCTTGCAGAGATGGATGGATTTGAAAGCAATAAAGGACTGGTACTTTTGGCTGCAACTAACAGACCGGAGATTTTGGATCCTGCATTATTAAGACCGGGACGTTTTGACAGACGTATCATTGTTGAAAAACCAGATCTGAAAGGACGTGTAGAAGTCCTGAAGGTTCATTCTAAAGATGTGAAGATGGATGAGACAGTCAATCTGGAGGAAATCGCACTTGCGACATCCGGAGCAGTAGGTTCTGATCTTGCAAATATGATCAATGAAGCGGCAATTAATGCTGTAAAGCATGGAAGAAATGCAGTATGTCAGTCTGATTTATTTGAAGCGGTAGAAGTGGTACTTGTAGGTAAGGAAAAGAAAGACCGTATCATGAGCCAGGAAGAACGAAGGATTGTTTCTTACCATGAAGTCGGACATGCACTTGTAAGTGCATTGCAGAAAGATGCGGAGCCGGTACAGAAGATTACCATCGTGCCCAGGACTATGGGGGCTCTCGGATATGTCATGCAGACGCCGGAGGAAGAAAAATTTCTGAATACCAAGAAGGAACTGCAGGCAATGCTGGTAGGGATGCTGGCGGGACGTGCCGCAGAAGAGATCGTATTTGATACAGTGACTACCGGAGCGGCAAATGATATCGAGAAGGCGACAAGTATCGCAAGGGCAATGATCACACAGTATGGTATGAGTGAAAAATTCGGCCTGATTGGTCTTGAATCTATCCAGAACCGTTATCTGGACGGACGTCCGGTCAGCAACTGTGGACAGGAGACTGCTTCTGAGATCGATCATGAGGTCATGAAGATGCTGAAAGCCTCCTATGAAGAGGCGAAGCGTCTGCTTTCTGAACACAGAAGTACGCTGGACAAGATCGCAGCTTTCCTGATCGAGAAGGAGACAATTACCGGAAAAGAATTTATGGAGATTTTCTATGAGACAGAGGGAATTGATCCTGAGACGAAAGAGAAGAAAAAAGAGGAAAGAATCGCCATGAATCCGGTAGAAGGTATCGAAGAAGACCCGGAAACATAATGACAGAAATGAAGAGTATCGCCCTCAGGCAGACAGAATCCTGTGCCTGAGGGTTTCTATATAACCAGGGGACTTTTATGTTATCATAGCTCTGCTATATATAAAGGAGACACATCATATGTTTGACATACAGGAAGAGTTAAAAAAGCTGCCCGGAAAACCGGGCGTCTATATTATGCATGATGAAAAGGATGAGATCATCTATGTGGGAAAGGCGATCAGTCTGAAGAACCGGGTGCGGCAGTACTTTCAGAGCAGCCGTAATAAAGGCGTAAAGATTGAGCAGATGGTGACCCATATCACCCGGTTTGAATATATCGTAACGGACTCTGAACTGGAGGCGTTGGTGCTGGAGTGTAACCTGATCAAGGAACACCGTCCCAAATACAATACCATGCTGATGGATGACAAGACCTATCCCTTTATCAAGGTCACGGTGGATGAACCATTTCCAAGGGTAATGATGGTCCGCCGGATGGTGAAGGATAAGGCAAAGTATTTTGGCCCGTATACCAGCGCAGGCGCCGTGAAGGATACGATTGAGCTGATCAGGAAGCTTTATCAGATCCGCAGCTGTAACCGCAGGCTGCCGAGAGATATCGGGAAAGAACGCCCCTGCCTGAATTATCACATCCATCAGTGCAAAGCTCCCTGCCAGGGGTATATTTCCACAGAAGAGTATCAGAAGTCGGTTCAGTCTGTCCTGCGGTTCCTGAACGGGAACTATGATGAGATCCTGGACCGGCTGAAAAAAGGTATGGAAGAGGCCTCAGAGGCTTTGGAGTTTGAAAAGGCTGTTGAATACCGGGAGCTGATCTCCAGTGTTCAGAAGATCGCCCAGAAGCAGAAGATTACAGATACGGCAGGAGAAGACAGGGATATCCTGGCCATGGCGGTGGAAGGAGAGGATGCAGTGGTACAGGTCTTCTTTATCCGCGGAGGCAGGCTGATCGGACGGGATCACTTCTATCTGAAGATTGCAAAAGAAGAGACGACCAGAGAGACACTTTCCAGCTTCATCAAACAATTTTATGCCGGTACGCCGTATATTCCTTCCGAACTGATGCTGCCAGAAGAGATTGATGATATGGAACTGATTGAGGAATGGCTGACGAAAAAGCGAGGACACAGGGTGCATTTAAGGGTGCCGAAAAAAGGAACGAAGGAGAAGCTGGTAGAACTGGCGGCAAAAAATGCAAAGATGGTCCTTAGCACGGACAAGGAGCGGTTAAAGAGAGAAGAAGGACGGACCATCGGCGCTGTGAAAGAGCTGGAAAAGATTCTGGGGATTTCCGGCATTGTCCGGATGGAGGCCTATGATATTTCGAATACCAGCGGGTTTGCGTCGGTGGGCTCAATGGTGGTGTACGAAAAAGGAAAACCAAAGAGAAATGATTACCGGAAGTTTAAGATTAAAGGGGTTCAGGGAGCAGACGACTATGCCAGCATGGAAGAGGTTCTGACCCGGCGATTTACGCACGGGATGAAGGAGCAGGAAGAAGGAAAAGAGCTGGGAGGCTTTACGGCCTTTCCGGACCTGATCCTGATGGACGGAGGAAGAGGGCAGGTCAATATCGCACTCCAGGTCCTTGATAATCTTGGCCTCCAGATTCCGGTATGCGGCATGGTGAAGGACGATAATCACAGAACCAGAGGACTTTATTATCAGAATGTGGAGCTTCCCATTGACCGGAATTCTGAGTGCTTTAAGCTGATCACGAGGATTCAGGATGAGGCGCACCGGTTTGCCATCACCTTCCACCGGAAGCTCAGGAGCCAGAGCCAGGTGCATTCGATTCTGGATGATATTCCAGGCGTGGGTCCTGCCAGAAGAAAAGATCTGATGCGTCATTTTGAAAATATCGACGCAATTAAGGCGGCTACCGTGGAAGAGTTAAAAGAACTGCCGTCCATGAATGAAAAAGCCGCCCAGGATGTATATAATTTTTTTCACTGATATGGTATACTAAATGCATCAGGTTGGGAAAAGGAGATTATTATGGCAAAGACAGTGGAATTAAAAAAAATAGTGGAGAAGATGAATCTGAAAAATCTGACTCCGGATGTAGAGCTTAATGATAAAGAGGTGGAAGTTCCGGATATCAACCGTCCTGCTCTTCAGCTTTCCGGGTATTTTGAACATTTTGATTCGGAGCGTGTCCAGATTATCGGATATGTAGAATATACATTCCTGGAAAAGCTGGATATGGAGAAGAAAAAGGAAGTCTACAAGACGCTTCTGTCTTATAAGATTCCCTGCATCATATTCTGCCGGAATCTTCCGCCGGAACAGATGCTTCTGGATATGGCGGTAGAGGCGGATGTGCCGATTTTTATTACCGAGAAGAAGACATCTGCTTTTACGGCAGAAATCATCCGGTGGATGAACGTACAGCTTGCACCGTGCATTTCCATTCATGGGGTGCTGGTAGATGTATACGGCGTCGGTGTGCTTATCATGGGAGAAAGCGGCATTGGAAAAAGCGAAGCGGCCCTGGAGCTGGTAAAGCGTGGCCACCGTCTGGTCAGCGACGATGTGGTGGAGATCAAAAAAGTCAGTGATGAGACTCTGGTTGGATCTGCGCCGGATATCACCCGGCATTTTATCGAGCTGAGGGGAATCGGCATCGTGGATGTCAAGACTCTGTTTGGTGTCTTAAGTGTCAGAGAGACGCAGAATATCGATCTGGTCATTACACTGGAAGAGTGGAATAAAGAAAAGGAATATGACAGGCTTGGACTGGAAGAACAGTATACGGAGTTCCTGGGGAATAAAGTAGTCTGCCACCAGCTGCCAATCCGGCCGGGAAGAAATCTGGCTGTGATCGTGGAGACAGCTGCGATCAATTACAGGCAGAAGAAGATGGGCTATAATGCTGCTCAGGAATTATATAAGCGTGTACAGCAGAATCTTGCGAGAAAATAAGAGAGGGATAAGGATAAGAAGATGGAGTATTGTTTTGGAGTAGATATCGGCGGAACAACTGTAAAGATGGGGTTGTTTTCTACGGACGGGACGCTTGTTGAGAAGTGGGAGATCCCGACCCGGACAGAGAATGAGGGAGAGAGGATCCTTCCGGATGTGGCAAAAGCGTTGTTGAGCAAGATGACGGAGAGAAAGATCGGTTCTTATGAGGTAAAGGGGATCGGCATTGGGATCCCGGCGCCGGTGATGGAAAACGGTATCGTTCAGAAGACTGCAAATCTTGGCTGGGGATATAAGGAAGTATGCCGGGAGATGGAAGAGCTGACCGGACTGAAAACCGCAGCCGGAAATGACGCTAATGTGGCAGCACTTGGGGAAATGTGGCTGGGAGCCGGAAAAGGGCAGAAGAATATGGTCATGGTTACACTGGGAACCGGTGTCGGAGGAGGGATCATCGTAGATGGGAGACCTCTGTCAGGGACCCATGGAGCCGGCGGTGAGATTGGTCATATCTGTGTGAATGAGACGGAAACTGAGAAATGCGGATGTGGAAAAACCGGATGTCTGGAGCAGTATGCATCGGCTACGGGCATCAGCAGGTTGGCAGCAAAGCGGTTGGAAAAAGATGATCGTCCCTCTCGTCTGAGAGAATCTGCTCTTAGCGCGAAGGCAGTATTTGATGCGTTGAAGGCGGGGGATGAGACGGCAGAAGAGATTGCAGAAGAGTTCGGAGCATATCTGGGGCATGCCCTGGCAAATATTGCAGTTATTGTAGACCCGGCAGTGATTGTGATCGGTGGAGGAGTGTCAAAGGCAGGGGACATTTTGCTGGAATATGTGGAAAAATATTTTCATGAGAAAGCATTTTTTGCAAACCAGGATACGAAGTTTGTGCTGGCAGAACTGGGAAATGATGCAGGAATCTGTGGCGCGGCAAAATTAATCTTAGATTAGCCCTGTGCTCGACAGACCTGGATGAAAATCAGATGAAAAAAGGACTTTGCGTTTTTTGCAAAGTCCTTTTCTTTTTAACTGGAATGAATTATCCGGTTGGTGCCTCGCCACCGCCGCCGGTCTCGCCACCACCGCCGGTCTCACCGCCGCCGCCGGTCTCGCCGCCACCGCCGCCGGTATTGCCGCCGCCACCGGTGTTGCCGCCGCCGGTATTACCGCCGCCACCGGTATTGCCGCCGGTATTGCCAGTATTGCCAGTATTACCGGTGTTACCGGTATTGGCATCATTGTTACCAGTATTGTTTGTGGTATCGGAACCATCATTTGTTATGGTTCCATCTCCTGTATCAGAGCCAGTTCCGCTTCCGGAGCTTAAACCTCCATGCTTTCCATCACATTTTGTTGTCGTGACGTCAACACCGATCAGTTCCGTTGTTGTCGGGCATCCGGATCCCGGGAGAAGCCCGGTGACACTGCAGACAGACTGTTGTTGTGCCGTAGACGGCATGGTAAAATCTTTCGTCTGCAGACTGCTGTGGATCCGGTTCATGATTCCCCGCCAGAGACGGAAACGGAAATTTGTGTCATAACTACATTCCTTGTTGTCGTCATATCCGCCCCATACTGCGCAGGTATAGTAAGGTGTATATCCGCAGAACCACAGGTCCTTATTGTCAGAGGTTGTACCAGTCTTTCCGGCTACCGGCATGTTGTCGAGCTGGCAGGCTGTTCCGGTACCGCTGTTTACAACATCCTGCATCGCGCTGGTCAGACAGGCAGCAGTGCTTTCCTTGATGACAGTACGGCTTTCGCCTGTTCCATCCAGAAGAACATTGCCATCGTGATCCAGAACTTTGCTGTAAAGCATAGGCTCGTTGTAGACACCGCCGTTTGCGATGGTAGCATAGGCGGAACAAAGTTCATAATTGTAAACACCTTCTGTGATACCTCCAAGAGCCAGAGTCTGTGTCAGGTCGGTAAACATACCGCCATTGATCTCTTTGCTCTCTACCAGAGTGCTGATACCAAAATTCTTTGCGTAGTCAAAACCGACCTGCTGGGTGATCTGATCACTCATTTTTACAGCGCACACATTGATGGACCACTCGATTGCCTCGCGCATGGTCCGGTTTCCAGTATAGCGTCCGTTGGCATTCCGGAGAACCTGTCCACTCTTTAAGGTGTAAGGCTCATCGTTGATCAGGGTTGCCAGAGACGCTGCGCCTGTATCGATAGCCGGCCCATAGGCGGTCAGGATCTTAAAAGTAGATCCGGGCTGTCTCTTGGAACCGGTATAGGCGCGGTTCAGGCTGAGACTGGTGTTTTTCGCACCGCGGCCGCCCACCATGGCTTTGATCTGCCCATTAGACTGATCCATGATCGTAACCGATGCCTGAGGCTGGGGAGTGATGTTGATAACTTCGTCATAGGTATCTCCCTCCTGGGCAATGGTAGCCTTCCATTCTTCTACCATCGCGCGGGCAGCATCTTCACTGGAATAGAGAAGTCCCTGAGAGTTGCCGTAGGTGTTCTGTACATATTGTTTAATATGGCCGGAGGAATAGTTTTCCACTGTCCCGTCGGCTCGTGTAACGGTCAGGGCATAATCCAGGCCGTATTCTTTCAGCCCCGGATAGTTTGCGTCATTATTCATCTCTTCATCGCAGATCTGCTGCATAGCGAGATTCTGTGTGGAGTAGATGCTAAGACCGCCGCTGTAGACAGCATTATATGCCTGGGATTCTGTATATCCAAGCTGGGTCTGCAGATTTTCCATGATCTGTTCGATCAGGGCATCCACGAAATAGCTGTAAGAAGTATCGGCAGCCATTGTAGTATTGACAGCCTGGATCCGGGAGTATACATCGTCGGCCATGGCCTCGTCATAGGCAGCCTGGTCGATATAACCCTGATCCAGCATGTTATTCAGGACCTTCTCCCGTCTCTGCTTGTTCTGGTCCGGATTGGTAACCGGATCATAGAGGGTCGGGTTCTGAGTGATGCCTGCGATAACCGCACATTCTGATAAAGTCAGTTCAGATACTTCTTTCCCGAAATATCGTTCAGAAGCGGCCTCTACTCCCAGGGTGCTCTGCCCCAGGTTGATTGTATTCAGGTAAGCTTCCAGGATCTCATCCTTGCTCATCTGCTTTTCGATCTGAAGAGCAAGATATTGTTCCTGGATTTTACGTTCCAGCCGGTCATAGAATGTATCCTCATTGACAAATTCCGGGAATACATTGTTTTTGATCAGCTGCTGGGTCAGTGTGCTGGCACCTTCCGAAAAGTTACCGGAAGTAAGACCGACCACGGCTGCACGGGCGATTCCCTGAAGGTCAATACCATTGTGGTCATAGAAACGTTCATCCTCGATCGCAACAAAAGCATGCTGCAGATCCTTGGGGATTTCGTCGATGGTTTTATAGACACGGTTCGAGCCAGAGGTTACCAATTCCTCGATCTGTGTCGTGCCGTCATCGGCATAAACGGCAGTGGCATAGCTCTGTGGCTTTACATCATCCGGAGAAACTTCCGGAGCGTTGTCTATGATCCGTTTGGCGAAGACTCCGACGCCTGCCATGCCTGCGACAGCAATCACTACCAGGCAGAGGAGAAATGCTTTGAACAGCCGGACGCCTACGCGTTTTCCCTGCATGGTGGATTTGGATGTTATCTTCTTCTGTTTTTGAGAAGCTTTTTTCCTGCCATAGTTCATGAATTCAAACCTCCTTCATACCCAGACATTATAGCAAAGAAACGCCGGATTATAAAGAAAAAAATAAAAAGTTCATATTTAGGTAGGAAAATCTTAAGATTTTCGTTATAGTATTAGGAGAATCAGATAGAAACTGGACGAAGAACAGGAGAGGATGACATAAAATGCGAAGTTATCAGACCATTTATCGAGGTGGCGAAGGAGAGATCACAGAGAAGAAATCCCGGTTTATTGCGACAGTCATTCCGGTGAACGAAGAAGAGAAGGCTCTGGAATTTATAGAAGCTATGAAAAAGAAATATTGGGATGCCACGCATAACTGCTCTGCCTATGTGATCGGAGAGCGCGGCGAGACAAAGCGCTGCAGCGACGACGGGGAACCTTCCGGAACGGCCGGCAGGCCTATGCTGGATGTGCTGGAAGGAGAGGGGCTGAGGAATGTGGCGGTTGTAGTGACCAGATACTTCGGAGGGACGCTTCTTGGAACAGGAGGACTGGTAAGAGCCTATTCCTCGGCGGTAAGAGCAGGGCTGGAGGCTTCTGTGGTCATTACGAAGATGCCGGGGGCGAGGCTTCACATCCGGACTGATTATACAGGCCTTGGCAAGATTCAGTATCTTCTGGGACAGAGAGGCCTGAAGATTCTGGATTCGGTGTACACAGAAAACGTGGAACTGGATGTGCTGGTGCCGGAAGAGGCAGTGTCTGATGTGGAACAGGAGATAACTGAGGCAACCAGTGGACAGGCGGGGCAGGAAATCCTGGAACATTGTTATTTTGCCATAATTGACGGCAGCCCGGTTGTACTGGAATCATAAGAGACAGATATAAAGAAGCTGCGGCCTGACAGACCGCAGCTTCTGGTATTTTAAGTAAATGAAATATAAACGTTAGCATTCTGGTTCGATCAGACCAAAAGTCCCGTTCTTTCTTCGGTATACAACGTTCACTTCGTCGGTTTCTGCGTTGCGGAATACGAAGAAATCATGTCCGAGAAGATCCATCTGTACGCAGGCATCTTCCGGATACATCGGTTTGAAGCCGAATTTTTTGGTCCGTACGATACGGATCTCACCGTCATCATCTGGGGTGTCTTCTTTCTCAAAAAATTCCTGTTTGAAATTTCCGCCCTCCTGGTGTTTTGCGATCAGCTTGGTCTTGTATTTGCGAAGCTGACGCTCGATAATCTCTTCGACCAGGTCAATGGATACATACATATCATTACATTCCTCTTCGGAGCGGATAATTCCGCCTTTGACAGGGATCGTAACTTCGATTTTCTGACGCTCTCTCTGAACGCTTAAGGTTACGTGGATTTCCGTATCAGGAGTAAAATACCTTTCCAGCTTTCCCAGCTTGCTTTCTACGGCTTCCTTTAAGCCTGGTGTTACGTCGATGTTTTTTCCAATAATGATAAATTTCATGCTGTCCACTCCTTTGCGACATGATTTCAGATATAAATGTCTGACAATAGTGTGCCGGACGGTAAATCTATCTGATATAAACAGTATAACATGTTTAAAGAATAAAGTATAGCATGTATTATTGATTTAATCGTTTAATTTTTGCTGTCGCTATCAGATGCATCCTTTGAAGATTTAGATTCCTCGTCGACATGAAACCGGCAGAACAAATACTTCCTGGTAGCATAGAGGACTGCGATGGACAGGACTCCGATAAACATGATCCAGATTGAGGAGTGGTCGATGATGATCTGCCTTGCAATTGCAAACAAGAGGACCTCAAAGACAGAATCCGCTGTGTGGTGATACATCATACGGATCAGCTCAACACCGATAATCAGGTTAAAACAGGTCTCCAGAAGATCATCATAGTTGGGCCAGACCTCCAGATTCGGAATGTTTCCCAGAGAGACTGCCATGCGCAGGCATAAAAGGATGATGCCTGCAGCCAGCATAAATGCAATAAAATATTCCAGAAAGGCAGTCAGATATTTAAAAAAAATGGTGATCTTTCTTTTCATGAACGATTTCCTCGTTTGCGTATTTTCGGATCCAGGATTTTTTTTCGGATCCTTAAATTCTTAGGAGTTACTTCCAGCAGCTCGTCCGTATCGATGAAGTCAAGAGCCTGCTCCAGGCTTAAAACCTTTGGAGGAGTCAGCCGCAGTGCCTCGTCAGAGCCGGAAGAGCGGGTATTGGTCAGATGCTTTGTCTTGCAGACATTTACTTCGATGTCGTCTGTTTTCGCATTTTCACCGACCACCATACCGGAGTAGACTTTTTCGCCGGGACCGATGAATAAGGTACCCCGTTCCTGAGCGCTGTATAAACCGTAAGTGACGGATTCGCCGGTTTCAAAGGCGATCAGGGAACCTTGTTTTCGGTACTGGATATCTCCCTTGTAAGGAGCGTATCCCTCAAAAGCTGTGTTCATGATACCATTTCCCTTGGTGTCAGTCAAGAATTCACCGCGGTAACCGATCAGTCCGCGGGCCGGGATCCTGAATTCAAGACGCGTGTATCCGCCGCTGGCTGTTCCCATGCTCTGTAGTTCCCCTTTTCGCTGACTCAGCTTGTCGATCACAGTTCCGGTAAACTCGTCCGGCACGTCAATATAGGCCAGCTCAACAGGCTCCAGAAGCTTGCCGTTTTCATCTTTTTTGTAGAGCACCTCAGCTTTGCTGACTGCGAATTCATAGCCTTCCCGGCGCATGTTTTCAATCAGGACGGACAGATGCAGCTCGCCGCGGCCGGAGACCTTGAAGCTGTCAGTGTTGTCGGATTCTTCCACCCGGAGGCTGACGTCTGTATTCAGTTCCCGGAACAGACGGTCACGCAGATGGCGGGAAGTCACATATTTACCCTCTTGTCCGGCAAAAGGACTGTCGTTGACAATAAACTGCATGGCGATCGTCGGTTCAGAAATCTTCTGGAAGGGAATTGCCTTCGGATTTTCCGGAGAGCAGATCGTATCGCCGATGGACAGGTCGGAGATGCCGGAGATGGCAACGATAGAACCGATGCTTGCTTCTTTGACATCGACCTTGTTCAGCCCGTCAAATTCATAAAGCTTGCTGATTCGGACTTTCTCCATCCGGTCAGGATTATGCTCGTTGACAACGATGGCATCCATGCCGACTTTGATGGTTCCGTTGTCTACCTTTCCAATGCCGATACGTCCTACATATTCGTTGTAGTCAATGGTACTGATCAGTACCTGGGTGTCGGCGTCAGGATCCCCTTCAGGTGCAGGAATATAGTCGAGAATGGTTTCAAACAGAGGCTGCATATCCTTTCCCTCGTCGTTTAGATCCCTTACGGCAACGCCGGTCTTGGCAGAAGCAAATACGAAAGGACAGTCCAGCTGTTCATCAGAGGCGTCCAGATCCATAAACAACTCCAGGACTTCATCGATGACTTCATCAGGTCTCGCCTCCGGCCGGTCGATTTTATTGATGCATACGATAACCGGAAGATTCAGTTCCAGAGCTTTACGGAGGACAAATTTTGTCTGCGGCATGGCGCCTTCAAAGGCATCCACGACTAAAACGACTCCGTTGACCATTTTTAAGACTCGTTCCACTTCTCCGCCGAAATCTGCATGTCCGGGAGTGTCGATGATATTGATCTTTGTTCCCTTATAGTAAACGGCGGTATTTTTTGAAAGAATGGTGATCCCACGTTCACGCTCGATGTCGTTGGAATCCATGACGCGTTCGGCAACCTCCTGGTTTTCACGGAACACGCCGCTTTGTTTTAAAAGTTCATCGACCAGCGTTGTCTTTCCATGATCAACATGGGCGATGATTGCAATGTTTCGAATATCTTCACGTTTTGTCTTCATGATAACGCTTCCTTTACTTATTTTAATGCGATGATTCAGCAACTTAAATAGTGTATCATATTTTAGAAAATTTACAAGTATTTAGTTCTAAATCCAGAATGGCCCTCATAAACTATGTAATATACGATTCAGAAGAAAGGGAGATTGTAAGACTATGTCAGATAAGATTATTGAAAACAACCAGGTAACTATTATGGGAGAGGTGGCCACGCCATTCACATTCAGCCATGAGGTGTTTGGGGAAGGATTCTATATGGTAAGTGTCAATGTCCGGCGCCTCAGCAATTCGATGGACTGTATTCCGCTGATGATATCGGAAAGACTGATCGATGTGTCCAAGGATTATACAGGCGAGTTTATCATGGCCAGCGGACAGTTCCGATCCTACAACCGGCATGAGGAACAAAAGAACCGGCTTGTCCTGTCTTTGTTTGTCCGGGAGGTGTCATTTATTGAAGAAGAACTGGACGGAGCCAAGACGAACCAGATCTTCCTGGACGGATATATCTGCAAGCTGCCGGTATATCGAAAGACTCCGCTTGGACGGGAGATCGCAGATCTTCTGCTGGCAGTGAACAGACCCTATGGGAAGTCCGACTACATACCCTGCATCTGCTGGGGAAGAAATGCCAGATTTGCCTCTTCCTTTGAAGTCGGAGAGCATGTACAGGTGATCGGAAGGATCCAGAGCCGAGAATACATGAAAAGGCTATCAGAGACGGAGACCGAAAAGAGGACTGCTTATGAGGTGTCTGTCAGCAAACTGGAGTGCCTGGACGGAGAATGATCCGCCGTAGACTTCCGTTGACATCCCCCTGGTTTGATGGTAATATTTTTATAGATTATTTTAGAATGTCAGGAGGATGGATATGGCTATATTTACAGGCGCCGGAGTGGCGATCGTCACACCGTTTCATGAAGATGAAAGTATTAATTACGATAGACTGGATGAGCTGATCGATTTTCACTGCGACAATGGTACGGACAGTATTATTATCTGTGGTACGACAGGGGAATCGGCTACAATGACGGAGGAAGAGCATCTGGAATGTGTAAAATTTGCAATCGACCGGGCAAAGGGAAGGATTCCGGTTATTGCCGGGACAGGATCCAACTGCACCAGGACTGCAGTTGAACTGTCAAAGGAAGCGGCAGACTATGGCGCAGATGGGCTTCTTGTGGTAACTCCGTATTATAACAAGGCGACACAGGCAGGACTGATCGCGCATTATACGGCAGTGGCCAGGGAAGCGAAGGCACCGATCATTATGTACAGTGTGGCAAGCCGTACCGGATGTAATATTGAGCCGGCAACAGTGGCTCACCTGGTAAAGAATGTAGATAATATCGTAGGAGTGAAAGAAGCATCAGGAAATATTTCTCAGGTTGCAAAGATTATGTCTCTGACTGATGGAAATATTGACCTGTATTCCGGAAATGACGATCAGATCGTGCCGATGCTTGCTCTTGGCGGCAAGGGTGTGATCTCTGTGCTTTCGAATGTTGCGCCGAAGGAGACTCATGATATCTGTGCAAAGTTCTTTGCAGGAGATGTTGAGGGCAGCGCCAGACTTCAGCTGAAGGCAGTGCCGCTGATCGACCAGCTGTTCTGTGAAGTGAATCCGATTCCGGTGAAGAAGGCGATGAAGCTGATGGGAATCGACTGCGGACCGCTTCGTATGCCGATGACGGAACTGACGCCGGAGCATGAGAAGACTCTGGCTCAGGCAATGAAGGATTTCGGAATTACACTTGCTTAACGGAAAAGAACAGGAGGAAGATGACATGGTACGTGCGATCATGCATGGATGTAACGGGAAGATGGGCCGGGTGATCACCGGGCTGATCCGGGAGGATGAAGATATCACAATCGTGGCAGGAGTTGACGCTTATACAGGCACTGCCAATGATTATCCGGTATATGACAACATAGAAAAATGTAAAGAAGAAGCAGATGTGGTGATTGATTTTTCCAATGCGGCGGCTGTCGATCATCTGCTGGATTACTGCGCTGCAAAAAATCTGCCTGTGGTGCTGTGTACCACAGGGCTGTCCGCAGAACAGCTCCGGAAAGTGGAAGAGACGGCAGAGAAGACAGCAGTTCTGAAGTCTGCAAACATGTCTCTTGGCATCAATCTTCTTCTGAAGCTTCTTCAGAATGCGGCAAAGGTGCTGGGGCCTGCAGGATTTGATATCGAACTTGTAGAGCGTCATCACAACCAGAAGGTAGACGCCCCCAGCGGTACGGCTCTTGCTCTGGCGGATTCGGTAAACGAGGCGCTGGATCATCAGTATACATATGTGTATGACCGGTCTCAGGTAAGGCAGAAAAGGGGAGAAAAAGAAATCGGTATTTCTGCCGTGCGCGGCGGTACGATCGTGGGAGACCATGAAGTGATCTTCGCCGGAACAGATGAAGTGATCGAGTTTAAGCATACGGCATATTCCAAAGCAGTATTCGGAAAGGGCGCAGTTGAGGCCGCCAAATTCCTGGCCGGAAAGCCAGCCGGAAAATATGACATGTCGGATGTGATTCAGTTATAAGATACAATTTTGGGGAGGATTTCTATGAAAGAACTGGAAGCAAGATATTTAGAAAGACTTTCACAGTTGTATCCGACTATCGCAAAAGCATCGACAGAGATTATCAATCTTCAGGCGATTTTAAATCTGCCGAAGGGGACGGAGCATTTCCTGACAGACATTCACGGTGAACATGAGGCTTTTTCTCATGTTCTGAAGAATGGCTCTGGTTCTGTGCGCCGTAAGATCGATGATGTTTTTGGGAATACTATGAGTAGCAGAGACAAACAGTCTCTGGCTACTCTTATTTATTATCCAAAAGAGAAGATGGATCGGATCAGGATGGAAGAAGAAAATATGGAGGACTGGTATAAGATCACGCTGTATCGTCTGATTGAGGTGTGCAAAAGGACGGCCAGCAAATATACACGGTCAAAGGTGAGAAAAGCCCTGCCTCCGGATTTTGCCTATGTGATCGAGGAACTGATCACGGAAAAGTCGGAAATTACGGACAAAGAATCATATTATAATTCAATCGTGACAACGATTATCCGGATCGGAAGAGCGGAAAAGTTCATCATTGCATTAAGCGAACTGATCCAGAGGCTGATCGTGGATCATCTTCATATTGTGGGGGACATCTATGACCGCGGACCCGGCCCTCATATCATCATGGAAAAGCTGATCAATTATCATTCGGTAGACATCCAGTGGGGGAATCATGATGTGCTCTGGATGGGGGCAGCCGCAGGCCAGCGGGGATGTATTGCCAATGTGATCCGGATCTGCGCCAGATATGGGAATCTGGACATTCTGGAGGACGGATACGGCATTAATCTTCTGCCGCTTGCTACTTTTGCAATGGATACCTATGGGGATGATCCCTGCACCTGTTTCCGGCTGAAGGGAGAACCGGAGTACAGTCAGAGTGAAATGCTTCTGGATGTAAAAATGCATAAGGCGATTTCAATCATCCAGTTTAAGGTGGAAGGCCAGATCATTAAAAAGAATCCGGGATTTAAGATGGACAGCAGGAACCTTCTGCATCATATTAACTTCGAGACTGGAACGGTAGAGATCGACGGAAAAGAGTATCCGATGCTGGATATGAATTTCCCGACCATTGATCCCAAGAGGCCGTACGCGCTGACCAGAGAAGAAGAGGATATCATGGAGCGTCTGGAGAAGGCCTTCCTGCACTGCGAAAAGCTGCAGCGGCATATGCGTTTTCTGTTGAATAAAGGCGGTTTGTATAAAGTTTATAATAAGAATCTTTTATACCACGGATGTGTGCCTTTGACAGAAACGGGGGAACTGAAGTCTGTGAAACTGTATGGGCGTTCATATAAAGGAAAGGGACTGTATGAGGCGCTGGAAAGTTATGTGAGAAAAGGATTCTATGCCCTGGACCCAAAGGAAAAGGAACGAGGAAGAGATATGATGTGGTTCATCTGGCTAAGCGAGGGCTCTCCATTGTTCGGCAAGGATAAAATGGCAACCTTCGAGAGGTATTTCCTTGCAGACAAGGAGACACACAAAGAGAAGAAGAACCCCTACTACTCTATGTTGGAAAACGAAGAAGTGGTCAACAGGATCCTGGAGGAATTCGGCCTTCCGGCTGAAGGTACACATATCATTAACGGACATGTGCCGGTGAAATCCAAGAATGGAGAAAATCCTATCAAATGCGGCGGAAAAGTGCTGGTCATCGATGGCGGCTTTTCGAAAGCTTATCAGAAGGAGACCGGAATCGCCGGCTATACGTTGATCTATAATTCTTATGGACTGATCCTGGCGGCCCATGAGCCTTTTGAGTCGACAGAGGCGGCGATTGAGAAGGAAAGCGATATCCACTCCGACAGTATTATCGTTAAGAGAGTGGTACAAAGAAAGCTGGTGGGCGATACGGATATCGGCCGGGAGCTGAAAGAGCAGATCGCAGATCTGGAAATGCTTCTGGAAGCGTATCGGAGTGGCCGGATCAGAGAGAGACTGTAAAAAATTGGAAATTTTTCATAGTATAATCCCTGCCATATTGCAGATATTACTATCAACAAGGCCGCAGCATGCGGATTGATAATGATAGAGATACATGAAATATGAAAGGGAGAGTAAAACATGAAACAGTTCAAAAAGTTTTTGTTAGCTTTGATGTGTGTCTGCGCAGTAGCCGGAGTAACGGCCTGCGGCACAGACAGAAATGCAGACGACAATGTGGCAGATGATAATACGTCGGCAGACGATAACCGGGATACCAGCGGAGACGAAATGAATGATGCCACGGACGGCACAGATGATGCGGGTGACGGAGTCGCGGATGAGATTGGCGATGACATCAGGGATGGCGCGGATGAGATCGGCGATGACGTCAGAGACGGTGTGGATGACATGACGGACGGCACGGATGACGCAAACCGATAGAGAGTATCACAGTAATTAATATAGAAGATAAAGAGCAGGACTGCCTGGGAAAGCAGTCCTGCTCCTGATACAGGAGGAATTAATCGGATGAGGTTCAGACCTTGTATTGACATACATAATGGAAAAGTAAAACAGATTGTGGGAGGAAGTCTTCGTGACACGGGAGATGAGGCCAGAGAAAACTTTATCTCAGGCCGTGATGCCGGATATTATGCGGCATTATATCAGAAAGACAGACTAAAAGGCGGGCATGTGATCCTTTTAAACCCGCCTTCTTCCGATTATTACAAAGAAACAAAAAAGCAGGCATACGCGGCTCTGAAGGCATATCCGGGAGGGCTTCAGGCAGGCGGAGGCATCACGGATGAAAATGCAGAAGAATATCTGGAGGCAGGTGCAAGTCACGTGATCGTCACTTCCTATGTGTTCAGAGACGGTCGTGTCCGTTGGGACTGTATGGAGCGGTTGAGCAGCGTTATCGGAAAAGAACATGTGGTGATCGACTTAAGCTGCAGAAAAAGGGAAGGCGGATACTATATTGTGACAGACCGCTGGCAGACCTTTACGGACGTCAGGCTGACGCCGGAGATCATGGATGAAGTGGCAGATTATTGTGATGAATTTCTGGTGCATGGCGTAGACGTAGAGGGAAAGGCGGCAGGAGTAGATGAAGAGCTGGCGGTGCTGCTGGCAGGACACAGGAAACGACCTGTTACATATGCCGGGGGGATCGGAAGTCTTGAAGATCTTAAGCACTTTGAAAAGTTAACAGGAGGGCAGGTTGACTTTACGATCGGGAGTGCCCTGGATCTCTTCGGGGGCAGGATCCCTTACCAGGAAGTGAAAAAATATCGGTGATGGAAACTGTAACCGTTTTGTGAACACTCGATAAATTAGTTGAATTGAAATTTAGATAGTGCTAGAATGAGGGATAGAGTGGTCATTTTATGGCAAATTCTTGACAAGGAGCATTAAGATATATGGGTTTAATACAGAAAATATTCGGGACACACAGTGAAAATGAGTTAAAGAGGATCTATCCGATCGTCGATGCCATTGAAGCGCTGGAGCCGGAGATGCAGAAACTTTCGGATCAGGAACTGAAAGACAAAACAAAGGAATTTAAGCAGCGTCTGGAAGAAGGGGAGACTCTGGATGATCTTCTTCCGGAGGCTTTTGCAGTTGTAAGGGAGGCAGCAGTCCGGACTCTTGGCATGCGCCACTACCGGGTACAGCTGATCGGAGGTATCATTCTTCATCAGGGCCGTATCGCGGAGATGAAGACCGGTGAAGGAAAGACTCTGGTGTCTACGCTTCCGGCATACTTAAATGCGTTGACCGGAGAGGGTGTGCAGATCGTAACGGTCAATGACTACCTGGCAAAGCGTGACGCGGAATGGATGGGACAGGTCCATGAATTCCTTGGGCTGACCGTAGGCGTCGTGCTGAACAGTATGAACAGTGACGAGAGGCGTGCGGCCTATAACTGTGATATTACTTATGTGACAAACAACGAGCTGGGATTTGATTACCTCCGTGACAATATGGTGATCTACAAAGAACAGCTGGTTCAAAGAGGCATGAAATATGCCATTATCGATGAGGTCGACTCTGTCCTGATCGACGAGGCAAGAACTCCTCTGATCATTTCCGGACAGAGTGGAAAATCCACCAGACTTTATGAGGCCTGCGATATTCTGGCGAGACAGCTGGAAAGAGGAGAGGCCAGCGGTGAGTTCAGCAAGATGAACGCTATCATGGGTGAAGAGATCGAAGAGACCGGAGATTTTATCGTCAATGAAAAGGAAAAGAGTATCAACCTGACGGAAGACGGTGTCAAGAAGGTGGAGAAGTTCTTCCACATTGATAACCTGGCAGATCCAGAGAACCTTGAGATCCAGCATAACATCATCCTGGCTCTTCGTGCACACAATCTGATGTTTAAAGATCAGGACTATGTGGTAAAGGATGACGAGGTGCTGATCGTCGATGAATTTACCGGACGTATCATGCCGGGACGCAGGTATTCCGACGGTCTTCATCAGGCAATCGAAGCGAAAGAGCATGTGAAGGTAAAACGGGAAAGCAAGACCCTTGCCACCATCACCTTCCAGAACCTCTTTAATAAATATGAGAAAAAGGCCGGTATGACAGGTACTGCCCTGACGGAAGAAAAGGAGTTCCGTGAGATCTATGGCATGGATGTAATCGAGATACCGACGAACGTGCCGGTGCAGCGTGTCGATCTGGAGGATGTGGTATATAAGACAAAGAAAGAAAAATTCCGTGCAGTATGTGATGCGATCGAGGAAGCACATGCGAAGCATCAGCCGGTGCTGGTAGGTACGATCACCATCGAAACTTCCGAGCTTTTAAGCGGGATGCTGAAGCGCAGGGGAATCCAGCACAATGTACTGAATGCGAAGTACCATGAGCTGGAGGCAGAGATCGTAGCCCAGGCCGGCGTCCATGACGCAGTTACCATTGCTACCAATATGGCCGGCCGTGGTACCGATATCAAGCTGGACGATGAAGCCAGGGCTGCCGGAGGATTAAAGATCATTGGTACAGAGCGCCATGAGTCCCGGCGGATCGACAATCAGCTCCGCGGGCGTTCCGGACGGCAGGGAGATCCGGGAGAGTCCAGATTTTACATTTCCCTGGAAGATGATCTGATGCGCCTGTTCGGTTCTGAACGTCTGATGAATGTCTTTAATGCGCTGGGTGTAGAAGAAGGCGAGCAGATCGAGCATAAGATGTTGTCCAGTGCCATTGAGAAGGCTCAGCAGAAGATAGAGAGCAATAACTTCGGAATCCGTAAGAACCTGCTGGAGTATGATCAGGTAATGAATGAACAGAGAGAGATCATCTACGAAGAGAGGCGTAAGGTTCTGGATGGTGAGAACATGCGTGATTCCATCTTCCACATGATGAATGACTACATTGAAAATGTAGTAGATAAGGTGATCGGGGCAGATCAGGATTATGATGAATGGGATCTGACTGAATTGAACGTCTCTATTCAGGGCACGATTCCTATGGCTGCTGTGACGCCGGAAGATGTAAAGGATATCAATCAGAAAGAGCTTAAGCATATGCTCAAGGAGCGTGCGGCGAAGGCTTATGAGGCTAAGGAATCTGAATTTCCGGAGCCGGAGCATATCCGTGAGATTGAGCGAGTTGTCCTGCTGAAGGTGATCGATGCAAAATGGATGGATCACATCGACGATATGGATCAGCTCCGTCAGGGAATCGGCATCCAGGCTTATGGGCAGCGTGATCCGAAAGTAGAGTATAAGCTGCTTGGATACGAAATGTTTGACGCTATGACCAAAGGAATTTCGGAAGATACGATCCGGACCCTGTTCCGCGTCAGACTGGAGCAGAAGGTAGAAAGAGAACAGGTAGCAAAAGTTACCGGAACCAATAAAGATGACAGCTCGGTACGTGCACCGAAGAAACGGACAGAGAAAAAGATTTATCCAAATGATCCATGTCCGTGTGGAAGCGGTAAAAAATATAAGCAGTGCTGTGGAAGAAAAGCTGTTTAAAAAAGGAAAAGGGGTGAAAGAGTGGTTGAATTAGATCAGTTAAAAAGTAATCTGAATGCTTATGAAGAACCTCTTGCTGAAATGAGGGATTCACTTTGACCTGGCTGGAAAAGAGCGCAGGGTAGAAGAACTGGAAAGAAAGTCAGAAGAACCAGGGTTCTGGGACCATCCGGAAGAGTCTCAGAAACTGATGAAGGAATTAAAATATCTGCAGGAACTGGTAAAAAAAATCCAGGGATTGTATCATGCCTACGACGATATTCAGACACTGATCGAGATGGGGTATGAGGAAAATGACCCTGAGATCGCGGCAGAGGCGGAAAAGGATATGCAGAAATTCGAAGAAATCTTCGAAGATCTCAGGATCCAGACCCTGTTATCCGGCGAATATGATTCCTGCAATGCGATTGTGACCATCCATGCAGGCGCAGGAGGGACAGAATCCTGCGACTGGGCCAGCATGCTGTACCGGATGTATACCAGATGGGCAGAGAGAAAAGGATTCCAGATCCAGGTCCTGGATTTCCTGGATGGTGATATCGCCGGTATCAAGACAGTGACCTTTGAAGTCAATGGGGAAAACGCGTACGGCTATCTGAAGTCTGAAAAAGGGGTCCACCGGCTGGTGCGGATCTCTCCGTTTAATTCAGCCGGAAAGCGGCAGACATCCTTTGCATCCTGTGATGTGGTGCCGGATATTGAAGATGAGATTGATATTGAGATTTCAGATGATGATCTGAAGATTGACACATACCGGGCCAGCGGCGCCGGAGGCCAGCATGTCAACAAGACATCTTCTGCCATCCGTATCACCCATTTGCCTACCGGGATCGTGGTACAGTGTCAGAATGAGCGTTCCCAGCATCACAACAAGGAAAAGGCGATGCAGATGCTGAAGGTCAAACTGCAGATGCTGAAAGAACAAGAACAGGCCGAGAAGGTGTCAGATATCCGGGGAGAGGTAAAGGAGATTGGTTTTGGAAACCAGATCCGCTCCTACGTGATGCAGCCATATACTCTGGTGAAAGATCATCGGACCAATACGGAAAGCAGCAATGTGACGGCAGTGCTGGATGGAAACATTGATCCGTTTATCAATGCATATCTGAAAGAAACGGCAAATAGCTAAAGGGAGGAAGTTATGATCAATATAGCGGTTATGGGTTACGGAACCGTGGGTTCCGGAGTGGTAGAAGTAGTAGGTACAAACGGCGCCCGGATCAACCAGAGGATTGGTGATGAACTGAATATTAAATACGTACTGGATCTGAAAGATTTCCCTGGAGATCCGGTGCAGGAAAAGATCGTCCATGACTTCGAGACCATTATTCAGGATGACGATGTGAAGATCGTTGTGGAAGTGATGGGAGGCATTGAACCGGCATATACATTTGTGAAGCGGTGCCTTCAGGCCGGAAAGAGCGTGGCGACCTCCAATAAAGCGCTGGTTGCAAAGCATGGGGCAGAGCTTTTGTCCATAGCAAAAGAACAGAATATCAATTTTCTGTTTGAGGCCAGTGTGGGCGGCGGGATCCCGATCATACGTCCTTTAAATTCTTCACTGACGGCAGATGAGATTGAGGAGATCACCGGAATCCTGAACGGGACGACAAATTACATGCTGACAAAGATGTTTTATGAAGGCGCTGATTACGATACCGTTTTGAAAGAGGCACAGGCCAACGGATTTGCAGAACGTAATCCGGAGGCTGATGTGGAAGGATATGATGCCTGCAGGAAGATTGCGATCCTGTCTTCGCTCATCTCAGGGCAGCAGGTGGATTTTGAAGACATTTACTGTGAAGGAATCACGAAGATCACGGTAGAGGATATGAAGTACGCAAAGGCTCTGGGTACTACGATCAAGCTTCTGGCTTCCAGCAAGCGTTATCCGGGCAACCGTCTGCATGCGATCGTGGCGCCCTGTATGTTGTATCCGGATCATCCATTATACAATGTAAACGGAGTGTTTAATTCCATCTTTGTCCATGGAAATGTGCTGGGAGACGCTATGTTTTACGGAAGTGGAGCCGGAAAGCTGCCGACGGCCAGTGCTGTGGTGGCAGATGTGGTGGATGCGGCAAAGCATCTGAACCGGAATATCATGACCATGTGGAAGCAGGAAAAACTCCAGCTGGAGGATAAGGCAGGATCCAAACGCAGATTCTTTGTACGGATGAAGGGAGATGCACAGGAGATGCTGCCGGGACTGAAAGATTCTTTTGGAGAGATCAAGGTCATCCGTATTCCGGAACTGCCAGGAGAGTTTGGCTTCGTAACTCCGGTGATGATGGAAGGAGATTACGAGACCAGAGCAGGAATCTATCGCGATCAGATCTTACATATGATCCGGATCGAAGAGCATAAAGGATAGGAGCAAAAAGGAATGAAATATATCATTGTATTAGGCGATGGTATGGCAGGGAGAGCTCTTGGGGAACTTGGCGGGCGGACGACGCTGGAGGCGGCAGATACGCCGACGATGGATACGCTTGCCAGAGTATCAGAACTTGGAATGGCTTCTATGGTGCCAGAGGGGATGGCGCCGGGAAGCGATACAGCCAATCTTGCGGTACTGGGGTATGATCCGAAGGTATATTATACCGGACGGTCTCCTCTGGAGGCTTTAAGTATCGGTGTAGAGATGGCAGAGACAGACGTTTCTTTCCGGTGCAATCTGGTGACACTGTCGGAGGATGAAGAAAACTATGAGGACAGAATCCTCCTGGATCACAGTTCAGATGAGATCGCAACAGAAGATGCGGCGGTTCTGCTGGATGCATTAAAGGAGGGACTGGAAAGAGAAGGATACCATTTTTATGCAGGAACCAGCTACCGGCATCTTCTGATCTGGAATCAGGGAAAGGTGATGGAACTGACGCCGCCTCATGATATCCTGACGAGGCGGATCGGGACATATCTGCCGGAAGATCCCGTCCTTAGAGAGATGATGGAGAAAAGTTATGAGATCCTTAAAACTCATCCGCTGAATGAAAAACGGAGAAAGCAGGGGCTTAAGCCGGCAAACTCAGCCTGGTTCTGGGGCGCGGGAAAGAGACCTTCCCTGACTTCGTTTCAGGAAAGAACCGGAAAGAAGGGTATTATGATATCCGCAGTGGATCTGCTGAAAGGAATCGCTGTAGGGGCCGGGATGGATACCGTGAAGGTAGAAGGAGCCAATGGGGGACTTCATACCAATTATGAAGGAAAGGCGAAGGCGGCAGTACGCGCGCTCACAGAAGACGGGTACGATTTCGCTTATATTCATGTTGAAGCGCCGGATGAGATGGGACATCAGGGGAAGATCGGGGAAAAGATTCAGGCAATTGAGATGATCGATGAGAAGATCCTCAAGGTACTGACGGAAGATCTGAACCGGGCAGGAGAACCATTCCGTCTGCTGGTTCTGCCGGATCATCCGACTCCGATAGAAGTACGGACACATACCGCAGATCCGGTTCCCTATCTCTTATATGACAGCACAGAGAAAAAGCCGGGGGAGAAAGTGTACAATGAAAAAACCGCTGCCGGGACCGGAAGGGAATGGAAAGAAGGTTTCCGGCTGATCGGACATTTACTGCAGGAGGAATTATGTTAGTTGTAAAGAAGTTTGGCGGCAGTTCTGTGGCCAATAAAGAGAGGATCTTTAATGTGGCCAGGCGCTGCATTGAAGAATATAAAGAAGGAAATGATGTCGTAGTCGTACTTTCAGCCATGGGTGATACGACAGATGAGCTGATTGAAAAGGCAAAGGACATCAATCCGAAGGCAAAGCAAAGAGAGATGGATATGCTGCTTACAACGGGTGAGCAGGTATCGGTGGCATTGATGGCTATGGCAATGCAGTCGCTGGATGTACCGGCTGTTTCCCTCAATGCATTTCAGGTGATGATGCATTCTACATCAAGATATGGAAATGCAAGGTTTAAACGTGTGGATACGGAGCGGATCCAGCATGAGCTGGACTCACGGAAGATCGTGATCGTTACCGGTTTTCAGGGGGTCAATAAATATGACGATATCACAACCCTGGGAAGAGGGGGTTCCGATACCACTGCAGTGGCGCTGGCAGCGGCTCTCCACGCAGACAGGTGTGAGATCTATACAGACGTGGACGGCGTCTTTACCGCAGATCCGCGCGTAGTAAAAAATGCCAAAAAGCTAGATGTGATTACTTACGATGAAATGCTTGAACTTGCCAGCCTTGGAGCAAAGGTACTTCACAATCGCTCGGTGGAGATGGCAAAAAAATACAATGTAGAATTAGTGGTGCGGTCCAGCCTGAACCGATCAGAAGGAACCGTAGTCAAGGAGGCTTCTCATATGGAAAAATTATTAGTGACAGGTGTGGCGGCCGATAAAAATACTGCCAGAATTTCTGTGATCGGAGTGGAGGACAGACCAGGAATCGCATTCCAGATTTTTAATACGCTTGCAAAAAATAACATCAATGTAGACATTATTCTTCAGTCAGTAGGACGTGACGGAACAAAGGATATCTCTTTTACGGTAGCGTCTGATGATATGGATGATGCAATCCGCATCCTGGAAGAAAATAAAGAACGGCTGACGATCCAGCAGGTGACCTGGAATGAGGATGTGGCCAAACTCTCCATTGTAGGAGCCGGAATGATGAGCAATCCGGGAGTGGCAGCCAGGATGTTTGAAGCTCTTTATAACTGCAGAGTCAACATTCATATGATCTCAACTTCAGAGATCCGTATTACGGTCCTGGTAGCAAAGAATGACATTGAAAAAGCCATGAACGCTGTTCATGACGCTTTTGCAATGGGAGATTAGTCCGCGGAAGTTTCAGCGGATTTCAAAAAACCGGTAATAATCTGTCTGTTCTCTTTGGAAAGCGAGCGGAAACGGAGAATCAGATCCATTTCCTCTTCGCTGAGATAGATGGTGCGGCCGGTTTTTTTGTCTGAGCTGCACAGATAAGGAACGGATTCCTCCATGATCTTCCGGGAAGAATCAGAAGTGCCGGGAGCAAGACCCAGTACCAGCTCGCTTAAGCTGACATGATAATACCTGGATAAAAAGAGAAGAGCATCCAGATCCGGGGTGCGCTTGCCGGTCTCATAATTTGAGTAGGCCTGACGGGAGACGTTAAGCATGGTGCTTAAGTCTGTCTGAGTCAGATGATGCTGTTTCCGAAGCGTTCTTAAATTGTGCGCTAATTGAATATTAGACATGATTCCATGCTCCTGCAGATCTTTTCTTGTAGTATAGCAATTTGTCCAAACGATGGGAGCATATGCATCAAAACGTTTCGGAAATATAAAAAGCATCAAAATGTTGCTATTTTATCTGGCTCAGATAGCTGTTATGGTATTTACCGGAAAAGGTGACATCCTCTCCAAACCAGTCTGGAGGAAGGAAGCTTACAGCCTCTTCCGTAGAAGAAAATTCAACTTCTGCCAGTATAAGAGGGGAAAGATCTCCTTCAAACACGTCCAGTTCTGCAGTCAGACCGTCTGGAAGAGGGATCATATAACGTTTCTTCCTGATCAGGCGGCCGTCGATCTTGGAAAGCAGGTGTTCATAGGCTTCTTTTGTCAGAGGAAGGTTGTACTCTTCTCTCTCCATAAGGCCCTCGGATTTGTAGGTCAGTTCATAACGGTCGTTATCTCTTCGGATACGGATGACGGGAGATGTATTCAGGTACCCCTGCTCGATGATACGGCAGGGATAGGAATCCAGGTGATCCGGCAGATGTAAGATCAGGTATTTGCGTTCGATTTCCATGGTAAATGCCTCCTTGTTTCTGTGTGGTCATATCTGATTTTTATAATATTTTATAATAATTTACATTGGTTGTAAACGATGGTAATATTGATAGATAAGGAGGATGATTGGGATGAAAAAAGTAAGTGTCATACTGGCTGACGGGTTCGAAGAGATTGAGGCGCTGACCGTTGTAGACCTTTTAAGAAGGGCCCAGATTTATGTGGGTACAGTGTCTGCGACAGAGGAATATATTGTGCATGGCGCACATGGGATCAACGTGCAGACGGAGGATCTGTTTGAAGAGGTGAATTTTGTAGAATCTGATATGATCGTCCTGCCGGGAGGAATGCCGGGGACTACGAATCTGAATGCCCATGCCGGCGTCCGCAGAGTCGTAAAGGATTTTTACGAGGAAGGAAAGTACGTGGCAGCAATCTGTGCAGCGCCAACGGTCCTTGCCAGCCTGGGGATCCTTAAAGGAAAGCGGATCACCTGTTATCCGTCGGTAGAGAATCAGATCCAGGGGGCAGTGCTCACAAAAATGCCGGCTACTGTGGATGGAAATATCATCACCGGACGTGGGGCGGGCGCGGCCATTGATTTCGCTCTGAAGCTGATCGAGGCGCTGGCCGGAACAGAGAAGGCAGATGAGATCGCAGAAGCGATTTTGTACGAATAATGCTGGATATTTGGAAATGTTTGTGTTATACTTTTTTAATGTAGCATGCCTGCCTGCGCGCTGACGGCAGGCGGGATAGAAACAGGAGGAAATAGTAGAATGAGTTTACAGGTAGAAAAGTTAGAGAAAAACATGGCGAAACTTACCATCGAGGTTTCTGCTGATGATTTAGAGAAAGCACTGCAGAGTGCATATATGAAGCAGAAGAACAAGATTACCCTTCCAGGGTTCCGTAAAGGAAAAGTTCCGCGCCAGATGATTGAGAAGATGTACGGGGCAGAAATTTTTTATGATGATGCCGCTAATGAACTGATCCCGAAGGCATATGCAGACGCTTATGATGAGTGTGAGCTGGAAATCGTATCAAGACCAGACATCCAGGTGGTTCAGATCGAGAAGGGCAAGCCGTTTATCTTTACAGCGGAAGTAGCGACAAAGCCGGAAGTTACACTTGGAGAATACAAAGGACTTGAGGTTGATAAGGTATCTACCCGTGTAACCCAGAAAGAGGTAGACGCAAAGGTACAGGAAGAGGCAGAGAAGAATGCAAGAACTGTTACCGTGACAGACCGCGGCGTACAGGATGGAGATGAGATCATTCTGGACTTTGAAGGATTTGTCGACGGAGAGGCATTTGAAGGCGGAAAAGGCGAGAACTATCCGCTGACCATTGGATCAGGTTCCTTTATCCCGGGATTTGAGGATCAGCTGATCGGTGCTGAAGCTGAAAAGGAAGTAGAAGTAAAAGTGACATTCCCGGAGGATTATCATGCAGAAGATCTGAAGGGAAAAGAGGCAGTATTTAAGTGTACTGTTCATGAGATCAAGGCAAAAGAGCTGCCGGAAATCGATGATGAATTCGCATCAGAGGTGTCTGAGTTTGATACTTTAGATGAATACAAAGCTGACATCAAGGCAAAGATCAAAGAACAGAAGGCTGCTGAAGGAAAGAGAAAGCAGGAAGATCAGGTTGTGGAGCAGGCTGTAAAGAATGCTTCTTATGAGATTCCGGATGCAATGATCGATACTCAGGCTTCTCAGATGGCAGACGAATTTGCACAGAGAATCCAGTCTCAGGGACTGACACTGGAGCAGTATTTCCAGTTTACCGGAATGACTGCCGAAAAGATGATGGAAGAGTTAAGACCACAGGCTCTGAAACGGATCGAGACCCGTCTGGTGCTTGAGGCGATCGTAAAGGCAGAAAATATCGAGATCAGTGACGAAAAGCTGGATGAAGAGCTTCAGAAGATGGCCGACACCTATAAGATGGAGTTAGACAAGATCAAAGAGTTTATGGGTGAAAATGAAAAGAAACAGATGAAGGAAGATATGGCTGTTCAGGAAGCAATTACGTTCCTGGTAGAGAATGCAGCTGAAAAATAAGTCATATTTAAGTGAACAAAACAGGAGGCGTGCAGCATGAGTTTAGTACCTTATGTCATTGAACAGACAAGCAGGGGAGAGCGCTCCTACGATATCTATTCAAGATTATTAAAAGACAGGATTATTTTTCTTGGAGAAGAAGTGACAGATGTATCAGCCAACATTGTGATGGCACAGCTTCTTTTCCTGGAGGCAGAGGATCCGGAAAAGGATATCCATCTGTATATCAACAGTCCGGGAGGATCTGTGACGGCAGGTATGGCGATTTATGACACTATGCAGTACATTAAGTGTGATGTGGAGACGATCTGCATGGGAATGGCGGCAAGTATGGGCGCATTCCTTCTGGCAGGAGGAACCAAGGGCAAACGTCTGGCCCTTCCGAATGCGGAGATCATGATTCATCAGCCGTCTGGCGGAGCACAGGGACAGGCAACAGAGATCCAGATTGCAGCAGAGCATATCCTGCGCACCAGACAGAACCTGAACCGGATTCTTTCAGAGAATACCGGACAGCCGCTGGATGTAATCAGGATCGATACGGAGAGAGATAATTTTATGACTGCGGAAGAAGCCAAGGCATACGGTCTGATCGATGAAGTGATCTCACGCCGTTAATTAAGCAGGCAGCAGTATATGAGGTGAGAGTATGATAGGAAAGAACGACGATCAGATCAGGTGTTCGTTCTGTAACAAGACCCAGAGTCAGGTCCGCAAGCTGATTGCCGGACCTAACGGGGCATATATCTGTGATGAATGTATTGATGTATGCACAGAGATTCTGGAAGAAGAGTTCGAATATGATAATGGACGGTCCTGGAATCCTTTTTCCGACATTAATCTTTTAAAGCCGGAGGAGATCAAGGCGTTTCTGGATGAGTATGTGATCGGCCAGGATGAGGCAAAAAAGGTGCTGTCTGTATCGGTTTACAATCATTATAAACGGATCATGGCGCAGAAGGATCTGGGCGTAGAGCTCAGCAAGAGTAATATTCTGATGCTGGGACCTACCGGTTGTGGAAAGACACTGCTGGCACAGTCACTGGCAAAGATTCTGAACGTACCTTTTGCCATTGCAGACGCGACCGCTTTGACAGAAGCCGGTTATGTGGGTGAGGATGTGGAAAATATCCTGCTGAAGATCATCCAGGCGGCGGACGGAGATATTGAGCGTGCAGAATACGGGATCATCTATATTGATGAGATCGACAAGATCACGCGCAAATCAGAAAATCCTTCGATAACCAGAGATGTATCCGGAGAAGGAGTACAGCAGGCTCTTTTGAAGATCATTGAAGGAACGGTGGCGAACGTGCCGCCTCAGGGAGGACGGAAGCATCCGCACCAGGAGCTGATCCAGATCGATACGACGAATATTTTGTTCATCTGCGGCGGAGCCTTTGAAGGCATCGACAAGATCATCGAAAAGAGAATTGACCAGAAATCCATCGGATTTAACGTTGAGATCGCAGAGAAACATGAGGATGATATCGACAGGCTGCTGGAGCAGGTACTGCCCCAGGATCTGGTGAAATACGGACTGATTCCGGAACTGGTGGGACGTGTCCCGGTGATCGTATCTCTGGAGATGCTGGATAAGGAAGCATTGATCCGCATCCTGACGGAGCCGAGAAACGCGATCACAAAGCAGTATCAGAAGATGCTGGAACTGGACGGCGTGGAACTGACTTTTGATGATGATGCGCTGGAAGCCATCGCCGAGACTTCTCTGAAGAGAAAGACCGGGGCAAGAGGGCTGCGTGCGATCATGGAGAATGTCATGATGGATATCATGTATAAAGCTCCGTCTGACGAGACACTGAAGTCGTGCCGTATTACAGAAGATGTGGTAAAGGGAGGGGCAGCGCCTCTTCTGGAGCATAATTCTGTCAGAAGCGAGAGTGCATAGAACAAGGGCGGGTGCAAGCAAGATTGCGCCTGCCCTTTTATATACGAATATATCAGAAAAAGAGGAGAAATTACATGAGCAAAGAGACAAGAAGTCTGCCCATGGTAGCGCTTAGAGGATTGACAATCCTGCCGGAGATGGTCAGGCATTTTGACGTCAGCAGGGAGAAATCCCTGCTGGCCATCGAAGAGGCGGTGCAGGGAGATCAGAAAATCTTTCTGACTGCCCAGAAGGATATCGAGGTTGTAGATCCAAAAGCGGATGATCTGTATCAGGTGGGATGTATCGCCACGATCAGACAGATTGTGAAACTGCCGAAGAAGATCAGTCGTGTGCTGATTTCCGGAGAGGCAAGAGCAGTGATCAATACGGTGGAATTTGAGGAGCCTTATCTGAGAGCGAATGTAACGGTGATGCCTGACACAGAAGAGATCCCGGAGGAGGTTCCTGGCGCCGGTGAAAAACTAAGCCGGGAGGCAATGCTCCGGGGACTTCGGGATGTGTTTAAGGAGTATGCGGCCAAGGAGCCGAAAGTATCGAAGGAGATCGGCGCACAGATTGAAGGGATCGAAGACCTGAAACAGCTGGTAGATCTGACAGCGGCGAATGTTCCCTTTTCCTGGGAAGATACCCAGGAGCTTCTGGAGGAGCCGGATCTGGCCAGACGTTATGAGCTGCTGGTCTATAAGCTGGTTAAAGAAATCCAGATCCTCAATGTAAAAGAAGAGATTCAGGCCAAGGTAAAAGAAAGGGTCGATAAAAATCAGAGAGAATATATCCTTCGGGAAGAGCTGAAGTGGATCCGGGAAGAGCTGGGAGATGACAATATGCTCTCGGATGCGGATGAGTTCCAGCAGGCGGCGGATGCTCTGCAGGCGCCGGATGAGGTTAAAGAGAAGCTGAATAAAGAGATCAAGCGATTCCGTAATACCATGAACAGCCCGGCAGAGACGGGAGTGATCCGGACTTATATCGAGTCCCTCCTGGAAATGCCCTGGGATAAAATGTGTGAAGAACATAAGGACATTGCTTATGCCAGCAGGATTCTGGAAGAAGACCACTACGGTCTGGAGAAAGTCAAAGAGCGAGTGCTGGAATTTCTGGCAGTCCGGGCGCTGACCAAAAAAGGAGATACGCCGATCCTGTGTCTGGTAGGGCCGCCGGGAACCGGCAAAACGTCTATTGCCCGGTCCCTTGCCAGAGCGCTGAAAAAGCCTTATGTCAGGATTTCTCTTGGAGGAGTAAGGGACGAAGCTGAGATCCGGGGTCACAGAAGGACCTATGTCGGAGCCATGCCAGGACGGATCGCAGCAGGACTGAGGCAGGCCGGAGTGAAGAATCCACTGATGCTGCTGGATGAGATTGACAAGGTAAGCAACGATTATAAAGGAGATACCTTTTCTGCGCTTCTGGAAGTGCTGGACAGCGAGCAGAACAGCCGGTTCAGAGACCACTATCTGGAGGTGCCGCTGGATCTTTCGGAGGTATTGTTTGTTACGACCGCCAATACGGTTCAGACGATACCAAGGCCTTTGCTGGACCGAATGGAAGTCATTGAGATAAGCAGCTATACGGAAAATGAAAAAATGCATATCGCGCTGGAGCATCTGATTCCCAAACAGCTGGAAAAGCACGGACTGACAAAGAATCAGCTGACGATCAGTAAAAAAGCACTGTGGAAGATTGCAAGAAATTATACCAAAGAGGCCGGTGTTCGTCAGCTGGAGCGGAAGATCGGAGATATCTGCAGGAAGACTGCAAAAGAAATCCTGGAAGGAAAGAAAAAGGCAGTCCATGTAACGGAGAGAAATCTGTCGTCCTATCTTGGAAAAGAGCTGTTCATTTACCAGATGGCAAATGAAGCCGACGAGGTGGGAATCGTCCGGGGACTGGCCTGGACCAGTGTAGGTGGAGACACCCTGGAGATTGAGGTA
Source organism: uncultured Lachnospiraceae bacterium (assembly GCA_900553355.1). Lineage (GTDB taxonomy): Bacteria > Bacillota > Clostridia > Lachnospirales > Lachnospiraceae > Merdimonas. The sequence continues at coordinate 31,898 of USDK01000004.1, forward strand.
AATGTAATGCCTGGAGAAGGAGAGATTCTCCTGACCGGGCAGATGGGAGATGTCATGAAGGAATCCGCAAGAACTGGGATCAGCTATATCCGTTCTGTGAGTAAAAAGCACAGGATTGCGGAAGACTTCTTTAAAGAGCATGATGTACATATCCATATTCCGGAGGGAGCAGTGCCAAAAGACGGGCCGTCAGCAGGAATCACTATGGCGACAGCCATGTTTTCAGCGATTACAGGCAAAAAGGTACGCTCAGACGTGGCGATGACCGGGGAGATCACGCTGCGGGGCAGAGTGCTTCCCATCGGTGGGTTAAAAGAAAAGCTGCTGGCTGCGAAGAATGCAGGAATTAAAACCGTACTGGTGCCAGAGGAGAATGAGCCGGATGTAGAAGAGATCTCATCGGAGATTACCAAAGGTCTGGAAATCGTTTTTGTATCCCATATGGAAGAAGTTCTGAAGCTTGCACTGGCAAAAAGGAGGAGCGTATGATCATAAAAACAGTGAATCTGGAGACAGTCTGTGGAATTACCAGTGTATTGCCGGAGAATACCCTGCCGGAGATCGCTTTTGCAGGAAAATCCAATGTAGGCAAGTCTTCTCTGATCAATGCACTGATGAACCGTAAGTCCTATGCAAGGATCTCAGCAACCCCGGGTAAGACACAGACAATCAATTTTTATAATATCAATGAGGAGTTGTATCTGGTAGACCTGCCGGGATACGGATACGCAAAGGTATCTGAACAGGAAAAACAGAAATGGGGACAGCTGATCGAGCGGTATCTCCACGGATCCAGGCAGCTGAAAGCGGTGTTCCTGCTGATCGATATCCGGCATGAGCCGTCTGCCAATGATAAGATGATGTACGACTGGGTGGTGTCACAGGGATATCATCCGATCATCATTGCTACAAAACTTGATAAAATCAAAAGAAGCCAGGTAGACAAGCACCTGAAGATGCTGCGGACCGGCCTCTCGCTGGTGCCGGGCACGAAGATTATCCCGTTTTCATCCATGACAAAGCAGGGGAGAGATGAAATCTGGGAGCTTGTGGAGACAGAGTATCTGGAGAAAAAAGGGGTGTAGTTACAAAAAATGGAAACAAATTTCAGAGAACAGCTGAATGATAACCGGCCTTACTGGAAAGTGATCATCAGTCTGGCAGTCAGTCTGATCGGTACGATCTTGTTTATATATGTGGGCATCCGACTGCTTGGCTTTTTCATGCCTTTTGTCATTGGGTGGTTTATTGCCTATATTGCAAGTCCACTGGTCAACTGGCTGGAAAAACGTCTGAAGCTGGTGAAGAAGCTTGGATCGGCCCTGATCATTATCCTGGTGCTGGGGGCCCTGATCTTTGTCATATATTTTGTCGTGAGCCGTATGTGGAGAGAGGTGTCCTCGCTGATCCAGGATATGCCGTCTATGTATGCGGATCTGGAGAAGGTGCTGGACAAGACCGGGCAGAATCTGAACGGGGTTTTCCAGATGCTTCCGGAAGGAATCCAGAACGGCTGGAGAGAAATGATGGGAGATCTGGATCAGTCTGCAGGGAATCTGATGGGGAGCTTAAGCGAACCGACAGTGACAGCTGCCGGAAATGTGGCAAAGAGAATCCCGTCTATCCTGATCAGTACGATCGTGACGATCATTTCCGCCTACTTCTTCATAGCTGAACGTGAGGAGCTGATCGTCTGGTCAAAGAAAGTAGCCCCGGATCCGCTGGTGAATCGGATGAGCATGGTAATGTCAAATCTGAAATATGCGGTGGGAGGATATTTTAAGGCTCAGTTTAAGATCATGTTTGTGGTATATATCATTCTGGTCATCGGTTTTGCAGTTTTAAAGGTACATTTTTCCTTTCTGCTTGCACTGTTGATCGCATTCCTGGATTTTCTTCCATTTTTTGGAACTGGTACAGCGCTGATCCCCTGGGCGGTCTATCAGCTGGTGACCGGGAATTTCCGTATGTTAATCGGCCTTCTGATCCTGTGTGGAGTGACGCAGCTGGTACGTCAGCTGATCCAGCCGAAGCTTGTGGGAGACAGTATGGGGATCCGGCCATTGCCGACCCTGGCCTTTCTTTATATTGGATACAGGATCGGAAGCGTGCTGGGGATGATCTTTGCTGTTCCTGTGGGCATGATCATCATCAATCTCTATAAGGCCGGCGCATTTGATTATATTCTGGATGATGTGAAGATCCTTGTAGGAGGGATCATGAATCTGAGAAAAAAACAATAAAAAAAACAGATTGCGCTCGGTTTTTGTTGACAATTAAAAAATAATGGTTATAATAGAAATCGTCCTCTGGTATGAAAAAAGATGCCGGAGGGCGGTTTTGCTTTATTTTGGTAGGTTATTGTCAGGTGGGAGAAATTTTCATGTATTGTGAGACTGAAGGAGAGTGGAGATTATGAACACATTGGTAATTGTACTGATCGCGGCCGTATGCCTGTTTGCTGCATACGTGCTGTATGGCAGATGGCTTGCGAAAAAATGGGGGATAGACCCAAAAGCAAAGACACCTGCAGTGATACATAATGATGGACAGGACTATGTGCCGACGGACGGGTGGACCGTATTCGCGCATCAGTTTTCTTCCATTGCCGGGGCAGGTCCGGTGACTGGTGCGATCCAGGCGGCGGCTTTTGGATGGCTTCCCGTGCTTCTGTGGATTATCCTTGGAGGAATCTTTTTTGGAGCCGTTACTGATTTTGGCGCACTGTACGCCAGTGTAAAGAATGACGGAAAATCTATGGGACTTCTGATCGAGAAGTATATCGGAAGAACCGGACGGAAGCTGTTCCTTGGTTTCTGCTGGCTGTTCTGCCTGATCGTAATCGCGGCGTTTGCGGATATGGTAGCAGATACCTTTAATGCATATGTCGTGACGGACGGAGTGAAGACCCTGGCGGAAAACGCAACAGTAAACGGCGCGGCAGGAAGTATTTCTCTGTTTTTCATCCTGTTTGCTGTAGTATTTGGGGTTGTACAGCATAAGGTGAAATTTACAGGATGGAAGGAAGTTGTATTTGGCCTTGTCTGTACGGTACTTGCATTTGTATTTGGTATGAATTTTCCAGTGATCCTGGGAAAAGAAATGTGGGTATACATTGCATTTATCTACATCTTTCTGGCAGCTGTGCTTCCTATGTGGTTTGTGATGCAGCCAAGAGACTATATGTCCACATTTATGTTTATCGGCATGATCGCCGGTGCAGTTCTTGGACTTGTCTTTGCACACCCGTCCATGAACCTTCCGGCATTTACCGGATTTGAGAATGAAAGCCTGGGAACCCTGTTCCCGATCCTGTTTGTTACGGTAGCCTGCGGAGCGGTTTCCGGTTTCCACAGCCTTGTTTCATCAGGAACCTCTTCGAAGACAATTTCAAATGAAAAGGATATGCTGAAGGTCGGATATGGCGCCATGGTACTGGAAAGCCTTCTGGCAGTCGTTGCACTTTGTGTAGCAGGCGCGGCGGCCGGAGCAGATGGAACCGCAGCGGTGGGAACACCGTTCCAGATCTTTTCTTCCGGTGTGGCAGGATTCCTTGAGATGTTTGGTATCCCGGTCTATGTGGCACAGAGCTTTATGACCATGTGTGTATCAGCCCTGGCGTTTACCACATTGGATTCGGTAGCACGTATTGGACGTATGTCCTTCCAGGAACTGTTCAGTACCGATGATATGGAACATGCAGAGGGCTGGAGAAAGGTACTTTGCAACAAATATTTTTCAACGCTGATCACTCTGGTATTTGGTTACATCCTGACACAGGTAGGATATTCCAATATCTGGCCTCTGTTTGGAAGTGCCAATCAGCTTTTGAGCGCACTGGTACTGATTACACTCTGTGTATTCCTGAAGGTGACAGGCAGAGAACTTCGGACACTGGTTCCGCCGTTTGTGATCATGCTTGTGGTTACCTTCTCAGCGCTGATCCAGAGATTTATCTCTCTTGTCAAGGCATTCTCAGCAGGAACCGGCGTATTTATGGTAGAAGGCCTGCAGTTGATCGTGGCAGTACTGCTGATGATCCTGGGCGTAACTATCGTGTATACCTCTGGAAAAGAACTGATCCAGAAGAAGGCAGAAAAGCCGGCTGCATAAAGGATGAGCTGATATAATTAATCATTGTATAATGAAGAGTAAAAATACAGGACGGGCAGATGCCGTCCTGTATTTTCTTTTGAAGCAGGATTTGCTATACTGAAGAAAAACGAGACGGACATACTTTTGGATGGTGACCAGAGATGAGAAATTATGATTTTGGCAGAAGGCTGGAAGAACAGCAGTTTGAGCGGATGGCCTGTGAGATTGTAGGACAGAGGGAGAGAATCCGGTTCCAGACATACCGGAAGGGAAAAGATCAGGGAAAAGACGGCCTCTGGTATGACGAAAAAGGAAGCATCGTTCTGCAGGCAAAGTGCTGCCGGGATTTTCAGAGCCTGTTTCGCAGCCTGAAGGATGAGGCGGAAAAGGTAGAAAAGCTTGATCCGGACCGGTACATCCTGGTGGTGTCCCTGCCCTTGAGCGCAGGAGAAGCAAAGAAGATCCGGGAGCGATTTGGGCCATGGCTTTCAAAGAGTGAGGATCTGATCGATGGAAATATGCTGAATGGTCTTTTGTCGGATCCGGACTACCGATGGAGCGAGAAAAATTTTACCGGCCTGTGGATGACGGACGGGGCTGTTCTGGAGGAACTTCTGGCAGATGCGTTTCAAAGGGGAAGAAGGACGCGCAGCGCCAGAGAGTGGAAAAAGGCGATAGAAGCCTGCAGGTCGTTTGTACAGACAGAAGTTTATGATAAGGCATCCGAACGTCTGGAGAAAGATCACGTAGTCGTGGTGTCCGGACAGCCCGGCATGGGAAAGACAACGATTGCACGGATCCTGGCGCTTGGTTTTCTGCAGCCGGATCCAAAAACTGAAGATGGGGCCAAATGGCAGAGGGAAGGCTTTTGCTGGGCCTTGGGACTGGAAGAGATAGATGAAGCCTGGAAAGAGGATGTAAGGCAGGTATTTGTGCTGGATGATTACTGGGGATCCGTGCTTCACCGTGAGAGAAGCCGCAGAGAAAGCAGGATGCTGTCGGATCTGATCTGTCAGATAGAAGAGGCGGACAACAAACGACTGATCATCACATCCAGGGAATACATTGTCCAGCAGGCGATGGATCAGAATCCGGAACTTCGTGATCTGATCCGGGAGCGGAAACTGGAATGTGTGCTGAAAGAATACACAAATTCTGAGAAGGCGGAGATTTTGTTTGCACATCTGGAGGCTGCAGATCTGGAGTGGGATTATGTCGAGAGCATCTTTGGGTGCTGTGACTGGCTGATAAAGCATAGAGGATATAACCCCAGAGTGATCGAGCAGTTTTTTAAGGAATGCCATCAGGAGGAGTATCCGCCGGCGGAATATGCAGAAGAGCTGAAAGAGTGGATCGAGTATCCGGAACGGATGTGGGAAGGCGTATTTCGGGAACTGTCAGAAGAAGCAAAAGTGACCGCCCTGATTGCTGCCATTACCGAATCGCCGGCCAGTCTGTCTGATATCCGTGAGACTTATGGATGTTATGTGCAGAACTATGCAGGAAAAGAAGCACCGAAAGCTTTTGAAGCCTGCATTTCAGAATTGGAAGAAACTGTGGTCTATACTTATTTTGATGAAGAGACAGAAGAGATTTATCTGGATTTTGAAAATCCTTCGGTGATGGATTTCCTGCTGGATTATCTGTCCAGAAACCGGGAATTTTATCTTCCGCTTCTGACGGAATGCAGTATCTATTATGATCAGCTGTTAATGCTGGCAGAATCCTTTAAGGGGTTAAGCCGCAAAAGTGATGAACGGCTGGAAACACGGTGTGTGGAGGAGTTTTATACTATGCCGTCGAGACTGCCTGGGCTTGGGATCCCTGGTGACCGGGACGGTGGCTGGGAGGAAGGAAGCCGTTTTAGCGGGAGGGCCTTTTCCCTGATGCGGGCCTCGTCAAAGAAACCGGACGGCCGGATATGGAAATTCATCCATGAATATGTAGAGACCTTTTTTGAACGCCTGGAGGAAGGAAGACAAGGAAAAGAAGGGGAGATGCCTCTGATCGACGGACCAGATGAGATGGAGGATTTTGCAGGACTCCTTTCCGTATGTGAGGCATCCGGAATGCATTTTGATGGGGAAGTATTGACAGGGGAATACTGGGAACATTGTATGCTGTATCCAGAATACCGTGGATTCTGGGAGCTCAAGGAAACATATCCGGAAGCCGTACAGAAAATCGAAGATGAGTGCAGGACGTATCTGAAAACCCATTTAAAGCAGATCCTTCTGGATACGTTGATCGAATATGGGCAGAGAGAATACTGGGTGGCGCAGGATATGCTGACAGATGATATTCCCTGGATTTTGAGGGAATATGGACTGTATTATACCAGAAAGTTTAAGGAAGAGATCCGGACAATCACCGGGCGTTATAATGAAGGAGCCGATATCAAGGTCCTTGGGATCTATGAAGAGCCGCATCGTCTGACCCCGGAGGAGACTGCATATTTCCGGACCAAAGAGCAGGGATATGAACGCCTTCTGGGTCCCCTTGCACGAGAGACGGAATTTGATACAGAAGAAGAACTAAGAAAACAAGGGTTTACAGAAGAGAACCAACATCTTCTCTATAAGGCGCTGGAGGAAGGAAATCCCTGGTATGTCCAGGAGTTTCTGCAAGATCCGGGCGGTTTTGCGGTCCTGAAAAGGATAGAAGAAAAGGGACGGCAATATTTTTTCAGAATTTTTAAATCGTTGGACGAATTTATGGCTGCAGTATGGCTGACAATATGGGAGGATATGCCGGGGCTTGTCAGGGATGCGGCTTCGGTCTGTGTGGATTACGCCGTGGAGACCATGGGGATGAGCACTCCGGCCCTGTCGTATAAAAAGATGGAAGCCATGGATTCTTATCAGAAACTGGACAGCAGGGACAAAAGAGCGAAAGAGATCCTGTTCCAGTATTTGTTTGAGCAGCAGGGAAACTGGGTGCATCCCAGACAGGACAGTGTGATCTTGTACTGGCTCTGCAGGCTGGTGAATTATGACGAGTATTTTGACTGGAGCTTTTTCCCGGAAAGATGCTGGATGCCTATGGCAAGAAAAGAAGACGGTGAAAAAGAGAAATATTATCTCACATTCGACGGAGCGGCCAATGAGGAATGGATCCGGCTGATCTGTCTGATTATGGACGAGATTGCCCATGAAGAGTTCCGACAGCAGTATCTGCTCCCCAGGTTTGTGGGATTCCTGAGTAAGATGGAGGAAAAGGACGAAGAACGGGCATATACTTTTCTGAAAGAGCTGAAGTGGGAATTAAAAGTGAATTCTAAGAGAGAGCTGTGCGGCGCCAGTTATTTCATGATGGATATTATGATGCTGGCAGAGATATTTAAGATTGCCGATTTCTGGGAATTGGATACCCGGTTCTCCAAAGAAGCCCTGCAAAAGCTCTGGGAATGCAAGAACCTATGCCGGACAGAAGGAAAGGATACCTGGATCAAGGTATATAAGGCGGATACAGAGCTCCTGGAGAAGACGGGAACATTGGAGCTCCTGGAAAGTTATCTTGCAAAAATCGAAGAATATGTGGGTTCAGAGATATATTGCCATAAATCATTTTGAACCTAATCTTTACTCTTCTCCTAAAACAAGGGAGAAAGATCAAGTAAAAAGCTCTTTGTACGAAAAGTCGAAGACGGGGAGTTTATCATGCTTTTTCTCTCAATCCTGCACGGGCTGATGGAGAAAGTAGAAGGATCAGAGAAAAGAACTTTGTGTTGATATGGATCGGTTGTTCCAATACTGCCATCCGGATGGGACTATGGAGAATTTTAAAGTAGAGGTATAAAGGAAGGTTCGTTTAAAGTGCAGAACAAATTCGAATGTTTGTTCTGTACTTTCTTTTTATACTTTGCTATAATAGCGGAAGAGAATGAAAATACTAGATTCATAAAGGAGATTTCGAATGGATCATTTTGAATTAGTATCAGAATACAAACCCACCGGCGACCAGCCCCAGACGATCGAACAGCTGGTCAAAGGGTTCAAAGAAGGAAATCAGTGCGAGACACTTCTCGGTGTCACCGGCTCTGGTAAGACGTTTACGATGGCGAACGTCATCCAGCAACTGAATAACCGACGCTGATCATCACACACAATAAGACTCTGGCAGCACAGCTCTACGGCGAGTTCAAGGAATTCTTTCCGAACAACGCAGTGGAGTATTTTGTGAGTTAGTGTGCCGGGGCCGGAAAATGAGGTGTGTTTAATGGTTTTTCGTGCTGTTCATTCCAGATTTTGTGGACAGAATAGGACGAAACGGACTGGATGATACTAGACGGACAAAATGATTTTGTGACTTTTTGTAGGGGAAATTTATTATGTGGAGAATGTATTATGGAGAATGAGTTAGTTAAGATTTTTGAAAGGGCAAATAAAAGGTTTCTAAAGGAAAATGCAGCGTTTATTTTGAGTAATGTAGCGGAAAGAAGTCTATGTAGTACATTGGCGCAATGCCTTTATTTGGAAATTAGAAATAGTAAATATTCCGGGTATTATGTTGATGTTGAATATAATAGAAATAATGGTCGAATAAAGACTATTTATAATGAGGATTTAAAAGTAGTGACTATTATATGCGATCTTATTGTACATAGTCGAGGAGAGATTGTTGAAAAAGACAATCTTATTGCTTTAGAAATGAAAAAAGCCTATCGTTCAATGCAGGAAAAGGAAAATGATAAAGCTAGGCTGGTTGCATTGACAAAAAATTCATATGATGGAGTGTGGTCATTTGATGGAAAAACATTGCCAGAACATGTTTGTGGATACGATTTGGGGATTTATTATGAAATAGATTCAAAGCATCGCCTTGTTTATATAGAATATTATGCAAAAGGGAAAAAAGTAAGATCTTATAAGGAGAAAATATTCAGCTAAAAAACAATTAAATTTGAGAAACTGAATGAGATAAGCGATGAGAGAAAAGCAAGTTGGCTACAACTAAACAGAACGAATTGTAAAATTATGAATAGTGGCTATTTAAAGTCAGAAATATGAAAGGTTGTATTTTATGGAAAATATTCAAAATGAAACTTTTTATAACAAAGTAATAGAATTGTTCCAAAATGCCAAGAAAAATTTGTCTACTGCAGTAAATATGACAATGGTATATTCCTATTATGAAGCAGGGAGGATGATCGTTGAAGAAGAACAAGGCGGAAAAGAACGTGCAGCATATGGAAAGTATATTTTGAAAGAATTGTCTCAAAGGTTAACACAGAAATTTGGAAGAGGATACTCATATGATAATTTAAAATTGATGCGTAAATTTTATCTGGTTTATTCCAAAGACTCAATTGGGGAAACACCGTTTCCCCAATCTGAAAAACTTCCAGTTACACAGGAAGGGAGAAAATTTTATCTGAGTTGGTCTCATTATCTCATCCTTATGAGGATAAATAATGTTGATGAACGTCATTTTTATGAAATAGAGTCTTATAGAAATGGTTGGAGCAAAGATGAACTGGCACGTCAGTATGGGAGTTCACTTTATGAGCGGCTTGCGCTAAGTAGAGATGAAGAAGAAGTAATGCGCCTTGCAACAGAGGGTCAGATGATCGAAAAGCCAGAAGATATATTTAAAGATCCTTATATTTTAGAGTTCACAGGCCTTCCTGAACTGGTTACTTATTCTGAAACAGAATTGGAAAACAAAATTATAGATAACCTGCAGAAGTTTTTACTGGAATTGGGAAGAGGATTTACTTTTGTTGGGAGGCAGGTTAGATTAACATTTGAAGAAGAACATTTCCGGGTGGACTTAGTATTTTACAATCGTTTACTGCGTTGTTTTGTATTGTTCGATTTGAAGATTGGTCAGTTAAAACATCAAGACATAGGACAGATGCAGATGTATGTTAATTATTATGATCGAAAAGTTAAATTGGATGATGAAAACTCAACAATAGGTATTATTATTTGCAAAGACAAGAAAGATGCTATTGTGAAAATGACTTTACCTGAAGATAATAATCAAATATTTGCAAGTAAATACGAAACAGTACTTCCAAGTAAAGAAGAATTGCAAAAATTGTTGGAAGACAAAAATTTTGAATAAAAAGTATGTGAATACTCAACAGAGTATTTTGTATTGCGTTACGACTAATATTTTGTGACTTTTCGTGAACAAATTGTGAAAAGTCCAATATAGGGCAGTGTCATTTTCTGATTTTGACATTTGCGTTACGAATGAATTTTTTGAGGGTGGCTGATATTGAACATATCAAAAGTCATAAAAGAGCACTCTTCGGGTATAACATTATACCCTGACAAGACGGGAAAACTAAGGAGTAGATTTTACATGGATCATTTTGAATTAGTATCAGAATACAAACCCACCGGTGACCAGCCCCAGGCCATCGAGCAGCTGGTCAAAGGCTTTAAAGAGGGGAATCAATGCGAGACACTCTTGGGTGTCACCGGCTCTGGTAAGACGTTTACGATGGCGAACGTCATTCAGCAATTAAATAAACCGACGCTGATCATCGCACACAATAAGACGCTGGCAGCACAGCTCTATGGCGAGTTCAAGGAATTCTTTCCGAACAATGCCGTAGAGTATTTCGTCTCCTATTACGACTACTACCAGCCGGAGGCCTATGTCCCCTCTTCGGACACCTACATTGCCAAGGACTCTTCCATCAATGAGGAGATCGACAAGCTGCGGCTGTCGGCAACGGCTTCTCTGATCGAGCGGCGCGATGTGATCATCGTGTCCAGTGTGTCCTGTATCTATGGACTGGGTGAGCCGGAGAACTTTGAAAAGATGATGGTTTCTCTGCGTCCGGGGATGGAGAAGGACAGAGACGAAGTACTGCGCCAGCTTATAGATATTCAGTATGAAAGAAATGAAATGGACTTTAAGCGAGGTACCTTCCGCGTAAGGGGAGATGTAGTGGAGATTATTCCAGCCAATGAGGCGGAGACTGCTGTCCGCATAGAGTTTTTTGGAGACGAGATCGACCGGATTACCCAGATTGACGTTCTGACCGGGGAGATCAAGGGGGAACTGGAGCATGTAGCCATTTTCCCGGCTTCCCATTATGTTGTGCCGGCGGAACAGATCCGGAGGGCGGCAGACGCCATTGAGCAGGAACTGGAAGAGCGTGTTCAGTACTTTAAGAGTGAGGACAAGCTTTTGGAGGCACAGAGGATTGCGGAACGGACCAATTTTGATATTGAAATGCTGAAAGAAACCGGATTCTGCTCCGGGATTGAGAACTACTCCAGGCATCTGTCCGGTCTTAAGCCGGGACAGCCGCCTCATACCCTGATGGATTATTTCCCTGATGATTTTCTGATCATTATCGATGAATCTCATAAAACAATCCCTCAGATCGGCGGCATGTATCACGGCGATCAGTCCAGAAAGCAGACACTGGTGGACTATGGATTCCGTCTGCCCTCAGCCATGGATAACCGCCCCTTAAGCTTTGATGAATTTGAACAGAGGATCGATCAGATCATGTTTGTATCTGCGACTCCGGGACCGTACGAGGAGGAGCATGAGCTGCTTCGGGCGGAGCAGGTGATCCGGCCGACAGGGCTTCTGGATCCGAAGGTGGAAGTCCGGCCGGTAGAGGGTCAGATCGATGACCTGATCGGTGAGATCAATAAAGAAGTGGCGAAAAAGAATAAGGTGCTGGTGACGACACTGACCAAACGTATGGCAGAAGACCTGACGGATTACATGAGAGAAGTGGGAATCCGCGTCAAATATTTACATTCAGACATTGATACGCTGGAGCGGACGCAGATCGTAAGAGATATGCGTCTGGATGTGTTCGATGTGCTGGTGGGAATCAACCTTTTAAGAGAGGGCCTGGATATTCCTGAGATTACTCTGGTGGCGATCCTGGATGCGGATAAGGAAGGATTCTTGCGTTCAGAGACTTCCCTGATCCAGACGATCGGGCGTGCGGCTCGAAATTCAGAAGGACATGTCATCATGTATGCCGACACGATGACAGATTCTATGCGTCTGGCGATCCAGGAAACGGAGCGGCGCCGTAAGGTACAGATGGACTACAATGAAAAACACGGAATTACGCCGAAGACGATACAGAAAAGCGTCCGGGATCTGATCTCCATTTCTAAAAAAGTGGCGGCAGAAGAGATGCGGATGGAGAAGGATCCGGAATCCATGAGCAGAAAAGAACTGGAAAAGCTGGCAAAGGATCTGGAAAAACAGATGAAGAAGGCAGCTGCAGAGCTCAATTTCGAGGCGGCAGCCGAGCTGCGTGATAAAATGATCGAGATCAAAAAGTTGATGGCAGAATCATAGCAGAGAAAGGATAAAAACATGGCAGAGACAAGTAAAAAACACTTTATCAAGATCAGAGGGGCCAACGAGCACAATCTGAAAAATATAGATCTGGACATTCCCAGAGAGGAGCTGGTGGTTCTGACCGGACTCTCCGGATCAGGGAAATCTTCACTTGCATTTGATACAATCTACGCAGAGGGACAGAGACGGTACATGGAGTCTCTGTCTTCCTATGCAAGACAGTTCCTGGGGCAGATGGAGAAGCCGGATGTGGAGAGTATCGAAGGGCTTCCCCCGGCTATTTCTATTGACCAGAAGTCGACCAACCGGAACCCCCGTTCTACGGTGGGGACTGTGACAGAGATTTACGATTATTTCCGTCTGCTGTACGCAAGAGTTGGGATCCCGCACTGCCCGAAATGTGGGAAAGAAATCAAAAAGCAGACGGTAGACCAGATGGTAGATCAGATCATGGAGCTGCCGGAGCGGACGAAAATCCAGCTGTTAGCCCCAGTCGTCAGAGGAAGAAAGGGGACGCATGCGAAACTGCTGGACCGGGCCAGGAAAAGCGGTTATGTGCGCGTCAGGATCGATGGGAATCTTTACGAGCTTTCAGAAGAGATTACACTGGATAAAAATATCAAACATAATATTGAGATTATCGTGGACCGTCTGGTGGTCAAAGAAGGTATCGAGCAGCGTCTGACAGATTCCATTGAAACAGTCTTAAATCTTGCAGAAGGCCTTTTGATCGTGGATGTGATCGGCGGCGAGACCATCCAGTTCAGTCAGAGCTTCTCCTGCCCGGACTGTGGGATCAGTATTGAAGAGATTGAACCCAGAAGCTTTTCTTTCAATAATCCTTTCGGCGCCTGCCCGGAGTGTTATGGCCTTGGGTATAAGATGGAGTTTGACATTGATCTGATCATCCCGGATAAAAAATTAAGCATTAACGAAGGAGCCATTACCGTGATGGGATGGCAGTCCTGTACAGATCCGAAAAGTTTTACCAATGCGATCCTGAATGCATTGAGCCAGGAATACAATTTTTCTCTGGATACGCCCTTTGGCAAATATCCAAAGAAGATCCAGGACATTCTGATCCATGGCACGAATGGAAAAGAAGTTAAGGTCCATTATAAAGGCCAGAGAGGAGAAGGGGTCTATGATGTGGCTTTTGAGGGACTAATCAAGAATGTGGAACGAAGATACAGAGAGACCTCCTCTGAGACCGTAAAAGCTGAATATGAGGAGTTTATGCGGATCACACCATGTCATGCCTGCGGCGGCCAGCGCCTGAAGCCGGGGGCGCTGGCGGTGACTGTGGGAGGAAAAAACATCGCAGAAGTCACAGCCCTTTCCATCGAACGTCTCCAGAAATTCCTGGAAAAATTAAAGATGAATAAGCATCAGATGATGATCGGAGGTCAGATCCTGAAAGAAATCAAGGCAAGGATCCAGTTTCTTATGGATGTGGGACTGGACTATCTGACCCTCGCCAGGGCTACGGGAAGCCTTTCCGGCGGTGAGGCTCAGCGTATCCGTCTTGCCACTCAGATCGGATCCGGGCTGGTAGGCGTGGCCTATATTCTGGATGAGCCAAGTATCGGCCTCCACCAGAGGGACAATGACAAGCTGCTGGGGACCTTAAAGCACTTAAGAGATCTGGGGAATTCGGTGATCGTGGTAGAGCACGATGAAGATACCATGCTGGAAGCCGACCATATCGTGGATATCGGGCCTGGAGCAGGCGAACACGGCGGAGAAGTGGTGGCAGAAGGTACGGCAGAAGAAATTATGGCGAATAAAAATTCCATAACCGGCGCATACCTAAGTGGAAGGATTAAAATTCCTGTTCCGGACCACCGGGCAAAGCCATCCGGATGGATAAAGGTGACAGGAGCCAGGGAAAACAACCTGAAAAATATCGATGTAAAATTTCCTCTGGGCATTATGACCTGTGTGACAGGCGTTTCTGGTTCGGGGAAAAGTTCTCTTGTCAATGAAATCCTGTATAAACGGCTGGCAAGAGACCTGAACCGTGCGCGGACGATTCCCGGAAAGCACAAGGATATCAAGGGAATCGAGAAGCTGGACAAGGTGATCAATATCGATCAGTCGCCTATCGGCAGGACACCCAGGTCAAATCCTGCCACCTATACCGGCGTGTTTGACCTGATCCGGGAGCTGTTTGCAGCCACCCCGGATGCCAAGGCAAGGGGATACCAGAAAGGTCGCTTCAGCTTTAACGTAAAAGGCGGCCGCTGCGAAGCCTGCAGCGGCGACGGGATCCTGAAGATCGAAATGCATTTCCTTCCGGATGTATATGTCCCCTGTGAAGTCTGCAAGGGAAAACGCTACAACCGAGAGACCCTGGAAGTGAAATATAAAGGGAAAAGCATATCAGACGTGTTGAATATGACGGTGGAAGAAGCACTGCATTTCTTTGAACATGTACCCAGTATCCGCAGAAAAATGGAGACTCTGTACGATGTAGGCCTTTCGTATATCCGGCTGGGGCAGCCTTCTACCACTCTTTCCGGCGGCGAGGCCCAGAGAATCAAGCTGGCGGCAGAGCTGAGCAAACGAAGTACTGGAAAAACCATTTACATTCTGGATGAGCCGACTACAGGCCTGCATTTTGCAGACGTACACAAACTGACGGAAATCCTGCACCGGCTTTCCGCAGACGGTAACACAGTGATCGTGATCGAACACAATCTGGACGTGATCAAGACAGCAGATTATATCATCGATATGGGACCTGAGGGCGGAGAGAAGGGCGGAACCGTGATTGCCCAGGGAACACCAGAAGAAGTGGCAGAGAACCCTGTATCCTATACCGGAAAGTATATTAGTGCGGTTTTGAAAAAATAGTGTCGAAAGCGCCCGATGCTTTACAAAGAATTAAGGAAATAAGGGCTTTCCATTTTCCGGAAATTTGATTATAATGGTACGTGCACAAAAGAGGATAAGACAGCATTATGAAAGGGGAATAAGGATGTCAGCAGATATAGGAATTGATCTGGGAACGGCCAGCGTTCTTGTGTACGTCAAGGGCAAGGGTGTGATCTTAAAAGAGCCATCCGTGGTGGCCTTTGACAGAGACTCAAATGCCATCAAGGCTATCGGCGAAGAAGCGCGTCTGATGCTTGGCAGAACGCCGGGAAATATCATCGCAGTGCGTCCGCTGCGCCAGGGAGTGATCTCAGATTATACAGTTACGGAAAAGATGATCAAGTACTTCGTACAGAAGGCCTTGGGAAAACGTACATTTAAAAAGCCGCGCATCAGCATCTGCGTGCCAAGCGGCGTCACCGAAGTGGAACGCAAGGCGGTAGAGGAGGCTACCTATGCCGCGGGCGCCCGGGAGGTGAATCTGATCGAGGAACCCGTAGCGGCGGCCATCGGTGCGGGGATCGACATCTCAAAACCCTGTGGAAATATGATCGTCGATATCGGAGGAGGAACTTCGGATATCGCGGTGATCTCCCTTGGGGGAACGGTGGTTAACACATCTATCAAGCTGGCGGGAGACGATTTTGATGAAGCGATCGTCCGGTTTATGAGGAAAAAGCACAATCTTCTGATCGGGGAACGCACAGCAGAGGATATCAAGATCAAAATTGGGACGACCTATCCGCTGATCGAAGAAGAGTCCATGGAAGTAAGGGGGAGAAATCTGGTCACCGGCCTTCCGAAGACGGTGACGGTGACTTCTTCTGAGACAGAGGAGGCACTGCGGGAGACAACGGGACAGATCGTTGAGGCGGTGATCAGTGTGCTGGAGCGCACACCTCCGGAATTATCGGCAGATATTCTGGACCGGGGGATCATGCTGACCGGCGGCGGATCCATGCTTCGCGGACTGGAAGAGCTGATCGAGGAAAAGACCGGCATTAATACCATGACGGCAGAGGAGCCGATGCAGGTAGTTGCCATCGGCACCGGACAGTTTGTAGAATTTGCAGGCGGGCGAAAAGATTACTGATGGAAGAGATAAAAGGATATATAGAGCACATTGTATACCGGAACGAAGATAACGGGTATACAGTATTTCATCTGAATAATGACGATGGGGAAGTGACCTGCGTGGGGAATTTTCACTTCATTGAGGAAGGTGAACTTCTGAAGATGGAGGGAGAGTACACCACGCATAAACTTTATGGCCTGCAGTTTTCCGTAAAGTCTTCGGAAGTCTGTGAGCCGGAAGACCTGGTGTCTATCGAACGCTATCTGGGCTCCGGCGCCATCAAAGGCGTGGGAGCGGCCCTGGCAGGAAGGATCGTGCAGAAGTTTAAGGAGGACACCTTCCGGATCATCGAGGAAGAACCGGAGCGTCTTGCTGAGGTAAAGGGAATCAGTGAACGGAAGGCGAGAGAGATCGCCGTGCAGGCTGAGGAAAAAAAGGACATGCGGCGTGCGATGATCTATCTGCAGAAATATGGAATCTCCACTACACTGGCGGCAAAGATCTACCAGCACTACGGCAGAAGCGTTTACCGGGTGATTGAGGAAAATCCCTACCAGCTGGCAGACGATGTGGCCGGAGTCGGCTTCAAGACGGCGGATGAGATCGCAGCCAGAGTAGGGATACATACGGACTCCGATTACCGGATCCGAAGCGGCATTTTCTATACACTGATGCAGAGTATCGGGGAAGGACATGTATATCTTTTGCGGGATGCGCTGACATGGAGGGCCGGGAAGCTGCTGGAAGTAGAGATTGAAAATATAGAGAACTATCTGATGGATCTGTCTATCGAAAAAAAGGTGGTCATCAAGGAAGCAGAGGACGGTGTACGGGTTTATTCATCCAGATTTTATTATATGGAACTGAATGTGGCGAAAATGCTGCATGATCTGAATATTTCAGAAGAGATTCCCCAGGAGCGGCTGATGGCCCGGCTTGCGAAGATTGAAGATCAGACAGGACTGTGTCTGGATGAGATGCAGAGACAGGCTGTGACAGAGGCGGCAAGGAGAGGAATCCTGGTGCTGACAGGAGGTCCGGGTACCGGAAAGACTACCACCATCAATGCCATGATCCGCCTGTTTGAGAGCGAAGGAATGACGATCCAGCTGGCGGCGCCTACAGGAAGGGCGGCAAAGCGGATGACGGAGACCACAGGATATGAGGCGTCTACCATCCACCGGCTTCTGGAAGTCAGCGGCAATCCGGAAGATGAGAGTATCGGAGGATTTCAGAGAAATGAAGAGAATCCACTGGATACGGACGTTCTGATCATTGATGAGGTGTCCATGGTGGATCTGCCATTGATGAATGCGCTGTTAAAGGCGGTGATCCCGGGAACCAGGCTGATCCTGGTAGGTGACCAGAACCAGCTTCCCAGCGTGGGGCCGGGCAGTGTGCTGAAAGACATCATTGCATCCCATTGTTTCCCGGTCGTGATGCTGACGAAGATTTTCCGACAGGCCGGAGAAAGTGATATCGTTGTAAACGCCCACAAGATCAACAGAGGAGAGCCGGTTATCCTGGACAATAAGAGCCGAGATTTCTTTTTCTTAAAGCGGCAGGAAGCCGATGTGATCATCAGCGTGATCCTGACGCTGATCCAGAAGAAACTGCCCAAATATGTGGATGCCAGGACTTATGATATCCAGGTGCTGACGCCTATGCGAAAAGGTCTGCTGGGAGTAGAAAGGCTGAACCGCATCCTGCAGCAGTATCTGAATCCGCCGTCTCCAGATAAGGCAGAAAGGGAATATGCAGATCACCTGTTCCGGGAAGGGGACAAGGTAATGCAGATCAGGAATAACTACCAGCTGGAGTGGGAGATCCGGACAAAATATGGCCTGACAGTCGACAAAGGACAGGGTGTATTTAACGGGGACATGGGAATTGTAAGAGAAATCAATCCTTATGAAGAGACCATGACGGTGGAGTATGATGAACACAGACAAGTGACGTACGCGTACAGCATGATGGATGAGCTGGAGCTGGCTTATGCCATCACCGTACATAAGTCACAGGGGAGTGAATACCCGGCAGTGGTAATCCCGCTGCTTAGGGGACCGAGACAGCTGTTCCACAGAAATCTTCTGTATACGGCTGTAACAAGGGCAAGAAAGTGTGTTACTCTGGTGGGAAGCGAGGCAGTTTTCCAGGAGATGATCCAGAACAATCAGGATCAGAAGCGTAATACGAGTCTTGCAGAAAGAATCCGGGAATTTTAGATGAACCTGACTTATATTTTTACACAGATCCAAAAGCTTTTGTGGCCGGAAGTCTGCCCGTTCTGTGGGAAGGCCAGCAATAGCGGAATCTGTCAGAAGTGCCGGAAACAATTGGAAAAATTAAAGATCAAAGAGCCCAGGTGTATGCAGTGTGGCAGGCCTGTCCGATATATGGAGCAGGAATATTGCCATGACTGCAGTAAGACCCGGCATTCTTATGACCAGGGCTACAGTCTCTGGCTTCACAGGAAGCCTGTCAGTCAATCCATTTATCGTTTTAAATATCACAATCAGAGAAGATATGCCATACACTATGTAGAAGAGCTCCAAAAAGAGTACGCCCCGCAGATCAGAAGCTGGCAGGTCGAAAAGATCATGCCGGTTCCGCTCCACAGAAAAAGAATGAGAAAAAGGGGCTATAACCAGGCAGAACTGATCGCAGAGATACTGGGAAAGGTTCTGGACATTCCGGTAGATAAGGATAGTCTTAGGAGGAGCAAGGATACGATTCCCCAGAAGGAGTTAGGGAGGAGAGAGCGGGAGAGGAATATGGAGGGAGCCTTCTCCCTTTCTGACACCTTCATGCCGGCAGGAACAGTACTTTTGATCGATGATATCTATACAACCGGAAGTACGCTGAATGCAGCGGCTGCAGCACTGAAAAAGAGAGGAGTCCAAAAAGTCTATTTTCTAACGATAAGTATTGGACAAGGATAAGGATATTTGTTATACTGAAAATGATGTTTAGATGAGAAAAATCATTTGAGGTGCATGATGTTAGATGAGAAGAAAGTGAAGTTAATGACACGCCTGGCTTTTTATGAGGAGACGCAGGGCAAGGAAGATTTTAAGATCAGCGCGTATTACCGCAAGGACTACGTAAGCCTCCATATGTTGTGCTCTTTTATCTGGGTGACCATCGGCTATGTCTGCATAGTTGCTCTGGCAGTGCTTGCCGGTCTGGACAGTCTGCTGGGAAATATGTCTATGGCAGTGATCGTTCTGATCGGAGGAATGGCGATTGTTGGATGGCTGGCAGTGGTTATTATCTATATGATGATCACCAGCCATATTTATAATGAAAAGCATAAGAATTCGAGACAGAGGGTCAAAAAGTATAATCATGATCTGACCAGACTTCTGAAAATGTATGCTCATTCAGACTCACAGAAGTAAGGAAAAAGGAGATAGACAGATGGATACAATCTATGTATTACGTGGGCGCATGCAAGAAATATATGCGCAGTATACAAAAATCATTAATAAAGTATGTCAGTTCATCCTGGCGGCGGCCGTGTTTGGCCTGATCAATCATAATGTGGGATTCATGGATGCACTGGCGTCACCGGTGGCGGCACTCGCTCTTGCGATTATATGTGCCTTCCTGCCGCTGATCGTTACGGTTCTTGTAGCTACGGCTCTGGTGCTGGCACATATGTTTTCAGTTTCGCTTGGAGTGCTGCTGGTGACAGCGGCTGTGTTTCTGGTTCTGTATATTTTTTATCTGCGGCTGACGCCGAAGATGGCTCTTCTGGTACTGCTGACGCCGATCGCATTTTTCCTTAAGATACCATATGTGATCCCTGTTGCCTGCGGACTGGTATTGTCTCCGGTCAGCCTGGTGGCGGTAGTCAGTGGGACGATCGTGTTTTACATGCTGGAATACGTCAGAAAAAATGCATCTTCCCTGGAAGGAAGTGCAGATCTTTTGACTCAGGTTACTACCTGCCTGAAGCAGGTGTTTCAGAATAAAGAGATGTGGATTGTGGTAGTTGCCTTTATTATCTGCTGCTTCCTGGTATATACACTGCGCCGGCAGGCGATGGACCATGCATGGAAAATCGCGATTGTGGCTGGAGCAGTTGCCAATATCGTTGTGATCGCAGTGGGAGATATTGCGTTTGGCGTACATACCTCTTATGGGGCTTTGATCGGAGGAAGCATTGCCGCGGTTGTTGTGGGACTGATCCTTGAATTGTTCTTCTTTACCGTAGATTATGCAAGAAGTGAGAATCTTCAGTTCGAAGATGATGAATACTATTATTATGTGAAGGCTGTGCCGAAGATCTCGATCTCAACACCTGAGAAGACGGTAAAGAGGATCAACGAACGGCAGGAGACTGAGATCATTGATGCAGAAGAAGTCCGCAAGAAAGCCAGAAAAAGGCGTGATATGAAAGATGTAGATAAAATGCTTCTGACCCAGAGCATGGAACAAGACCTGGGCATGAAAAAGAAATAGTTCTGAAATTTTAAAAGTCGATTAATAAATAGAGAAAGAGGGGTGAAAAAATGAGACAGCTGCTTGAGGGACTGGCAGACAAATACGCACTGGAGTTTTATTTTCCCAACATACAGGTTACAGATGTGGTTGAGGTACTCATCCTCACATTTCTGATCTACCAGATCATGGTCTGGATCAAGAACACAAAAGCCTGGATGCTGCTCCGTGGGATCCTGGTCCTTGCTGTATTCATTTTATTAGCCGTCATCTTTAACATGCATACCATTCTGTTTATCGCAGAAAATCTGGTGACTGTTATGGCGACAGCAGCTGTGGTGGTCTTTCAGCCGGAGCTGCGGCGTGGACTGGAAAAGCTGGGAGAGCGAAAGTTTCTTGTTTCGGTCGTGCCCTTTGAGGCCAATAAGGAGAAGTCTCATTTCAGCGAACAGACAAGAGAGAGCATGATCGAGGCTGCCTATGCAATGGGAAGTGTAAAGACAGGAGCTTTGATCGTAGTAGAGCAGGCGATTCACCTGAATGAATATGAAAGCACCGGAATCCAGATGGACTGTCTGGTGTCCAGCCAGGTCCTGATCAATATATTTGAGCATAATACCCCGCTTCATGACGGGGCGATTATCGTGCGTGGAGACAGGATCGTGTCTGCGACCTGTTATCTTCCGCTGTCTGACAATATGAATATCAGCAAAGAACTGGGTACCAGACATCGTGCAGCGCTGGGGATGAGCGAAGTCAGCGACGCGCTGGTGATCGTAGTTTCTGAGGAGACAGGAGCGGTTTCCGTTGCACAGGGAGGTCAGCTTTACCGGGATATCAAAGAGGAAGAGCTGCGGAAGATGCTGATGGATATCCAGGCGACGAAAAAGGAAACCGGAAGATTTCGTGCATTATGGAAAGGAAGGCATAAGAATGAGAAAAAAACTGATGAATAATCTCAGCCTTAAAATATTAGCCTTCCTGGCTGCAGTGATCATGTGGTTCCTGGTGGTTAATATTGATGATCCGGTTACAGATCAGACATTTTCTGACATACCGGTCACTGTGATCAATGACAATATCGTGACAGATGCAAACCGCACATATCAGATCGTGGATGGAACGCAGGAAGTAGACGTGACCGTTACAGCGAAGCGCTCTGAACTCAGCAGGATCAGTGCGGATGACATACAGGCGGTTGCGGACATGAAGGAATTGTCTCTGGGAACACAGATCCCGATCCAGGTCACGATTGAAGGACATTCTATCGAGTCTGCTTATTCGACTCCGAGAAACCTGCAGGTAGAGATTGAAGAAGAAGCAAGAAATAATTTCCCGATTACGCCGACTACGATTGGAACGGTACGGGAAGGATATGTGATCGGAAATCTTCAGGCGGATCCGGCAGGAGTGACGATCCGCGGTCCGAAGAGCGTGATCAACAGCATCAACAGAGTCTGCGCAGAGGTAGATGTGTCAGGCCTGTCCGAGAATGCGACCCTGGAAGCTTCTCTTATATTATATGATGCAAATAATAATGTTATCGATCAGACCCTCCTGGCGAACAATCTGGGAGAGGAAGGCGTATCTGTGGAAGTTGAGCTGTATCAGACCAAGAGTGTTCCAATCAGTCTGGATACATCCGGAATTACTGCTGCAGATGGTTACAGTATCGGGGACATTACCTGTGAGCCGCAGGAAATCCAGATTTCCGGAGATGAAAATACGATCAAAGAGATCAGTGAAATCGAGATACCGGAAAGCGAACTGGAACTGACGGGACTGACAGAGAGGACTGAACACACAGTAGATCTTACAGAATATCTCCCGGAAGGCGTAATACTGGTGGATTCCAATGCTAATAATGTGGTTGTGGCGATTTCGGTCAATCCGCCCGGAGCGCAGGTTTTTGAGGTCTCGACAAATTCTATCGTAGTCAGCAATCTGGCGGAAGGCCTCGAAGTCAATTATGGAACGACTGTGGATCTGGAGCTGCAGATCCGCGGACCGGAAGAGACGCTGGACAGCCTGTCCCTTGCGAAAAAAGTGACAATAGATCTGAAAGATTATACGGAGCCGGGGACCTATACAGTTCCGGTGAGTGTAGATCTTCCTAAGGGATGTACGCTTGTCAATGATGTACAGGTGGAGGTTGTGCTGCAGAAGACATCAGGGGATCAGACAGATCAGGATAAAAATACAAATGAGAGCGAATAGGGGGACCCGATTATGATTCGGCAAAGTGTGATAATTACCAATCCGACCGGATTACATTTAAGACCTGCAGGAATCTTCTGTAATGTTGCCAGCAGATATCAGTGCAGGGTGACTTTCGAATATGACGAGACAACAGCTAATGCAAAGAGTGTCTTAAGCGTGCTGGGAGCCTGCATTAAAAAGGGCGATGAAATTACGCTTGTATGTGACGGCGAAGACGAAGAAGAAGCGATGGAAGCAATGCTTGAGGCGATCCATGATGGGTTAGGAGAATAGCGCCATAAGAATGAGCAGAAAGATTTTCATTTTCAGTCTGATATTAGCAGCGGCAGGAACCTGGGGATGTTCCCAGAAGGCCAGAGATACTGCCGCAGGAGTGGAAGAAACCATGACGTTTGTGGATGCACATGGGGAAGAACACAAGATGAAGATCGATCCGGATGTGGAAAAGAATCCCTATGATCCGGATGCTTTTCAGCTGGACGGAGTCCAGATGGCATATGAAGGGGAGGACATCTCTGATTACCGTCTGGGAGTAGATGTATCCTTTTATCAGGGGGAAATCGACTGGGAAAAGGTGAAGGCGGCAGGATATGATTTCGCGATCATCCGGCTGGGATATCGCGGATACGGGGAAGAGGGAAACATTCATCTTGATGAGATGTATAAAACCAATATAGAAAATGCTTCCGCTGCCGGCCTGGATGTAGGCGTCTACTTTTTCGCCCAGGCTGTCAATGAGAAAGAGGCCAGAGAAGAGGCAGAATTTGTGATCGACCATCTGGAAGGATATGAGCTGGACATGCCGGTAGTGTATGATCCGGAATCCATCACCGGAGACGAATCCCGTACCCAGGATGTATCAGGAAAACAGTTCACCAAGAACGCGAGGGCTTTCTGTGAAGAGATAGAAAAGGCAGGATATGAATCCATGATATACAGCAATATGCTGTGGGAGGCCTATGAATTCGATCTGGCCAAACTGGCAGATTATCCCATCTGGTATGCAGATTACGAAGCGAAGCCACAGACCCCTTACAATTTCAGGATCTGGCAGTATACAGAATCCGGACAGGTAGACGGAATACAGGGAAATGTGGATCTGAATATTGAATTGATAAAATAATGAATGGGGACGGACACCTTGCGAACGGGGACGTACACTTTTTGCAAAAGTGTACGTCCCCGTTCGCAAAAGTGGGTGTCCCCATTTGTGTTTGCCCCTGTCCCCATTTATAAAATCAGTAACTAAGAATTGCATATTTTGTCAGATTGTGCTAATGTAAAACTGTATCGGTATCAAAAAATATAGTAAGGGGAAAGAAGGAGGAGTGAGTGAACAAGATACGAAAATTGCTGATACCGGCGCTTTTTCTCTGCCTGACCTTGTCAGGGACGGCGGTGATAAAAAGTAATGCAGAAGAAACGCAAGGGGAGCAGGCGTCTGCAGGATCAGCATTAGAAGATGAGAACCCCGAACGTCTCGAGGAAGTCACCGGTATGGATGAAAACGGTGATATCTATGAGGTAGACGATTCAGAGGGTACGGTTGAACAACCAAAGATACGAATGTTTTCAAGAGCGGCAAGTGTACAGGTCGTAAATTTCCGCACAAAGGGAAATGCAACGACTAATTACACAGAATACGGCACAGGGGCTTCTGGATATACCAACGGGGCCTATGGCGCGGACGCGGCTTACCTTGGAACCAATAACGGGAAAGTCAGATTTATGCTTTCTGGCGTGGTCGGGGAGGTTGCGGCAAGTGAAGTCCAGCTAGTGGACTTTTCCAGCGCCAAATCCGTCAGCTGTTATAAGGTCTCAGATGGCAGACTCCTGCACTATATCACGCAGGACATGTCGACGACGGGCCATGCGACCTCTCTTGACAATGGAAATGCTCCCTCATATCTGTCAGGCGGAACGACCTACTACAGCTATGATGGGCATTATTTTTATACAGACTATGCAGTGATGCTTGCAGATTATCAGAACCAGACCCGGTCGAATTCTGTGAATGCAGGCAGTCCTTATTACAATTATTACCAATATCTGCCGTTGCGGAGTACAAGCAGCTACAGTGCGGCACAGCTGAACAGCCTTATTAACGCAAAGGCGGGAAGTTCATCTAAAATGTATAACATCGGAGAATATCTGACATCTGCTCAGAATACCTACGGTGTGAACGCACTGCTGATCGCAGGGGTAGGGGCAAACGAAAGCGGATGGGGGAAAAGCTCCATCTCCCATGACAAGAATAACTTATTTGGCTTGAATGCGGTGGATTCATCACCGGGTACCAGCGCATCCACATATGCCAGTGTGCAGGAGTGTATCCGTCAGTTTGCGGACGGCTGGATGTCAAGAGGATATCTGGATACCAGCGACTGGAGATATAAAGGAGGGTTCCTTGGCAACAAAGGAAGCGGCATCAATGTCAGCTATGCGTCAGACCCATACTGGGGCGAGCGTGCAGCCAACCTGATCTGGTATCTGGACCGGAACGGCGGCGGACAGGATGCAAATGCTTATTCCATTGGAATCAAAGATACGATTAATACCACACATAATTCTGTCAATGTCAGAAACGGAAGTAACACTTCCAGTACAGCATTGTATAAAACCGGCGCATGGTCAAATTATGCGGTACTGATCCAGAATACGACAGCGGAAAACGGTTTTTACCGGATTCAGAGCGATTCTGTGCTTACTGCGGACAGAAGCGCTATCGTTACCAGTACAGGAGCCTATAATTTTGATCAGATGTATGCATACATATCCGCAGACTATGTGACGCTTGTAAATCAGGGCGCAAATACAGAGGTGAAAAAGGAACTGTCTTCCATCTATGTCAATCAGGCGCCGTCTAAAGTGACGTACACAGCAGGGGAGAATTTCGATCCTGCAGGAATAATCGTTATGGCAAAATGGAGTGACGGAAGTGAAACCGATGTGACCCAGGACGTGACTTATAGCGCAGGAGTACTTCAGTCGGGAACGGCCAGTGTGACTGTGACCTATACATCAGAAGATGTGACCAAGACCGTCCAGCAGGCGGTGACCGTAACAGATCCGGTAACTGTGGATGCCGTTTCTATTAATCCGGCACAGGTCGAACTTCATCCGGGTGACAGCCTTACCTTTGGGATTGCTGTCACAGGCAGTGGGAATCCGTCAAGTCAGGCCGAGTGGAGTGTTTCAGGCGCTGTCAGCGCTGACACGAAGATTGATGCCAACGGCAGGCTTCAGATAGGAGCGGATGAAACTGCTCAGAGCCTGACTGTTACGGCTGTGCCTGCAGCGGATACGTCAAAGAGCGCAGCGGCAACAGTGACAATCGTTCCGGCCGAGACACCAGACGAGTCTTCTCCGTCTGGAGATCCAGAGTTTTCAGAGCCGACACAGGAGCCGGACGAGACACTTGATGCAGATGAGCCAGAAACCGAGACACCGGACGCAGGTACGGAAGACCCAGTCAAGACAGAGGAAAGCCTTCAGGATGAGGCAACCGGAATCTGGGTAAAGGGTACATTTGCGGAAGGAACAACGGTTACGGCAGAGCCGGTGGCTGAAGGGTCGGACCAGTATGCTTCCTATATCGAGCCGGTGAAAAACCATACGATTCTTGGCGTCTATGATATTAAACTCAGCCAGGAATTAGCTGACGGCGAAAGTGTACAGCTTGGCGTCCCGATAGATGCCGCCTATAATGGACAGGAATTCCTCATCCTGCATTATACGGAAAAAGACGGGCAGACCTTCCAGGAAACATATAAGGATACGATTGAGGATGGACAGGCCGTGATCCAGGTTACCGGATTTTCACCATATGTGATCGCATTAAATGACGCACCGGCAGAAGAGCCGGAAAATGTAGACACAGACGTAGCTGGAACAGATAATGCCGGGACAGACGCAGTTGGAACTGACAGCGTTGTACCGCCGGCAAATATGGCTCCGTCGACTGGCGAAAACAGTTCTACGGGTACAAATAGTGTAGTGACAGGAAACGAGATAACCGATACACAAGATTCGAGTTCCCCTTCGAACCAGACAGATCAAGGATCCGATACAACTACAAATGGTACAACCCAGACGACTGATAATAAGGAACAGACGATTGATCAGACTCAGGATACCAGTAACGCGAAGAATACCCAAAACGGACAGAATACTACATCAAATCCTTCAGAGAATCAGAAGCAGAACAAATCTGCGCCTAAAACAGGTGACGATAATCAGATCGGTATCTGGATTGTGATGCTCTGCCTGGCCGTTGCCGGGGTGGCATACTGGGTATATGAAAAGAAAAAGTCTGTGAAATAGCTGAAAAGAAGAGACAGGGCAGCGGCCATGGAAGGACGCTGCCCTGTCCGCATGTATATTGGCACTATAATGTGTCAAGATGCCACTTTCTTTTAAATTTGCGGCACCTTATAATAAAGCATAAAGGGAGGTGCTGGAAAGTTATGGAAGAAATAATCAGGTTAACAGGATATGAGGTGGATTATGGTCAGATAAAAAGAAAAGGCATCTATCTGATTTTTACGATATTATTATTGATCAGTCTCTATGGAACAGCGGAAAGATACCGGGAAGGAATGGGAAAAACGGACGGGGCCCGGACTGCGCAAAGTAGTCCGGCTGCTTCAAATCTGGCGGGGAAAGAAAATCCCGGGGAAGAAGAAATTTTACAGGTAGCTGAAGCGGTAAGTCTTACAAACGGGATAGGAGATATAGACTGGTGGACAGATCTGGAAGAGGTGATTCCTGTGGAAAATGTCGGAACAACAGAGCCGGTATCTGTAGAAGAGTCGATTCCCGGCGTGCCTGCTACAGAGCCTTCTCAGGTGGCAGAAACGGTAGCAGCCGCCGATGAAACAACTCCAGAACAGGAGGCTGTGCCTTTGCAGTTGACCATCCATTTGCATGGGAATGGAGGAGAACCGTCTGTCGCTACGGTTACGGTATCGGCAGATGCGGTATCTCCGGATGGGTGGAATATTCCGGCTCGGCTTGGGAAAGTGTTTGACGGCTGGTATCTGAATGCAGGATGTACGGTGCCATTTACTGGTGTAGAAGAGGAAATCAGCGTCCTGGAACTTTATGCTGGTTGGAGGGAGTTTGAGGGATTTGTATCTAATGATGTGGGGCATATTATTTCTTGCGCAGATGCCGGAGTGATCACAGACGGCATTCTGGCACTGCCATCGGACACTGCATGTACGGGAATTGAAGCAGGGGCTCTTTCGTCTGTGGCGGGGCAGATCACGGAAATCTATATTCCTGCCAATATCGGTTATATCGATGCCGGAGTTTTTGAGGGGATACCGAATCTGATGTATATCGAAGTGGCAGCAGGGAATCCCAACTATTACAGTGATGGAGGCGTTTTATATACTTCGTCAGGCGAGATTGTAGCCTGCCCGGTATGGTATGTGGATGAGACGATGGAATGAGGTGAAAGGGAATGGAAGAAGTTATCAGATTATCGGGGTATGAGATAAATCAGGTGCAGATTAAAAAGAAAGGTACACAGCTTCTTTTTACCATATTACTGTTGCTGGGGTTATATACGGCAGCGGAAAAATACCAGGATATACAGGAAAAGCAGGATATGACAGGATACGGACAGGGTGAGACGGCTTTTATGACGGAGACACCAGACCTCCAGAACCTTCCGGCGGATATTTTTGCTATGGCAAATATGCTGAATCCGCCGGTAGAATTGTCCGAGACGGATTTGTGGAAATATCAAAAGCCTGACGTAAAAGATAAAGAAAATGATGAGGCCGTTTTACAGGCGGCTGCAGCGCCGGAAACAACAGTGGTACCGGAAATGCCTTTGGCACAAGAAAGTAATGGAAGTGTGACTATGTCGGGTGAGGAAGAACAGTCCGGCCAGCAGGGAATAGTACCGGCTGTAGTGACTATTCAATTATATGGAAACGGCGGTGAGCCTTCGGTCACCACGCTGACAGAGAGCGTGGATGTCCTTTCTCCGGAAGGGTGGAATGTTCCTTTCCGCCTGGGGAAGGTGTTTGACGGCTGGGATCTGGACGCGGCCTGCACGGTACCCTTTGGAGGAATAGAAGAGGGCGTGGAAACACTGGAATTATACGCCGGATGGAAAGAACTGGAAGGATATGTGTGCAACGATGCAGGATATGTTGTTTCCTGCATGGCAGGAAGTATTAGCGACGGGATCCTGGCGCTGCCATCGGAGACTGCCTGCGTGGGGATCGAAAGCGGCGCTCTTGCGGAAGTAGCGGCGCTGATCACAGAAATCTATATTCCGGCAAATATCAGCTATATTGCACCGGGAGCGCTGGGAGGACTGCCAAATCTGATGTATATTGAGGTGGCAGCAGGAAATCCGAACTACTATAGTGAGGGAGGAATTTTGTATACCGCAGCAGGGAAAGTGGCAGCAGCGCCGGTGTGGTATACTGATATGTAAATTTTACATATTTTTAACTGGGATTTTCTTTTTCTTAGCATTTTTCGATCATGTATGTTATGATTATTTTTAAAGATTTTGTGATTGAGGAATGTGAAAAATATGAGAAAAGTACAAAAGATAGCAATAAAATCAGCAAAAGTGGCGGATATCGTGCTGACAGTTATGTTTGCATTGATAGCGCCGCTTTTGCTCTTTAGTATGTGGTGGATGTTCCGTACATGGGACAACTTGTCGATGGATGAGCTCATGTTTCATTTGAATAGTCCATTGGAAGGGACAAATACAGATATGGTCAGGGAGTACATAGCTGAATGCCTGCTCCCGGCGATCCTTATCCTGCTCGTAGTGGTTTTACTGCTTGTTGTATTTAGAAAGAAACGCTGGTTCTATCTAATGGATGCAATTCTTTTGGTTTTAGGAATTGTTGTTTCGTTTGGAACCGTGTATGTTACAGCGGAAAGGCTGAATTTAGAAGAGTATCTGGAAAATCAGGGGACTGCTTCGGATTTTATTGATACATATTATGTAGACCCGGCAGAAACATCTATTACATTTCCGGAAGAAAAGAGAAATCTGATCTATATTTTCCTGGAATCCATGGAGACGACTTATGCAGACGAGAGCAGCGGAGGCGGATTTTCAGTAAATGTAATCCCAGAACTGACAGAGATCGCACAGGAAAATGAAGATTTCTCCGGAGAAAACGAAAAAATCAATGGGGCGCATGCCATGACTGGGGCAAGCTGGACAATGGGGGCTATGTTTGCACAGACGTCCGGGCTTCCGTTAAATATTTCTATTAATGGAAACGATATGGATACGCAGGAACATTTCTTTCCGGGAATCGTGACTTTGGGAGATATTTTGGAAAGTGAAGGGTATTCCCAGACACTTTTAGTCGGTTCAGATGCCACTTTTGGAGGAAGAAGATTATATTTTACGGAGCATGGAAATTATGATATTATCGATCATCCTTACGCAACACAAAATGGCATGCTGCCGGAAGATTATTCTGTATGGTGGGGATATGAAGATTATCATCTGTTTGATTTCGCAAAAGAAAAATTGCAAGAACTTTCGTCCCAGGATAATCCCTTTAATCTGACTATGCTGACGGTGGACACACATTTCGAGGACGGCTATGTCTGTGAAAAATGCGAGGATACCTACGGAGATCATCAGTATGCCAATGTGATGGCTTGCTCCAGTAAGCAGCTGGCAGAATTTATCAGCTGGATCCAGGAGCAGGACTTCTATCAGAATACAACGATTGTGCTGGCCGGAGATCATCTGACGATGGACAGTGATTTTTGCGAAGATGTATCGGCGGATTATGATCGAAGAACTTATGTCGCTTATATCAATTCAGCAGCGGAGAGGGAAGTGATGGTAGAACGTACCTATTCTACCATGGATCATTTTCCGACGACGCTGGCGGCAATGGGAGCAGAGATAGAAGGAGACCGTCTGGGACTTGGGAGAAATCTTTTTTCGGCAGAGCAGACGCTTGTGGAATATTTTGGGGTTGATGAAATGAATCAGGAACTGCAGCGGAAGTCAGAACTGATGGAAGAATTGGCAAGTATAGACAGAGACAGTGAGGCATTAAAAATCCGGGAAGAGAATATTTCTAAAGCGATTGTGGAGGTCGGAGATTATCAGAGTGATACAGGAATGCTCTCAGTAAAAGTATCGGATATCGAAAATGTGGAAAATGGAATTCAGTCTGTTTTGATCGCGGTGTGGACAACGGAGGATCAAAGTGATCTGCAGTGGATACAGATGGAGGCAGATGAAGATAGAAACTATCATGCGGATGTAGATGTGGAAGGATTTGAAGATAAAGGAAGAGAATATCAGATACATGCATATGTAGTGGATGGAAATGGAGAACAAAATATAATAGGCAATACGAGCTGGCAGATGGATGAAATGTAGAATGGAGTTGTATATGTTACTATGGAACATCTTATCGTTATGTGATAAGATAATAGCGGATATACAGGAGGAAGATTATGAAAACACCAGTCTTATATATCGTGATTCCTTGCTATAACGAAGAAAAAGTATTGCCGATCACGAGTGTAGAATTTTTAAAAAAAATAAATGAGTTGGAAAGCAATGGGATGATTAGTTCTCAAAGCAGGATTTTATTCGTAAATGACGGAAGTAAAGATTCTACCTGGAATATAATTAAAGATTTGTCAAAAAAAAATGAACACTATATCGGAATTTCGCAGAGTCGTAACAGGGGACATCAGAATGCAGTTCTGGCAGGTCTTATGGAAGCGAAGGATAAGTGTGATATTACGATTTCGATTGACTGTGACGGACAGGATGATATCAATGCGATGAATCAGATGATAGAAGAATATAAAAATGGCTGTGAAATCGTATATGGAGTCAGAAGCGCGAGAAAAACAGATACTTTTTTTAAAAGGACGACGGCGCAGGGATTTTATAAGCTTTTGAATGCTCTCGGGGCAGAAGTTGTATATAATCATGCTGATTATCGCCTCGTATCCAGCAGAGTGCTGAAAGAATTTGCAAATTTTAAGGAAGTAAATATTTTTCTCAGAGGAATGTTCCCCTTGGTGGGGTTTAAGAGTACCAGTGTATATTATGAACGGCATGAAAGAATTGCAGGAGAAAGTCATTACCCTTTATCTAAAATGTTGTCACTGGCTTTTGATGGGATTACCAGCCTAAGCATCAAACCAATCCGTTTGATCACAGCGTTGGGAATCTTTATTTCTCTCCTGAGTTTTATCGGTGTACTTTGGACAGTAATTATGTATTTCGTGGGACACAGTGTTGCGGGATGGGCAAGTACGACGAGTATTATTTGCTTTATCGGAGGTGTACAATTGATCAGCTTGGGAGTATTGGGTGAATATATTGGAAAAATTTATATGGAGGTAAAGAGAAGACCCAGATATATTATTAGTGAAAGGACAGAAGACAACTAAATATCGTATTTAGATGTTTATTGGTTTTACTCTAGCGCTTATGCTATAATTAATGAAGAATATTTGGAATATTCCATAGTGAGGGAGGGATAGTATGAAGAGGAATATGAGGATATGGAGTATGCTTTTGACGCTTGTTATGGTTTTAAGCGTAGCAATACCTGCAAATGCACAAGAAAGTATACCGGCTAATCCAGAGACAAATGTAGAAGACAGTGTGGAGGGAAATCAAGGCGATACCGGAGAAGTTTCAGATTCTGCAGATCAGTCAGGTAATGTCCCCCCCCCCGGAAGATGTTGGCGAAGAAACACCGGGTAATGATGTGCAGCAGGGTGAAACAGATGAAGAGACAGAGCAGGATCCTGAAAGTGAGGAAGAAAATACAGATTCAGACGAACCAGAGGTGACTGAGGAGCCAGATGTGGAAGAAGTAAATCCTCCTCAAATTTCTTATCGAAGTCATGTGCAGACTTATGGCTGGCAGGACTGGGTAAGCAATGGCGAGCAGGCCGGGACTACAGACCAGGCCAAACGGATGGAGGCTATTGCGATAAAAATTGAAGATGTGACGGAGACAGAAGAACCAGAAGTTTCGTCAGATGAAGAGCAACAGGAAGTAGAAGAAGAAGTCCCTGCAGAAGCAAGTGAATCAGGGGCAGATGAAAATATAGTAGATAATAATGAAGAAGTGACAGAAACGCTTCCTGCGGAAGAGGAACCTGCAGAGGAGCCGTCGGGGATTCGTTACCGTGTACACGGTCAGACTTATGGCTGGCAGGGCTGGAAGTATGACGGAGAAGTGGCCGGAACCACTGGCCAGAAAAAACGAATTGAGGCTATACAGATTGAACTTACGGGGAAATATGCGACAGAGTATGATGTTTATTACCGGGTGCATTCACAGACTTATGGATGGCTCGGCTGGGCAAAGAATGGAGAGAAAGCAGGAACTTCTGCTTATGCCAAACGTCTGGAAGCCATTGAGATCCAGCTTGTAAGAAAAGGCACTGAGGCACCTGGATCTACGGAAAATGCCTACTATGCACCACAGATTATTTATCAGAGTCATGTGCAGACCATAGGCTGGCAGGCACAGAAATATGATGGGCAGCTGAGTGGGACAGAAGGATCAGCAAAACGACTGGAAGGGATCAAGATCAGTCTCCATGATCCGGAATACAGTGGCGGAATTCAATACCGTACACATGTGCAGACCATAGGCTGGCAGGGCTGGAAGAGTGATGGGCAGTTAAGCGGTACGACCGGCCAGAAGAAACGGGTTGAGGCGATTCAGATTCAACTGACAGGAGAGATGGCAAATCATTATGATGTATACTATCGTGTCCATTGTCAGACGAAAGGTTGGACACCCTGGACATGTAATGGAAAAGTAGCAGGAACAGAAGGATTTGCTAAACGTCTGGAAGCTGTTGAGATAAAATTGGTAGTTAAAGATCCAAGCAATCCAGAACCCGGACAGGCCTATCTGAGAAAATTTAAGAATGAAGAAATTAGTTTCTTTGGATACGTGCGAGAAAAAGGAGATGTTTCAGCGTCTGGCAACAATGCCGTATTGGGAACCACCGGACAGTCCATGCATCTGGAAGGATTTGTCATTAATCTCGATCAGAGCAGCGGTGAAGTCCCTGGAGGAACGATACAGTATCGTACACATGTACAGAGTAATGGCTGGACCGGTTGGGTAAATCAGGGGACCTATTCAGGAACTAAGGGTGAAAATAAACGGCTGGAGGCCATTCAGATCAGATTAAGTGGAGAAATATCTCAGTATTATGATGTTTATTACCGGGCACATGTACAGAGCTATGGGTGGCTTGGATGGACGAAAAACGGAGGAACAGCCGGAACTACAGGAATTTCTTATCGTGTAGAAGCGGTTCAGATTTACTTAGTTCCTAAGAATGAAAAAGGACCTGCAACCAGTTCGTCCAGCTATAAAACGGTTGTTAATCTTCCTTCACAGAGTGGTTCCGCGTTAGCTTCTTTTGGATCTTACACGATGTCAAGCAGCGTAAGGAACAAACTAAACAGTGCGATTTCTAATTTCACAAAAATCGGGCGGCGTGTCGGTTTTTATGTGGTAGATTTAACAAACGGAAAAGGAATTTATTATAATTCCAATAATTCATTTTATAGTGCAAGTACAATTAAGGGTCCATATGTTGTAAGCCTGAATGAAAATGTACCGGGGTCGGCGACGGCATCAAGAAGCTTGATGCAAAGTACAATCAAGGTCTCCGACAACAATGCATATCTGGCACTTAGAAGAACTTATGGAAGCGCTCCATTTGCTTCCTGGGTAAAAGCGGCTGGATGTTCTGGGGTCAACACTTCGAGAAATTATACAGATTTAACACCAAGACAGCTGGCTCAGATGTGGGCGAAGAGTTATGAATATTTTTATAGTGGAAAGCCGAATTCTACATTTTGCAGAGGGTTATTTACGGGGACATTGAATTCTCCTATCAGTAATACCTTAAAGAGTAAATATACGGTATACTCTAAAGCAGGCTGGATTGGCGAAGGTGGATATTATAATGTTCAGAATGATGCTGGAATTGTGATGAGAAGTGGACATCCATATGTGGTTGTCATTTTGTCCACAGCATACGGAAGACTGGACTATATGAATACGTTAGTATCAGCAATTGATGCGGCACATGAAGAGATGCTGCGTTAGATATTGCAGCAGTAAAAATAACTGCTGGAAAAACTATGGTTTTGCGCCAGGTTTTTCCAGCAGTTTTTATGTGAAGTAACACTGGAAGAATGAATTCAAATATGATAAAATGTATACGGGTTTTTTTACCCAAATACATATGCAAAGGAAAAATTATGAAAAGAGATATAAAAAAGATAGTTGCTGCCGGAATGATACTTGCTCTGTTATCAGGGCAGACTGTTTTGGGAGCGGAGGTGAATACGGATACACAGATGCCGATAGAAGAGTCAACGGAGGAAGGTCAGCCTGCCGATGAAAATGTGGGAGAAGAAGAAACACAAATTCCAGGGGCAGAAGATAATATAGAAGAAGAGAAGAACCAGGAAGATATTCCCGAAGAGGAAACGGACAAAGCATCGGAAATACAGACAGAGGAGCCTTCTGTCGAGACAATGACAATAGAAGAGGAAGAACCTCATATTTATACGCTTCAGTATCGCGTACACGTTCAGACCTATGGCTGGCAGGACTGGAAGGACAGCGGAAGTATCGCCGGGACAACGGGAGAAGCGAAACGCCTGGAAGCGATTGAAATGCGGATTGTGGATGAGGATGGAAACCCCAGCTCTGATTTACAGGTAGAATACCGGTCTCATGTTCAGACCTATGGCTGGCAGGATTGGGTAGGAGATGGACAGGTATCTGGAACCACGGGAGAGGCCAAACGTCTGGAAGCGATTCAAATCCGGCTTGTGGGAGAGGAAAGTGCGAATTATGTACTCGATTATAAAACTCATATTCAGACTCTAGGCTGGCTTGGGTTTGCGCAAAGCGAAGAACTGGCAGGTACACAGGGCTATGCAAAACGTATGGAAGCTGTGCAGATTTTTATGAATCCGTCGGCGGAGGGACATCAGCCTGAGGATGGACGAAGTTTCCTTCGAGAATATACAGCAGATGAATTGGCTTTTTCCGGACATGTTCAGACCTATGGAGATGTTGCCGGAGTGGCAAATGGAGAGATTTTGGGAACTACAGGAGAAGCAAAACGAATTGAAGGAATTACAGTTCATCTGGATACTTCGTCTGCAGAAGTGGCACAGGGTAATATTCAATATGCGGCACATGTTCAGACCTATGGCTGGTCCGACTTCATGAACAATGAGAATTTTAATGGGACTACAGGGCAGGCGAAGCGTCTTGAAGCGGTAAAAATTCAGTTATCTGGTGAGGTTGCCGAGTATTATGACGTTTATTATCGCGTTCATGTTCAAAGCTATGGATGGCTTGCGTGGACCTTGAATGGACAGCCGGCTGGAACAGAAGGTTATGCAAAACGTATGGAAGCGGTTCAGATTAAGCTGGTTTTAAAAGGGAATGCTGCGCCAAGTACGGCAGGTGAGTCTTTCTATAATCGAAATAATCTGACGGGTGTGGTGGAGCAGATAAAACAATATGAAGATTGCCCTTATCTTTTTGGTGGGGCAACACCGATGGGATGGGATTGTTCCGGGTGTACACAGTGGATTTATAAGAATATTTTTAATATATCTGTACCGAGATCCTCTTATCTGCAGGCTCTTGCAGGTACATCTGTAAGCCTTCAGGATCGTAGTAAATGGATGATAGGAGATCTCCTTTGTTACGGAAGCTCGGGAAATATTACCCATGTGGGGATTTATTTGGGAAACAATGAGATGATTCATGCGTTAAATAGAAAATATGGAACAAAAATTCATGACGTAGACTGGTACGAAGACTGGGATTCGGGAAATCGTCTGGTGGATGTCAGAAGATTGTTTTAGGATATTTGAATATAAAAAATGGTGAGGAGAGTAAGGATGAAAAAAAGAGTACAGAGAATTTTGACACTGTTTCTGGCAAGCGCGCTGCTTTTTGTCAGTGTACCGACAGATGCGCTGTATGCCTCTGAAGAGACTGCTGCAGTGGAAGACACAGAAGAGCAGGCGGAAGAGGATGCAAATAGTGATGTTGGCCAGACGGTAGAGACTGAGGGAAGTGGTACAAAAGATAATACGACAACAAATTCAGAAGACAATGTAAGTGCAGACTCTGGGCAGCAGGAGGATTCAACGGAACAGTCTTTAGAAGAGGAACAAACAGATAATGCACTGACGCCAAGTGAAGCTGAGAAGAACGATACGGCAAACAGCTGGAGGTTTAAAAACGGTGAGAGAATTCTGTCAAATGGAGGTGCTTCTGCATATTCTGCCCGTTCTGTCGGAGCGTGGTCTGAGTATAATGGAAGATTTTACAATGACAGAGGCGAAGTGATTGATGGAGCGGCGGCCAAGGGAATCGATGTCAGCCAGTGGAATGGGAATATCGACTGGGCAAAGGTTAAGAACACAGATGTAGACTATGCAATGATCCGGTGTGGATATGGTATGAATGAGACTGGCCAGGATGATACCATGTGGAAGAAAAATGCAGATGCCTGCACTGCAAATGGAATTCCTTTTGGAACTTATCTGTATTCTTATGCGGATACTGTGGCTAGAGCAAAAAGTGAGGCAGAGCATGTCTTGAGATTGGTAAAGGGATATAATCTCAGTTATCCAATCTTTTATGATCTGGAAGAGACTTCTGTAAGAAGTTCTGTCAGC
This sequence comes from uncultured Lachnospiraceae bacterium, assembly GCA_900553355.1. Classification (GTDB taxonomy): domain Bacteria; phylum Bacillota; class Clostridia; order Lachnospirales; family Lachnospiraceae; genus Merdimonas. The sequence continues at coordinate 69,649 of USDK01000004.1, forward strand.
AAGACACAGATTGCGCAGATTGCAAAAACCTTCTGTGATACGATCCGTGCGGCAGGTTATAAAGTAGGGGTATATGCGAATCTTGATTGGTTCAATAATTATCTGACAGATTCTATTTTTAATAACTATGACAGATGGGTAGCACAATGGAATCATAGCTGTACTTATGCTGGAGATTATGTTATGTGGCAGTGTACAGATGAGGGTAGCGTCAATGGAATCAGTGGTCCGGTGGATCTTGACTTTTCTATGGTAAAGACTTACGATCAACAGCCGATAGCAGTAGAGGATACAAATATCATCTCTTATACGACGCATCAGCAGACTTATGGATGGGATACCCCAAAACAAAATGGCTATCAAAGTGGATACACAGGGTATTCTAAACGCCTGGAAGCAATAAAGATTAACGTAGGTGAAGGCTATGGCGATCTGGGGGTAGAGTATCAGGTACATGCTCAGAGTTATGGATGGATGGATCCGGTATCGAATGGAGAAATGGCAGGAACCGAAGGTGAGTCCAAGAGATTAGAGGCTGTTCGAATCTGGCTGACTGGATCAGAAGCGGATAAATATGATATTTACTATCGGGTACATTCCCAGACCTATGGCTGGCTGGATTGGGCAAGTAATGGGCAGCCTGCAGGTACTCTTGGTTATAGTAAACGTGCAGAGGCATTGCAGATCGTAGTTCTGCCCAAGGGTGCCGGAGCGCCAGGCGAGACAGCAAACCCATATGTAAAAGCAGATATGACTGTGCAGTATTCCACTTATGTTAATGGAAAGGGCTGGCAGGCAGTGTCTGCGGATGGAGCACAGAATGGAACTACCGGACAGGCACTTGCGGTAGAGGCTTTCCGGGCACAGGTGGCAAATCTGGATTATGACTGTGATGGAGATATTCAATATGAAGCATATATGCAGTCTTATGGTTGGCAGGATGCTGTGAAAGCGAATTATACGGAAGCTGGAATTGCTGGTGGAGGAAAGCGTCTTGAAGCTATAAGAATGAAGCTGACAGGAACACTTGGTGAAAAATATGATATTTATTATCGCGTATATGTGCAGACGTATGGTTGGCTTGATTGGGCAAAAGACTGGCAGTCGGCAGGAACTTTTGATTATGCAAAGCGTGTAGAAGCTGTTCAGATGAAACTGGTTGAAAAAGGCGGTGCAGCACCTGGAGAAACCGTACAACCCAGTAAACAGGCACTGTTGAAATATTCTACACATGTGCAGACTTATGGGTGGAGATCTGACAGCTTTGACGGAGCAACCAGTGGGACTACCGGACTTGCAAAACGTTTGGAGGCTTTACGGATTTCTTTTGCAAATGGAAAGAATTTAGATGAAATCCGGTACCGGACACATGTGCAGACGTATGGATGGCAAGATTGGGTTAATGGATATGAAATCAGCGGAACAGAAGGTCTTGCTAAGCGAATGGAAGCAGTACAAATTGAGTTGACTGGAGAAATGGCGGCCCAATATGATATCTATTATCGCGTTCATGTGCAGACGTATGGATGGCTTGATTGGGCAAAGAATGGAGAACCGGCCGGGACAGAAGGCCTTGCCAAGCGAGCTGAAGCAATCCAGATTCAGCTGGTTGAAAAGGGAGGAGAGGCTCCGGGCAGCACGGATAGACCATTTGTAGAGACAGAACAATAAACACCGATTAAAGGCAAAAGCAAACTGTTTGTTATAAATTCTGTAAGGAAGAGCGGTGAAAAAGTATGAGAAGATTGAAAGTATTTGTTGCGATTATATTGAGCATGAGCCTTGCTTTAGGTAATGTTGTGGTCAGTATGGCACAGGAAAGTACAGAGCCTATTGAGCAACAGCAGGAAATATCAGGGGAAGATACAGCAGATAATGGAATAAATGGCGATTCGCAGACGCCGGCGAAAGAGGATCAGAACCCGGCAGGGAATGGAGGAAGCGATAATAATACGCAAGATAGTGGACAGAAATCTGATGTGGATGAAACACAGTCTGACAGTGCCGAGTCAGGAGATGTAAGTGAAGGTGAGAATGTAGATACGGGAAGTGATAGTGATCAAACAATAGATCAGCAGCCTGCAGAAAAGCAGATGCCGCTTTTGTCTTATCGCATTCACATGCAGACCAAAGGATGGAATAACTGGACAGAATATAAGTATTCCGAACAGATTGGAAGCACTGGACAAGGCAAACGTCTGGAAGCAATTGCACTGAAAATGGAGGATGTCATCGAAGAGCCGGAAATGCCAGTAACAGAAGAGTTGGCAGAAAAACAGCAGGAGTCTGGCGAAGATAATGCTATATCTGGAACAGAAATAGTAGAGACTCCATCAATAGCTGAGGATACAGGAGTTACAGACGTGTCAGAAGGTGACCAGACCGTGGATGAAAATGTGTCGGCGCAGGAAGAAGAACAAGGCGGCATTGAATATCGTGTCCATGGGCAGACCTATGGCTGGCAGGACTGGAAATCAGATGGAGAGATTGCAGGAAGTACCGGCCAGGCGAAGCGTATCGAAGCAATTCAGATTCGTCTGACGGGAAAATATGCGGATAAATATGATATTTACTATCGGGTTCATTCCCAGACCTATGGCTGGTTAGAATGGGCAAAAAATGGACAGAAAGCAGGAAGTCTTGCGTATGCAAAACGCCTGGAAGCACTGGAAATCTGTCTGGTAGAGAAGGATGGGGCGGCTCCCGGAGAGACGACGGACCATTATCGATATCCAAAGATTTCCTACGAAGCTCATTCTCAGAGCTATGGCTGGAGAGGGGAAACTTTTGATAATGCAGTGGCAGGCGTAACTGGTCAGGCAAAACGGATGGAGGCACTTAAGATTAGCCTTCCAGATACTGGAGATACACAGGGGGATGGAACCAGCAAGATCAGATATCGGGTTTATCTCCAGGGAACAGGCTGGCAAGACTGGAAAGAAAACGGAGCAATTGCGGGTACTACTGGACAAAAAAAGCGGATTGAAGCGATAGAAATGCATCTGGAAGGTCCAATTGCAAAGGAATATGACGTTTATTATTCTGTTCATATGGCAAAGATCGGCTGGTCTGCCTATGTGAAGGGAAATCCGGATTCATCTGCGATTGACGATATTGTAGGGACGAAAGATTTAAGCAAGCGGATTGAAGCTGTTAAGATTCAGATGGTGAAAAAAGGAGATCCGGCTCCAAGCACTTCAGGAACAAAATATATAGAAGGATATCAGACATCAGATCTTACCTATGCAGGAACGATACAGGGGCAGGGAATGAGTAATCCGGTTGTTCAGGGGAATACTCTTGGAACGACGGGACAGAAGAAACGCCTGGAAAATATTGCAATTTATCTGAATAGAACGAATGAATTGACTCCAACGGGAGGAATCCAGTATTCCGTACATCTGCAGAGCAGCGGATGGGGCGGCTGGGTAGACCAGGGCAATGTTGCCGGATGCACAGATGGATCAAAGCGAATGGAAGCTATTAAGATAAAACTGACAGGTGATCTGTCAAAATACTATGATATCTGGTATCGCACCCATGTGGAGAAATATGGATGGCTCGGCTGGGCAAAAAACGGACAGGCTGCAGGAACTACTAAATGTGCATATAGAATTGAAGGGATCCAGATCCGACTGGTTTCTAAGGATGCTACAGCACCCGGTAAAAACAGTGGATATTATACAGAACAAAAGTACAATATTGGTCCAGATGCAGGAATGTATGCACAGGTGAATTTATACTCTAGTTCTACGGCGTATATCATTGCAGTAAATCGAGGAACCCGTAAGGTGGGGATCTACCAGGGATGGAGAGGCAACTGGAGAAATGTTAAGTATTGGAGCTGTACTGTTGGGGCTCCTAGTACGCCAACGGTAGGTGGCGTGTTCCGGGTAGGAGGCAGAGGATACTATTTTGACTCTGGCGCTTCCAGATGTTACTGGTGGACACAATTTTACGGCAATTATTTGTTCCACTCCACACTATATAATAAAAATGGAACACCAAGAGACAGCAGACTGGGTATGGCGTTATCACATGGCTGTGTACGATTGGATATTAATAATGCACATTGGATTTATAATAATATTCCTGTGGGAACAACAGTAATTGTATATAATTAAAAAACCATTGAAAGGGATGGGTAAAAGTTGTTTGCCCATCCCTTTCGTGTATAATGGAATGGATATTAAGATTAAGAATTTTCGTTCTACTAATTATTGGATATTTCTCTTTTGTCATATTGATATATTAAAAGAAAGTAAATATAATTTTAGTAGAGTAAAGGCATGAAAAATAGTTGAAATAAGGTATGATAATGAGGCATTATTGTCAAAGTTTAAAATTAAGTTTGGAGATTGATATAAATGAAAAAGCGTGTGGCTGTGTGTTTGATGATATGTTTTTTAATACTTTCTAGTCAAACAATATTCGCTGCTGAATTGCAGGAAATTACAGAAGAGGCTGAAAATCTACAAGAGACAGATAATCAAGAGATAGATAATCAAGAGATAGATAATCAAGAGACAGATAATAATGAGTCATCAGAGGGAAAACATCCTCAAGAGGTAGATGAAATTCCGACAGATAATGAAGAAAAAACAGGTACAATCTCAACTACTAGTGAAGATGTTGATTCTTCTTATGTTATACAAGGATTTGGAGAAGGAATCACACCAAATGCTGAAATAAGTCAGAAGGATGAGTTTTCCGAATTGGTATCGGATTTTGTGTGCGATGATATTAGTGCAGAGCAAAAAAAATTGATTATAAATTATTATGAGAACAATGGTGGGGAAAGTGTTTTTGGATCACCTTTAAATAATGGATATAGTTTAGATAATGGAACAGGGTATATTGATTATGAATATGCCTCTATTTTTAGTTCGAAGTACGGTGTGTTTGCGGTTAAGACATGGTTGTTAAATGTATATATATCCAGTGGAGGGGTCAATACGATTGGAGTCCCTGTTGGGGAAGAATATGTAGAAGGTGGTTTTTTATGGCAGGAATTTGAAAAAGGGACGCTGTCTTATGAACAGGAAGAAGTGAATGATACACTGTGCGTGCGCCGTGGGAACACCTATTATTTTAAATGTGGGATTGACGGAGGGGAGGCTGATTATATTGTAGTCTATGGGAAATCGTCTGATATTGCCCTCGTAGGGGATTGGGATGGAGACGGAGTAGATACGTTGTGCGTGCGCCGTGGGAATCTATATTATTTTCAGAATGATTTCAGAGGAGGAGAAGCTGATTATACAGTTGTGTATGGAAAAGCAGATGATAGTACATATGTAGGGGATTGGGATGGAGACGGAGTAGATACGTTGTGTGTGCGCCGTGGGAATCTATATTATTTTCAGAATGATTTCAGAGGAGGAGAAGCTGATTATACAGTTGTGTATGGAAA